>NZ_DATGNO010000001.1:0-3151 GCF_035306705.1 Xanthomarina sp.
CAGGCAGTAACAATTGTTACAGAGCTAAAAATTAAAACTAAAAATCATTAGATGCCTATTTATTCTATACTGTGTAACAAGTGTTACAATCGTTTTTGTAATTTAGAAATACATTTGCAGGTGCATATAAAAGGTGGATATATGCGGTAACAAAACCTGATATTCAAACGCTTAAAATATTCCTTATGGAAGACATGATTCTTTACAATCGGCTACAGTTTGCCTTTACGATTACCTTTCATTATTTGTTCCCTCAGCTCACTATGGGACTTTCTCTGATGATTGTTTATTTTAAATGGAAGTTCCTGCGAACGAAGAATGAAGATTATAACAATGCTTCTAAATTCTGGATGAAGATATTTGCATTGAACTTCGCAATGGGCGTTGTAACGGGTATTCCAATGGAATTTCAGTTTGGGACCAATTGGGCTAAGTTCTCTGAGCTTACCGGAGGCATCATCGGACAAACATTGGCAATGGAAGGAATGTTCTCCTTCTTTTTAGAATCTTCTTTTCTGGGCATGTTTCTTTTTGGTGAAAAGTTACTCGGGCAGAAACTACACTTCCTTTCAGGTTTGATGGTTTTCCTCGGTTCTTGGGCAAGTGGTTTTCTGATTATCGCTACACATTCGTGGATGCAGCATCCCGTAGGGTATGAGATTTTAGAAAACGGAAAGTTTGTATTGAACAATTTTAGTGCGCTATTTAACAATCCGTGGCTGTGGCCATCTTATCTGCATAATCAGGCAGGGTCATTGGTAACAAGTTCTTTTTTTGTAGCAGCGGTCGGAGCTTTCTATTTATTGAGCAACAGGCACAGTCGCTTCGGGAAGATTTTTGTAAAAAGCGGTGTCGTTTTTGGGGTGATTTCTTCTGTCATATTGGCTTTCCCTACGGGAGACTGGGCGGCAAAAAATGTGGTTAAATACCAGCCGGCAACATTTGCTGCGATGGAAGGTATTTTTGAAACTGAAAAAGGAGGTTCTGAAATCGTTTTGATAGGTCAGCCCGATATGGAGAATAAAAAACTGGATAATAAAATCGCTATACCCAATGTACTTAGTTTTCTTACGTATCAGCGTTGGGATGCCGAAATTAAAGGATTAAACGAATTTGATGAATCTATACATCCTACTAATGTTCCCGGTTTGTATTATGGTTATCATATTATGGTTGGTTTGGGAACTATTTTTATCGGAATTATGGTACTTGCATCTTTCTTACTCTGGAAAGGCAGATTGTATAAAACGAAATGGTTGCTGTGGATTCTGATGTTTATGATTCCTTTTCCTTATATCGCCAATACGGCAGGATGGTACACAGCGGAATTAGGACGGCAACCCTGGCTTGTTTATAATCTGATGCGTATGGTTGATGGCGTTTCGCCTACCGTATCTTCGGGAAATACGTTATTTACACTTTTGGGGTTTGTTGGATTGTATTTGCTGCTTGGACTACTTTTTCTTTTGCTTGTCTTAAAAATCATACGGAAAGGTCCTGAAGCTACTAAAATGGCATTAAAATAAATGGTTATGGAAATATTTTGGTTTATTGTATTAATGGTGATGTTGGGGATTTATGTTATCCTCGACGGGTATGATTTCGGAGCGGGAATCGTGCATTTGTTTTTTGCAAAGACAGAAGAAGAAAAGAAAGCCGTAACCAATGCTATCGGTCCTTTCTGGGATGCTAATGAAGTGTGGCTCATTGCTGCAGGTGGTGTTCTGTTTTTTGCATTTCCTACGCTATATGCATCGGCATTCAGTGGTTTTTATCTGCCTTTGATGCTGGTTTTGTGGTTGTTGATTTTCAGAGCTGTGGGATTGGAGTTAAGAGGACAGGTGCATAACCGAATGTGGGAAGCTATTTGGGATAAAGCATTTGGTATAGCGAGTCTTCTGTTAGCGTTGTTTTTTGGAGCCGCTTTAGGTAATGTAGTAAGAGGCGTAAATCTCGGGATGGTGGAAAATGGTGTCGCTACACATGAACCTCATTATTTCTTTTTAGCACTTTGGAATCCTACGTTTGACCCACTTGCAGAGCATCAGGGAGTTATCGACTGGTTTACCTTGTTATTGGGACTTGTCGCGGTTGTTACATTAACCATTCACGGGGCTAATTGGATTATACTTAAAACATCCACAGACCTCAATCAAAGGCTTAAAAAGGTGATTTTTAAATTGAATTTCGTATTGCTGGCATTAGTTGTTACTTCTGCTTGTTTATGGCATTATGTAAAGCCCTTTCCTTTAAATAATCTGCAAACGCATTATTGGCTTTGGATATTCCCGATAATTGGAGCAATAGGTCTAATCGGTTTGTTCCGAATTAACAAATTCAAAAAAGACAGCACCGGATTTTTATTTTCTTCTATGTTTATTTTCGGCAGTTTTGCTACCACTATAGCTTCTTTGTTTCCGACCTTGTTGCCTTCTACAAATAGCGTAAATCCTTCGCTGACTGTACATAATGTAGCAGCTCACGAATATGGATTATCAATAGGTTTGAGTTGGTTTATAGTTGCAGCGATTTTGGTTGTTGTGTATTTTATCATTCAGTTTCGGGTATTCAAAGGCAAAATGGATGATGTAGGATATGGAGAACATTAATAAAACTAAAAGATTAAGTCAAATGCTTAGTCTTTTAGTTTTATTGCTAAAATTTCTCCTGTTGCACAAACAATTCCATCAGCGGAAAGTGTCATATCTACCCAGATTTTTCTGCCCTCTATACTTCGGTTTTCCTTTGAGCTCCATTGGTATAGGCGCTTTAAAATCAACTTTAAGCGATGCTGTTACACATCTTACAGAAATAATTGTTGCATTATTTTCAAGATCAATATTTTCTGCAATACAAGCAAAGGCTGCGGCAGAACCTGTGCCGTGGCAATCAAAAAGAGAAGCCACCAAACCTCCGTAAACACTGCCGGGAAGTGCTGTGGATTTTTCATCTGACGTAAAATGGGCAATAGTTTTATCGCCCACTAAATACGTTTTCAACTGATAGCCAAAGGAATTATTCTTTCCACATCCGTAGCAATGTGCCAATTCGTCGGCGTATAAATCCTGAATGGCTTTAGATTTATTTTGCATCGTTAGAATTCAAAAAAATTATTTCACAAGTTCGTTCTTTTTTTCTTTCCAATCGTTAA
>NZ_DATGNO010000002.1:0-16920 GCF_035306705.1 Xanthomarina sp.
TGGTTAAATTAAATAAGCTCACAGAAGATTTGCCGTGTCTGGTATTGGCAAAATACGAAACCTTTAATCCTGGAAATTCTGTAAAAGACAGAATGGCTTTAACCATGATTGAAGATGCCGAAGCAGATGGACGTTTAAAACCCGGAGGCACCATTATTGAAGGAACTTCTGGAAACACGGGAATGGGCTTGGCTCTTGCTGCCATTGTTAAAGGCTACAAATGTATTTTTGTAATGGCAGACAAGCAGAGTAAAGAAAAAGTGGATATTCTTAAAGCTGTTGGAGCAGAAGTTATTGTTTGTCCAACCAATGTAGAACCAACAGATCCGCGTTCGTACTATTCTGTATCCAAACGTTTGGGTGAAGAAACACCAAATTCTTGGTACGTGAATCAGTATGATAATTTAAGCAATACCAAAGCACATTACCAAAGTACCGGTCCAGAAATCTGGAAACAGACGGATGGGAAAATCACACATTTTGTAGTAGGTGTTGGAACAGGTGGAACTATTTCTGGTGTTGGTAAATACTTAAAAGAACAAAACCCAAATATTAAAATTTGGGGAATTGACACTTACGGTTCGGTGTTTAAAAAATATCATGAAACAGGTATTTTCGATGAAAATGAAATATATCCTTACGTAACCGAAGGGATTGGAGAAGACATTTTACCTAAAAATGTGGACTTCGATCTTATCGATGGGTTTACTAAAGTAACCGATAAGGACGCAGCAGTTTACACACAATTACTTGCAAAAAAGGAGGGTATGTTTTTAGGGAACTCCGCTGGAGCTGCTATTAAAGGCTTGTTGCAATTAAAAGAACACTTTACAAAAGACGATGTGGTTGTGGTACTTTTCCACGATCATGGTAGTAGATATGTGGGTAAAATGTTTAACGACGAGTGGATGAAGAAAATGGGTTATATAGATTAATCTGTCATTCAGAAGAAGTGAAACGACTGAAGAATCTCTTTATAATAAAAAAACCTGAGCCACATGCTCAGGTTTTTTTATGTGTCTGTTTAACTTGTTTCATTAGATGAATACAACTAATTTAACAGGATTCAGTAATAGGCTAGAATAATAATTAAGCCAAAAATATTATTTATTTAATGGCGCACCAACTGGAATAGCACAATCGTGTCCTGGTTGTCCGTGAGCTGGATTCATACCTTGGGCAGTTTGAACAGGAGATGAAGTACCCGAATTTATTACAGGTGATGAACTTCCAGGGTTTACCATAGGTGATGAATTCGTTTTATTATTTAATGGTGCACCAACTGGAATAGCACAATCGTGTCCTGGTTGTCCGTGAGCTGGATTCATGCCTGAAGCTGTTGGAGCAGGAGTTGAAGTATTAGAAACATTATCAGAATTACCTTCTGGTACATTAATTACTTGTTTTGCCGGTTCTTCTTGTGTAATAGGTTGATCGGTGGTACTATTTGTTTTTTTAGAATCAGATTGATCGCATCCGGAAAATAAAATTATACCGAAAAATAAAATTCCTAAATAAGTCTTCATAGATTTAAAGTTTATATACCATTATAAATAAATTTTAGTTAAATAATGGTCGATTGTTTAAAGCTGCTAAGATATAACATTATAAACTTTTTTCCGTATGAACGGAAGATTACTATTTTCTAGTGCTAAATACCTATTGTAGTTATAAATCGTTACGAGTGGTCGTTAAATAGCTTTGTTTTTATGAATTGGGCTCTTAGAAATTAAATCCTAATCGTATTTCAGGACCAAAGGTATCTATATCATAAGCAAAATAATCGGTGCCACTTCCAGTTTCGTAATCTATGCCAATATATCTATAGCCAAGATTTAAGGAAAACAACTCGGAAAACTGATAGCCAGCTTCTGCCTGAATTTGCCAGGTAAACTCCGAACCAATTCCAAAACCACCCAAATCTCCTCTAAGATTTAAAAGAAACTTGTCTTTAAAAATATGTTGTGAACGAACAATAATAATGGGATCTACCCAAGTTTTTGTAATGTCTGCCTGACGGCTTTCACTGGTAAAAAGAACCAAATCAGCATCTGCACCTACACTTACCAATCTTAATCCGACACCTGCGTCAAGCATTGGTAAAATACGTCTTAAACCCGCAACCTCCCAGAGGGTTTCCTTAACGGTAAGTTCGCCACTAGTAACTAAGTGGTTTGGAGTAACATCTTCGCCAAGTTTCATGTAAACAAAGTCCGAAGTAATGGCCCAATCTTCATTTCTTGCTTCAAGATAAAGCATGGCACCCATTTTAAGATGGCTAAAAATATCACTTGTATTAGCATCCACGGCAACAGCAGGTATGTTGCGTATTTGTGTGTCTCCCTTCATATTTGGAAACATTAAATAGGGTTCTACTAAAAAGTTCCAAGAAGCATTTTTGGTTTCTGAATTGTTATCTGTGTTATCTTGGGCAGAAATAAAAAGAGAACTTAATAAGAAACAGCAAAGAAGGAGTTGTTTAATCATTTTCCAGTTTTTTGATTAATACTAAATAAGAAAGAATAAGATGGTTTGTCCGTATAAACCATTGGCGGATAATACGTTAAAGGTAAAGTAAAATTTTTATTTTATTTTATTTTTAACGATGTTTTTATTCAATTTATGGAAGATATTAGTTCACATAAATATTTAGTAATCTTATAGATATAACTTCTTTATTATGGAATGTCTCCATATAATGCCATCATATGCGTTTAAAAGTTGCAATGGCTTCTTTTATTTGAAGTCTAGCCAAATCAAGACCTTCGGTAGGCATGTTCAGGATAGACAATTCGGTACATGCAATCAATACTAATGCCTGTTTGCTGTATTTTTCTAATAATTTGGTGTAGTTATCTAGATCGATGGCCGTTTCAGAATTTGAATATATTTTCTGTCGTAAAGCATCTATAAATTCAATATCTTTTTGTAAAGGTGAGTTTACTCGAATTCCTTCCGAAGAAAAATAATTAGAAATATATGTGGAAGTCATTGTGTATTTTGAACCAAATACCACAACTTGGTTGATGTTGTTTTTCTTTAGATAGTTGATGCTTAAGGTTAATGGATGAAGTAGAGGTAAGGAAATATCCAATTTGTCCAAAGCTTCGTGTATGGTAATATTTGGAATTAAAAGCCGGTTAATTGGAAGTTTTTCCATGTAATGGATGTATTCTGAAAGCTGAGGTAGGAGTTTTTCAAAAGTATCAGGCAAATAGGGATTGATGAGGTTAAAATTTGTGTTATAAAGTATAAATGGAAAGGTGTTGTAATCTTTTTCTATCTTGTTAAATTCCGTATTTAACGCATGAATATAAAACAAGGTGCTTCTATTTCCTAAGCCTAAAATCCCAAGGGTATTCCCGTTTTTAGACATGTGCTTAGGTTTTTATTAAAATATAATCTGCAAAATAACCTTTGGAATCCAGCAGTTTGTCAACCATTTTTAATTGACTGTTTTCTAAAATGTTGTTTAATACGTCATCGTTATATTTACGAGATATTTCTGTGTGGATTTTTTCGTCCTTTTTAAAGTAGAAGGTTTTATTTATCGAATTAATTCTAACTTCTTGGTCTTTGTTGCTTACAATATAACTTCTTGCAATTCCTTCGGATTCTAAATATTCAGGTTGATGGGAAAAATCCTCTATATTGAAATTGGCATCCAATTCTTTATTAATTCGGTTTAATAAATTAAAATTAAAGGCTTTGGTAACGCCTGTTTTATCGTTATAAGCTGGTAAAACAATGTCTTTGGATTTTATTAAATCGACACCTAACAATATTTTGTCGTTTGTGTTTAAAGTTTGGCTTAGACTAAAAATAAACCGCTTGGCTTTAGTGTCTTCCATATTGCCAATATTAGATCCTAAAAACAAAACTACTTTTGGATGCTTATAGCTTTTTAAACTATCCAAAACATTAAAGTAATCACCTTGTTTTGTTGAAACTTTTAAGCTTGGAAGTTCTTCCTTTAAGTTTGTTTCTAATTTGTGAAGGGCATTTTTAGAAATATCTATGGGTAGGTATTCGAACTGGTAATTTTCATCAAGTAATACTTTAAGCAGTTCTTTGGTTTTGGTACCATCTCCAGCTCCCAATTCTATCAATTCAAAATATGCATCTGGTTTAATGCCTAAAGCTGATATGATATTTTTGGTTTGATTCTTGAAAATATCAAATTCTGCTTTGGTTAGATAATATTCTGGGAGATTCATTATTTTCACAAATAAAGCATCTCCAATTTTATCGTAAAAATATTTGGAAGGTAACGTCTTTGAAGGTTTACTAAGCCCTTCATTTATATCTGTTTTAAATTGTATATTCATAAAGTTATTTAGCTAATCGTATTCCAGAAAATTGCCATTGTGTACTTGGTGAAAAGAAATTTCTATAGGTTGTTCTACTATGGTTTTTAGAAGTTGCCACCGAAGCGCCTCTTAAAACCATCAGATTCACCATAAATTTCCCATTGTATTCGCCAACTGCTCCTGTTGCTGTTTTAAAATTAGGGTAGGGAAGATAGGCCGAGTTTGTCCATTCCCAAACCGTTCCCCAATCCAATTGATTGGAAGCAATTTCCCATTCGAATTCTGTTGGCAATCTGTATCCGGCCCAAAAAGCAAAAGCAGCAGCTTCGTAATAGGATACATGTGTTAAAATAGCTTTTGGGTTTACAGGTTGTAAGCCTGATAAAGTGTATTGATGCCAAACACCATCCATTAATTTCCAATACAAGGGACTTTTAATATGGTTTTGCTTGATCCAATGCCACGCATCATCCAGCCAATATTTAGGATCTTGATATCCTTTGTTATTTATAAACTCCATATAGTCTCCATTCGTTACAAAAGATTTTGAAACCTTAAAGGACTCTAGAAAAACCCGATGTTTTCCAAGTTCGTTGTCAAAGCAAAAACCATCACCTTCATGGCCTATGGAATAAATTCCTTCGGGAATCTCTAGCCAACCGCTAGTTTTATTTTGAGAACTTACATAGTTGGTTTCAGTAAACTTCGGATAAATGGGATTGCAAGAAAAGGTGTGTTTTAAATCGGTTATTAATAACTCTTGATGTTGCTGCTCGTGATTAATTCCTAAAACAGTCAGTTCTTCAATGGCTTTTGAACCCTTTGTCATTAAAAGGTCTTCCATGCTTTTATCCACATAAGCGCGATACTCATAAATTTTTTCAATAGCTGGTCTGGTTATTAAACCCCGATTTTTTCTTTCTATGCGCTCGCCAACACTGTTGTAATAACTATTAAATAAAAAACTATATGAATGGTCAAATACTTGGTAGTTTTTAGAATATGTTTTTAAAATCATTTCCTCAAAAAACCATGACGTATGTGCCAGATGCCATTTAGGTGGACTAGCAAACTCGGCAGATTGTGGTGTATAATCTTCTGTTTTTAAAGGAGCACAAAGAGCTTTGGTATGGTTTCTAGTAGTTTTATATAATTTTATTAAATCTTCCATAAGCTTTAAAGATAAAAGGATTTACGAAAATTAAGGTTAGAATAAGATAATTTTAACAATACCTGATGGATAAGTCTCAATAAGTTTAAAGACCTTACTTTAGAAGCATGAAAAAGCTAATTTTTTGAGGTTTTAAAAATGTAATGACCTCGAAGTAAAAGATATAAGATAATTCCTTATTTTTAGATTATGCAAGAAGCGTTTTTACATTATATCTGGCAATATAAAAAGATGGCTGTTGTAAATTTAGTAACAACACAGTTTGAAGCCTTGGAAATAATTTCGGTTGGACAGCACAATACCAATTCCGGACCTGACTTTTTTAATGCACAACTAAAAATTGGAGAGCAGCTTTGGGCTGGAAATGTGGAGATTCATATCAATTCGAGCGATTGGTTTGTGCACAGTCACGAAACAGACCAAGCGTACGACAATGTAATCCTACATGTGGTTTGGGAACATGATACCGAAATTTTCAGAAAAGACAACTCCATAATTCCTACTTTGGAACTAAAGCATGTGGCGGATAAAGACATTTATAACAAGTATACCAAACTGATGTCTGCTCAAAACAAATGGATTAATTGTGAATCGGATTTTGCTGCGGTCGATAACTTTGTTATAGAAAACTGGTTGGAGCGTTTATATGTTGAGCGTCTGGAAAGAAAATTCAAAACAATAGACAGTTTGTTGAAGGATTCCAAAAACGATTGGGAGGCCGTTCTATTTAAAATGTTGGCCAAGAACTTTGGATTAAAAGTAAATGGTGATGCTTTTTTTAGCATGGCAAAAACAATTGATTATACCATAATTAGAAAATTACAAACCAACCAAATGGCATTAGAAGC
This sequence comes from Xanthomarina sp., assembly GCF_035306705.1. GTDB lineage: Bacteria > Bacteroidota > Bacteroidia > Flavobacteriales > Flavobacteriaceae > Xanthomarina. The sequence continues at coordinate 6,330 of NZ_DATGNO010000002.1, forward strand.
CTTGTTTTTTGGACAAGCTGGTTTGTTGGAAGAAGATGTCCAAGAAGCTTATTTTTTAGAGCTACACAAGGAATATAAATTTTTAAAACAAAAATTTCAATTGGATCAGGGGCAAGTGGTGCCTATTCAATTTTTCAGGTTGAGACCTCAAAACTTCCCAACCGTACGTTTGTCTCAATTGGCTACACTTTATAACTCTAGAATGAATCTATTTTCAAAAGTTATAGAAATGAATACCAGAAAGGAGTTTTACCAACTCTTCCATGTAGGTACTTCTGTTTTTTGGGAATCGCATTATACATTTGGAAAAGAATCGAAACCTTCATCTAAAAAAATAGCCAAGCCATTCATCGACTTGCTATTAATAAACACCATAATACCTATCAAATTTGCTTATGCCAGATATCAAGGCAAGGATATTAACGAAACCCTATTGAAATTAATTCAGGAAATTCCTTCAGAAAAAAACAGTATTGTTTCGGCATTCAATAACCTAAAAAAGGTGTCTCATTCTGCCATGCAATCTCAGGCATTAATTCAACTTAAATCGGAATATTGCGATAAAAACAGATGTCTGCAATGCGCTATTGGCAACACGTTGATTGGTTCTTAAAAGCCATTTTACTAATAATATATTGTTATAATTTTCAAGCTCATTTATTGATTTTTATAAGTACATTGCAATATGAACATTTTTTATAAAATCTTACTTTTTTTCCAGAAACACGGGTATTACGTATGCCAGAGAATTGCCGATAGATTGGGGATTAGAGCTAAAGTTGTTAGAACGTCATTTCTGTACTTAACTTTTGTAACTCTTGGATTTGGGTTTGCACTTTATCTCTTTATAGCGTTTTGGATGCATATTAAAGACTTGTTATATACCAAGCGTTCATCGGTTTTCGATTTATAAAACACCAAATGCATAATCCTTTAATCAAGTTATTAAAATCTAAAATATACACGGCTATTGTGTTGCTGATTTTATTATTGAGTGCAGGGGTAATTGGTTTTAGGGTTTTATCTCAATTAAGCTGGATTGACGCCTTGTACATGACTGTTATAACCATTACCACAGTTGGATTTGGAGAGGTGCAGCCCTTGGACGAAAGCTCTAAATTATTCACGGTATTTTTAATTTTAACCAGTGTGGTTATTGTTGGTTACGCCATAAGCGTGATTACAGAATATATTTTAAGCAAAAATAATTTTGAAGGTTTAAAACAGCGAAAGATGCAAAAGAAAATAGACAGTCTTAAAAACCACATTATTATTTGTGGACATGGACGCAACGGAAAACAAGCAGCTAAAAAACTCATGGCATACGATAAGAAATTTGTAATTATCGAACTAAACAAAGAGCTCGCCGAAAAACACCAAAATGATGATTTTCCTTTTGTTATAGGAAATGCCAATGAAGACGAGACACTTTTACAAGCTGGAATTGAACGGGCAACAACTTTAATTTCGGCTCTGCCCAACGATGCTGATAATTTATTTGTAGTACTTTCTTCTAGACAATTAAATAGCAAAATGAACATAATTAGTCGCGCATCTCAAGAAACGTCCAATAAAAAATTAAAACTTGCAGGCGCCAATAACGTCATTCTTCCAGATAAAATAGGAGGAGACCACATGGCTTCTTTGGTCGTGGTTCCTGGATTGTTGGAGTTTATAGATAATTTGTCTATCGTAGGGAAATCGAATATTAATATTGAAGAAATAGCTGTAGAGGAACTTTATAATACATCCGAAATTAAAACCATTAGAGATCTGGATTTAAGAAATAAAACGGGTTGTAGCATTATAGGTTTTAAAAACGCCCAAGGCGAATATATTATTAATCCAGAAGCCGAATTGAAGTTAGAACCTGGGTCTAAAATTATTGTTTTAGGGAGACCGGAACAAATTCAAAAATTAAATTCATTATATAATTTATAAATTTAAATCATATCACGTTAAATAAAAGATGAAACTTTAAAAAACCATTTTTTTTTAGCATCTTGCTGTCCTTAAAACCTAAAACTAACTAATAATAAATTTTTATGAAGAAAATTCTTCTTTCAATTTTCACATTAATCTTACCAATTATAATTTTCGCACAAGACTTTAACGTTGAAGGACTTGTAACAAATCCATCCAAAGCTATTAACGACGGAGCTATTACTTTAGAAGTTACAGGAGGAGTAGAACCATATACTTATAGGTGGAGCAATCAAGGAACTTCCTTAACTTCAAATAGAGCTGTAGGCTTAACGGAAGGTGTACCTTATACCGTGGTAGTTACTGATGCTGATGGGAATTCTAAAACGGCTGTTTTTACTGTAAAAACGGAAGCTATTACAGAGGTTTTTAATGGTGCCATGACACCTGCGGTTAGCGCATTAGGTTCTATATTATTCTGGGATCCTTTTGCAGCTATCGGAATTTATGACCCTGTGGTCTATGCCGATTCCAAACGAGTAGGAGTTCCAGATTGGACCAACGAAGTTGATAATAAATATGAACTTAAAACCTGGTTAAAAGGGGATGGAGTTCATGTGTATAAAGGTGAAGCCATTGCGATAATTACGGATAGAGCTGGAAAAGAAATTACTGTTAATTCTGAAGTAAACGGAAAATTAAATCATATAACCAAAGAAGGAGAGGTCATTTATAATTCTGATAACAAAAAACATGTTATAGAACAAGGAGCTCACTTTTTTGCAAATATTACCTACGATAAGCCAATTGTTTTAACGCATCCTAACGGAGATCCACTTACTAAGCCAATTTCTTTTATTGTTATTTGGTTAGTGCTTGGAGCTTTGTTTTTTACCATTAGAATGGGCTTTATTAACGTTCGCGGATTTAGACATGCTATTGATTTGGCACGAGGGAAATACGACGACCCAGATGCTCCTGGACAAGTAACACATTTTCAAGCCTTGGCAACCGCTGTTTCTGGAACTGTTGGTCTTGGTAACATTGCGGGAGTAGCAGTGGCAGTTTCTTTAGGAGGCGCTGGAGCTACTTTTTGGATGATAGTTTGTGGTTTGCTAGGGATGTCTACAAAATTTGTAGAATGTGCTTTAGGTGTAAAATATAGAGACATTTTACCTGATGGCCGTGTATTTGGTGGCCCAATGAATTATTTGCGTTACGGATTGGAGAAAAGAAATATGAAAGGTTTGGGGAAAGTACTGGCAGGAATGTTTGCTGTACTTGCCGTTGGCGCTTCATTTGGTGGTGGAAATATGTTTCAAGCAAATCAGTCTTTCGAGCAATTGGCAGGACAGTTTCCAATGATGCAAGGAAACGGATTTTACTTTGGTATTATCACAGCCATTTTAGTGGGAGTTGTTATTATTGGAGGTATTAGTAGTATTGCAAAAGTAACAGGTCGTGTGGTGCCAATTATGGCATCTATTTATATAGTTGCTGCCTTGGCCGTAATTATTATGAATATTCAAAACATAGGACCTGCTTTTTCTGCTATTTATGAAGGAGCTTTTAATCCTTCAGCTTTAAAAGGAGGAGTTATTGGCGTATTGGTAGTTGGATTTCAACGTGCTGCGTTTTCTAACGAAGCTGGTGTTGGATCTGCAGCCATTGCACATAGTACAGCAAAAACAAACAATCCGCCATCTGAAGGTTTTGTGGCTTTATTAGAACCATTTATTGATACGGTTGTGGTATGTACATTAACAGCGTTGGTATTAATATTTACAGGAATGCACGAAGTAGAAGGCATGGCTGGTGCACAATTAACTTCTGATGCTTTTGGTAGTCAAATCTCTTGGTTTCCTTATGTTTTAGCCTTGGCAGTATTCTTATTTGCTTTTTCAACCATGATTTCTTGGTCGTACTACGGAATGAGAGCTTGGACGTATTTATTTGGAAAAAGTAAAAAAATTGAGTTTATTTATAAAATGTTGTTCTTGGTATTTGTAGTTATCGGAGCATCAGTTAGTTTAGGAGCTGTTTTAGACTTTTCAGATATGATGATTCTTGCCATGTCCTTTCCAAATATTATTGGATTGTACATTATGTCCACAGAAGTTAAAGTTGATTTAGACTCTTATATTAAAAAATTAAAAGCAAATCTCCTCTATCGAAAGCCGATTGAAGAAAAGAAATAAATAATCATGAAAACACTAAAATCCCATTTCAAGTTTACTAAAGAACGACGAAATGGGATTTTTTTATTGATCCTATTTATAGTTGCATTACAAGTTATTTACTTTTTTGTAAGTTTTTCTTCGGAAGAGATCCAAATAAATCAAAACGAGTTGGAAATCTTTCAAAATGAAATTGATTCTCTTCGTTTGGCTGAAATTGAAAGTAGGAAGCCAAAAATATATCCCTTCAATCCTAATTACATTACCGACTATAAGGGGTACACCTTAGGAATGACCAATGAAGAAATAGATAGGTTGTTGGCTTTTAGAAAACAGGATAAATGGATCAATTCTGCTAAAGAATTTCAGCAAGTTACAGGGGTATCAGATTCTTTGTTAGCCATACTTTCCCCTCATTTTAAATTTCCTGATTGGGTAACTAATCCGAAACCAAAAACGGAGTATTCATTTAAAAACAACGATCAGCCAAAAACCTTCGAACAAAAACAAGATTTGAATACGGCTTCAGCTTCACAATTGCAAAAAGTAAATGGTATAGGCGAAGGGTATTCAAAACGAATTATAGCTTATAGAGATAAATATGGAGGCTTTATCGCAGATGTTCAGTTGCAGGAAATTTATGGATTGTCGCCCGAAGTTATTGAACGCCTTAAGGAGCACTTCACAGTAAAAACTCCAAAACATGTTGAAAAAATCAGTTTAAATTCGGCAACCATCGAGGAGTTGGTAACCATTCAGTATATAGACTATGAAATTGCTCATCATATTACAGAGCAACGAACTTTAAGAGAAGGATATAATTCGCTAGATGAGTTATTAAAAGTTAAAAGCTTCCCATCGAACAAAATTGAGATAATTAAATTATATTTGAAGCTCAATTAATAAAGAAAAAAAGGTATGAATAGTATGTACTTCACAGAAGAACATCAAATGTTTAGAGAAAGTCTAAAAGATTTTTTACAGAAAGAAGTTGTTCCGCATATTGAAAAATGGGAAAAGACTGGAACGGTAGAACGTTTTATTTGGAAAAAATTTGGAGACATGGGATTTTTTGGTCTAGCCTATCCTGAAGAATATGGCGGACTGAATCTAGATTTATTTTACACAGTAATATTTTTAGAAGAACTCCAAAAAATTAACTCAGGTGGTTTTGCAGCAAACATGTGGGCTCATGCCTATTTAGCCATGACACATGTAAACAAGGAAGGAAGTCATGAGATAAAAGAAAAATATTTAACTCCAAGTATTGCTGGAGATAAAATTGGTTGCTTGTGCATTACAGAACCTTTTGGTGGAAGTGATGTTGCTGGAATGAGAACTACCGCCATTAAAAAAGGAGATACCTATGTTATAAATGGTTCAAAAACGTTTATAACCAATGGTGTTTATAGCGACTATTTAGTGGTTGCAGCCAAAACAGATCCAGATGCAGGACATAACGGAATGAGTATTTTTATCATGGATAGAGATACGCCTGGAATTTCGGCAACTAAATTGGATAAATTAGGTTGGAGAGCTAGTGATACGGCAGAAATTGCTTTCGATAATGTCACTATTCCCGCAAGTAATTTAATGGGTGAAGAAGGGAAAGGTTTTCCATACATCATGCAGCATTTTGCTTTAGAACGCTTGATTATGGGAATTAATGCACACGCCAGAGCAGAGTTTGCATTGGATTATGCCAAACAATATATGAGCGAGCGTACAGCCTTTGGAAAAACCATCAATAAGTTCCAAGCGTTAAGACATAGATTTGCAGATTTGTATGCAGATATGGAAATTTGTAGAGAATTCAATTATTCTGTAGCTTTCAGACTCAATAGAGGTGAATATGTTGTAAAACAAGCCACGATGTCTAAATTAAAATCAACTAAAATGGCAGACGAAGTTATTTACGACTGTCTTCAATTTTTAGGAGGTTACGGCTATATGGAAGAATATCCAATGGCAAGATTACTTCGCGATAGCAGATTAGGTCCTATTGGTGGAGGTACATCAGAAATACTACGTGAAATCTTGGCTAAAATGATTTTAGACGATAAAAACTATAAACCTGCTACCTAACTTTTAAGTTATCCTTTTATGAAGCCTCAATTTATCAAACTTATTTTCGGAACCCTTGTGCTTTTATGTGGGTTTTCGTCATTTTCACAAACCGAGTTAAAAAACTCTGTCTTGGATGCAGAATCCTTTCAACCTTTGGAAAGTGCCAGTGTGTATGTTAAAAACACAACTATTGGTACCATAACCAATGCAGATGGTAAGTTTGTTTTGGTGGTGCCAGATAAATTTAAAAGCGATACCTTAGTAGTGTCTTCCATTGGTTTTAAAAGCTATAAAGTTCCAGTCAACGAATTCGATAGTTCTTTTGATGTGTACTTAGAACCCGATGTGGCTTCTTTGGACGAAATTCTTCTTGTGGCAGATTCAAGACCAAAAACAGGAAACGATATCATGCTTCGAGCGTTAGAAAGATTGCCGGAAAACCTTCCGGAATCGGCTTATATGGAAAAAGGTTTTGTAAGACATAAAGAGCGTAACAAAAGGGAGTTTAAATGGTTGGTTGAAGGCGCTATCACACTCTACGATTCCAGTTACCAAACAAACACCTCCAAATTCCTTAAGATTAATGTCGATGAGGTTAGAAAAAGTTACGATTTAAGAGATATAGATAGTTTATTAACCTATACCGCTTACCTTAAAGATAGGTCTAATAATAGAAACTTAAAATCCAGTAACTTACGAAGAGACACGATTAGAACATCTTCTTTGGTAAAAGCCATTAAATGGAATGATACTCGAATTAACGGCTTGGAAAATTTATTTCAGGGCAAGTTGAATCTTGTTAGAAACTCCAATAAACCAAGAGCCTTATTCAACGAGAACATGTTAGACCAACATTTGTTTTCTTTAGATACTGTTTTGGTGGATAACGATAGAAAAATTTACAAGATTAAAATTTCCGAAGGAAAGGACTATATCAATCTAGAGACCAAGGGTATTTACAACGACGGGTATATAGCTAATGGCTGGATTTATATTTATTGGGATACCTATGCCATTAAAAGAATTGAATACGAATTAATAGCCGCATCCAGTGCTCAAAAAAGCAGAAGTAAAACACTTTTTGGAACTCAAACTAACCATAAGTTAGTCATTAATTATATGGAGTATCAAGACAAAATGTACCCTAGTTATATTTATTATGAAACTCCAAAACTTGTAAATGTAGGTTCTAAAGTTGCAACGGGTGTTAAAGGAGTAGTGGAAGATAGCGATCCAGAAGAACGTTATTATTACACGGTTCAGGAAATTTTATTTACTGAGATTATACTAGATAAAGATCAAATTAATGCGGCCTTAAATAGTACCTGGGATCCAGATATTTTCAAGTCAAGACTTTATAATAGAGCCTTTTGGAAAAATTACAATACCTTATTGGAAAGTGAGGAAGAAGAAAAACTTATTCAGGATTTAACAAAGCGTTCTTCACTGTATAAAGAATAAAAGAAACCCTATTTAAATATTACATAAACAATAAGAATTTGTTATTCAATGTTTTATGATGCGTTGCAGCCTCTTTTTTATAATTGAATAAAACTTTATAATAATTTTCAAACTTTTGGTTGCCCATTCTAAAATAGTTTTTATATTTGCGCCTTGAAAATCTAAAAGAGAGGAGGTTAAGATACTATGTTAATAATACCAATTAAAGAAGGAGAAAATATAGATAGAGCGTTAAAGCGTTATAAGAGAAAGTTTGATAAAACCGGAACTAAACGTGCGTTGCAAACTCGTAAGCAGTTTGACAAGCCTTCTGTTCTTAAAAGAGCACGGAATCAAAAAGCGCAATATATCCAACGTTTAAGAGATCAAGAGAATATCTAATCTCGATATTTGTTAAATCCAAAAAAATCCTGTTCAACCAGAGCTCAAGCTATGGTTAACAGGATTTTTCTTGTTTAATGGTTTGCTTCTTTTTAAATTCAATATATTTACTTTACAATACAAACCTACTATGCCTTTTAAAGCGTTTATAGATTATTTACTACTAGAAAAGAACTACTCGAAGCTCACTATAAAAGCGTATCAGAACGATTTAAATGAATTCTCAGATTTCATTAAATTGGAGTTTGATAGCGATTCTATTGAAGCCGTTAATTATCCCCAAATTAGAAGTTGGATTGTAAGTTTGGTAGAAAGAAGTATTTCCAATAGAAGTATTAATAGGAAGGTTTCTGCATTAAATTCCTATTATAAATTCTTATTAAAAATTGAAAGTATTCAAGCCAATCCTTTGGCCAAACACAGAGCCTTAAAAACCAGCTCGAAAATTCAGGTTCCATTTTCAGAAAACGAAATCACAACAGTTTTGGATGAGCTTTATTTTGAGAATAATTTTGAAGGTGTTAGAAACAAATTAATTATCGAGCTTTTTTATTCCACTGGAATTAGAAGAATTGAATTGATAGATCTTAAACTAAGGGACGTCGATTTTTCCAACCAAACATTAAAGGTCTTGGGCAAAAGAAACAAAGAGCGATTTGTGCCCTTGTTGCCTAAAGTTATAGAGTCGATTAAAGGTTACATGGATTGCAGAAACAAACTAGAAATCATAACAAATTCTGAAGCTTTGTTTTTAACCAAAAAAGGAGTTAAAATTTATGAAACACTTGTTTACCGAATAATTAATGAGTATTTTAGTTTGGCATCTAGTAAGGTAAAAAAGAGTCCTCATATATTAAGGCATTCGTTTGCAACTCATTTACTAAGCCAAGGTGCAGATTTAAATGCTGTTAAAGAACTTTTAGGACATTCGAGTTTGGCTGCAACACAAGTTTATACTCACAACAGTATATCCGAATTAAAAAAAGTGTATCTAAATACGCATCCAAGAAGTAAAAAGTAAAACAGTACAATCTATTGTATAACCAAAAACAAAAGAAGTATGAAAGTAAACACGCAATCAGTCAATTTTACCGCCGACAAGAAATTGATAGACTTTATTCAAAAGCGTATGGATAAGTTAGATTTATTTTATGACAAAGTAATTAGTTCAGATGTTTATTTAAAACTAGAAAACACAAGCGATAAGGAAAATAAAATTTTTGAAGCTCGCGTAAATGTTCCGGGAGATAGTTTGGTAGTAAAAAAGCAATGTAAAACATTTGAAGAGGGAGCAGATATGGCAGTTGCTTCATTAGAAAGACAATTAAAAAAACGAAAAGAGAAATTAAGAGCACATTTATAATAAATTTTTCGAAGAAAATGTTTTGAAAAAGAAAATAAATCTATACATTTGCAGTCCGTTAGAAATAGCGGGCTTTTTTTTGTGTTAAAAAAGGTATACAAGCCGATGTAGCTCAGCTGGCTAGAGCAGCTGATTTGTAATCAGCAGGTCGTGGGTTCGAGTCCCTCCATCGGCTCTTAAAATTCCTGCGAAGGCAGGAATCTCAAAAAGCAGTAATACATTTTTTGAGAAAGTTCATGAAAATATTGAAAGTAAGATTTGGAATTTAATTTTTTATAATGAAAATTTCGAATTGTTTGGGGAGATACTCAAGCGGCCAACGAGGGCAGACTGTAAATCTGCTGACTACGTCTTCGCAGGTTCGAATCCTGCTCTCCCCACAAAACTTTTAAATAAGTAGTTGTCAAAAGCTCGCTTTTGTAAAACTGCGTTTTAAAAGTTTTAGTAAGGGGTCACCCTTACGGATCAACGAGCGTAGCGAGTTAATCCACAATAGTATGAGAGAGCTTTTAAAGCTCGCTTTTGTAAAACTGCGTTTTAAAAGTTTTAGTAAGGGGTCACCCTTACGGATCAACGAGCATAGCGAGTTAATCCTAAATAATATGAAAAAATGCTCAATAAGGAATTGTCCTTATTAAGCACGCCTAGCGAAAGCAGGGAGATTAATTGAAATGTTGAAAACCTTTCATTTTTTCTAAAACAATAGATTCTATTCGATGGAATTTTAAGTTTAGAAATTTATGATAAACGCGAGAGTAGCTCAGTTGGTAGAGCGTCAGCCTTCCAAGCTGAATGTCGCCGGTTCGAACCCGGTCTCTCGCTCTAATATTTACGAGTTATACGAAATGCGATTTTCAAATCGTAAATCAAAAGTCGGCAATCGTAAATGAAACGCCGGTGTAGCTCAGGGGTAGAGCGTTTCCTTGGTAAGGAAGAGGTCACGAGTTCAATTCTCGTCATTGGCTCTTTTAAAGCTTAATTAAAGTAGAATACACTAATATTATTATATAACTAAGAATAAATTTTTTAAAACATGGCAAAGGCAACTTTCGATCGTTCAAAACCACATTTAAATATCGGTACAATTGGACACGTAGATCACGGAAAAACAACCACGACTGCAGCTATTACAAAAGTATTAGCTGATGCAGGTTATTCAGAAGCAAGATCATTTGATCAAATTGATAATGCTCCAGAAGAAAAAGAAAGAGGTATTACA
>NZ_DATGNO010000003.1:0-35779 GCF_035306705.1 Xanthomarina sp.
GTATATAACGGTTGGTTTGGAAAATATGGAAGTCAGAAAAAAGACTTAAAAAGAAAACAACACTCCTCCTTAGCTCAGTTGGTTAGAGCATCTGACTGTTAATCAGAGGGTCCTTGGTTCGAGCCCAAGAGGAGGAGCACAATGATAGAAAGCCTTTACAGAAATGTAGAGGCTTTTTTATTTGGTACAGGTTAAGCAGCATCATTTTCAATTGCTGTGTTTAAGCAAAGATTGGGATTAAGCTCGCTTGTTGTTTCTTTTTGGGGGCAAGTTGCGACCTGCCCGTGCGGGGGATTATGCTGAATGAAACAACTCGTCCTCACGGAGAGCATGCTGATTTAAATTAATCACGGTCTTATTTCTTAAAAATAGAACCAATTCCTTTCCCTATTTTTTGTACGGCTTCAATTCCTTTGTTCAGTTGTTCTGTGGAAACCTCGTTGTAACTGTCACTATCTATATTATTAGCGTATTGTTGCGGGTAGATTACAAATCTGCTGTTCGTGCCAAAGTGTTTTTCAAGTTTAGAAGGCAGATTTTCCAAAGCTCCCATATAAGAGGTAGCACCTTTTCGGGCAGATACCAAGACAAACAAATCGGCTTCCTGAATATCTCTTGAAAGTATTAAAAAATCTTCCCAGTCCGTAAATGATTTTATTGTAATCGTGGAGGTGATTTTTGTCTTGCTGCATAACTTTGCAATGGCTTTCTTGGTTGCCTCATTGCAATACAATAGAATTGGAATACTAAGTTCCTGAGACAATTTCGCTATTTTTGTAAACCATAAGCCAAAGCCCTCTTCATGCTCTGTTAATGGTGGAGCAGCAACAACGATTCTTTTATGTAATACCAACGGTTTTTCTATATGACAAATAAAAGTGGTTTTAGTTGTATTGCTCAAGATACTCTCTACTTTCTCGCCAATTAGTTTATCGATAAATCCGGAGCGTTGTGGCCATCCCAAAATAATAATGTCGGCCATAATTTCTCTTGAAATACGAGCTATACCACTTGCTATATTATGATCGATAGTTGTAAGTATATTGACATCTGTTTCAGACGCAGATGCTTGTTTTACAAATTCCTCCAACTTGTTTCTAGCTTTTAGAATATTAATTTCAGCTTCATTATTATTGGCAACTACTGAAAGGATGGATACGGGATTGTTTGATTTTTTATCCTTAATTAAAATAGCAAGTTCTAGTAGCTTTTCTATGTTCGCAACGTTTGCAATTGGCAAAAGAATGTGTTCGCCGTGAAGGCTATTGGCTTTTATTATTGTACTCGTGTCATCTTCAGATTCAATAACTATTTTTTTAGCGGCTGTTTCGGTAGCAAATGAAGCAACTATGCAAGTTACTAGTATAAGTATGATGGTTCCGTTCAGGATGTTTTCATCTAAAATCCCAGCCTTATATCCCACTAAAATAACTGCAAGGGTTGCGGCGGCATGGGCACCACTAAGCCCGAAAATAAGTTGTCGTTGTGCTTTTGAATATTTGAATAGGAGTTGCGTAATTAAAGCCGCAAACCATTTTCCAAACAAAGCCACGACCGATAGAGTTCCAGCTATAATAAGAGCTGTTGGACCACTTAAAATCACGCTCACATCAACCAACATTCCTACGCTTATTAGGAAAAAGGGAATGAATAGTGAGTTTCCAATAAATTCAATTCGGTTCATCAATGCGGATGAATGAGGAATGAGCTTGTTTAAGGCCAATCCTGCTACGAAAGCGCCAATTATCGATTCTACCCCGGCTACTTCTGCTAAAAATGCGGCGAGAAATACGATAGACAAGACAAAAATATAATGTGAATGTTTTTCACTTTCCAGTTTTCTAAAAAACCATTTAGCTATTCTTGGAATTATTAGGAACATAATGGCGGAAAAAATGGTCAGAGAAACGCCAAGTCGGATCCAAAATTCCTGATTTAAATTACCTTCGCTGTTTGCCATAATTACGGCTAGAATGATAAGCACTGCAGTATCGGTTAAAATAGTGCCTCCAACGGTAACGGCTACAGCCTGGTTTTTAGAAATACCAAATTTACTTACAATAGGGTAGGCTACCAACGTGTGTGTCGCGAACATACTAGCAGTAAGAAAACTCGCATTGAAGTCGTAGCCAAGCAAGTAATAACATACTGGAAATCCAATTCCAATAGGTATGATGAAGGTCAAAAATCCAAACATAACACTCTTGTTTCGGTTGGATTTAAATTCGTTCATATCCAATTCAAGACCTGCAATAAACATGATATACAGAAGCCCAATAGTTGAAAAGAGGTCAATGGCAGAACTTTGTGCAAGAATGTTAAATCCATAAGGACCTATAATCACCCCTGCTATAATTAACCCAATAATTCCAGGGACATTTAGTTTTCTTAGCAGTATGGGAGATAATAGAATGATAAAGAGAATTAATGAAAATATAAGTACCGGATTTTGAAGCGGTAATTCAAATTCGTGTATCAACTGTTGGAAGAAATCTGTCATCTCTTTGCTTTATTAAATTGCGTTATAAGTTACTCTATTAAGTGTTTCAAAAATACAAATATAAATGTAATTTAATTTGAGTAGGTAAATTAATTATAATTTTAGTAGTTCTTTTGGTGCGTGCCACATGCTTATAGGGAACAATTGGAGCCTTTGTCTATGGCTGGATAGTTTTTAAAAGATTTATTTTACTGATTAAAATGTCTCGATTCTAGCAAAGTGTTTTGGTGTTAGCAATAAGACTATAAGTGTGAGCAGTCCTACAGTAAGAATGCCTATATAAACTGTGTGTGTAGAATCGAAAAACGCAAGTTGTAAATAGTTTTGAACGGTATCGTCTGAATGGACAGATTGTAAAACTTCAACCACTTCATTCACCTTGGGTAAAGCATGTTGTAAATTTGTTGGAGCCTCTGTTAATCTATCCAATAACACCGAATTAAAAATAGCAGCAAAGACGGCAGCTCCTATACTTTGTCCGAAATATCTTGAAAACATACTAGCGCCTGTAACAACACCTCTTTGTCCCCATTCCACTGTGGATTGGACGCCAACCATCAAAGGGGTGGAAATCAATCCGAAACCAGCACCCATAAGCAACTGAATAACGACCAAGGTCCTTACAGAACCTGGGAAAGGCATGAATAAGAAAGTTGAAACGGCTATGAGAACAATTAAAATGCCGCAAAGGGCTGTATTTCTAAAGCCAATGCGTAGATACAATTTACCCGAAAACGAAGAAGATAGCGGCCAGGTAATACTCATGCTAGCCAATATAAATCCTGCTGCAATTGCTCCAACATCTATTACCGATTGTGCAAAAACAGGAATAAACATGTTGGGTCCCATGGTCATGCACCCCATGCCTATTGTAGCGAGATTAGCTCCTGCTAGTACACGTTTTCTCCATACCCATCTAGGTAAAATAGGGCTTTCAGCACGTGATTCTATCTTCACGGTAGTCCAAATTAAAACAATGGCTATACCTGTAAATATAAGAGTCTCATAGGATATCCATTCCCAGGATTGTCCACCTTGCATCAAACCAAACATGATAAAAGCACCTGTAATCAATAGTGATAAGGCTCCAAGCCAATCGATTTTAATATTTTTTGTGGGTTTGTTTTCTTTAAGGAACATGCTAATCATAATAATAGATCCAATGCCCACAGGAATATTTATTAGAAATATCCAACGCCAAGATGCGTAATCGGCTAAAGCGCCACCTAAAGTAGGTCCTAAAATAGCAGAAACTCCCCAAACACTAGAAAGCCATCCCTGAATTTTGGCGCGTTCTTCAAGCGTATAGATATCGGCAGCTATGGTGTTTACAGTCGCCATTATGGCACCCGCTCCAACCGCTTGAAGTCCTCTAAACGCAATTAAACTTATCATATCCCAAGCGCCAGCACAAGCAGCAGAACCTAACAGAAATACAATAACACCATAAATAAGAATGGGTTTACGGCCATAGACATCTGCAAGTTTTCCATAAATGGGAATGGTAATGGTTTGAATTAGTAAATAAATAGAGAATAGCCAACTAAATAAAGAAAATCCTCCTAAGTCCCCAACAATTTGTGGAATTGCTGTAGCTACAATGGTGCTGTCCATAGCGGCTAAAGCCATTGTAAGCATTAAAGCTGCTAAAATCCAAGCTCTGCTTTTTTTGCTTTGGGCATCGTTATTCATCTACTAAATCGAATTATTTTTATTCTGCGCAAAGGTAAAACTTAATAGAATAATTGCTCACTCTTATAGTGTTATTGTTTGCTATGTAAAAAAATAAAATTTGTCTTGGATATGGACTTAGGCTATCAAGTTTAATTAAATTTTTGCTTGGGGATGCTGTTATTATTTTTAACGGACAGGTCACGACCTGTACGTACAGGAATAATCCGAAAATCATCTCGGATTTGGTAAAGATTGGTACAATTTCTCAATACGTCTTAAATCTGTAGTATTTTGAATGGATTGTTGCGTGTCTTCATATAATAATTTGGCTTCTGCCATTAACGCATCATGGTATTCTGGTAAATGAGCTTCTTGCAACAGTAAATATTTAAACATGATAAATAATTTCTGAATGCAGGTTAAGTCATGCTTGCAATAGGTTCTGTAAGAAACCATAACTTGATACAGTAGCTCTTTAAAATTAGTGGTTGTAACTGCTATAAGGGCACGATTGTCTTTAGAAGTGATAATGGTTTTGTCGTTTTTTTTAAGTCGCATAGCAAACAGCTGCGTTAAGTAATCTATGGTACTAATAGCCGTTCCTGGATCGTTAATTCCTGGGGACATGGCTTTCATGCCAATTTCAGTAATTTGTTTAAATGCGAGTACGTAATTATCTTCAACAAATTCACCTTTAGCAAATTTAAAGTTTGAGAGAATGTTTTTTACTAAATCGGGATCTATGTCTTTACTTACTTGAATAATTGGGAGGCCTTCTAAAACAAAAGCACCTTGAATAACTAAAATTTTTAGCTGAATATCTTCATCCTCACAAATGTTGATGAGGTTTGCAATTGCTATATTCTGAAAATAACCGGTTTCGGAACTCTGATAAGATGTCCACTTGGAGGTATCTGGAAATGAAGCCACTTTTTCTACTTCTTTTTCCAATAAGTATTCCAGGCGCTTTTTAGCTTTTTTATAAATACTATCTAAAATATTATTAACCTGAATGGATTGGGATATGGAATGAATAAAATACAGGAAAGCACCCAAGCAAATTACAGTTAGAATGATACCGATAAGAACTGAAAAACCAGGAAGTTGGTATTTATCATTTTCCTGCGGATTAATTCCCACCAAGGTAAAGGTGTTGTATAAAATAGTTGCTAAATAAATACCTAGAACAAACTGATGGTTTCTATTGGAAATTAAACCCGTAAAACTCTGGGTGAAAAATTACTGGAAGCTTGATTAAGCAATACCATTACCATAGAAAAGCTGAAAACCATGATGGAAATAATACCACCTGTTAAAAAGCTTAAAAGTGTTTTAGCGGTATCCGCATTATTTATTACCAATTGGGGAACATGCTCAATAACAAATGCCGAGATACCAACTTTCTCCAAATATAGCATGAGCATGGCAAAACTAAAACCTACAATACTAAAAAGAGTTGGAAAAAAAGCAATCTTACCGCGAATGGTATTTATAAAACTTATAAATCTATTGTAAAGCGATTTCATAGAATGAATTGAGTCTACAAGTTACCAACAATTTATTTATAAATAGCAGATCTATTCAGAAACCCCACTTTCTTTTAATGCTCTTTTTTCGCAAGTTTTACACAGTTCCGAAATACCTTTTTGTTCCCATGATTCTTTAACCGTTCCATTATTTATTTCATCTCTGCCTTTAATGTGCTGACAATCTTCATAGATGTGGTATTTGTTTCCAGCTTTGGTCCAATACACATTGTCAATATCATTATTCAGTTCTTTTAAAGTACTGGTTTGCTCGTTAATTTCCTTGGTATATTGTTCAATAGAAGGTGGGTTGAAATCCACGCCAGAAATACCTGCAATCAGTAACGCAACCACAGCTATAGAACCAGCAATTCCTTTTGTTTTTCCATCGACATCCTTGTTGGTAAAGATAAGAATCACCAAAGGTAAAAATGCCAAGACGCCCATAATGGCTCCTAACTGATTTTGAACGAAGAACTTTACTTTATCTTTTTCGGAAGCAGGATCTAGACGATTGGCTTTTTTCCAAAGTGTGGATCCCGTGATGGCTAAAGCTAAAATAACCACAATAACAACTATTAGCCAAATCATGGTCTCATCGTGAATGAGCTTAAAAATGGCAAAAACTTGTAGCGCTATGGCAATAATCCAGGCTAAAAAAGCGAAAAGACGCAATTGTTTTGCTTTTCCTTTACTTTCAGGACTTGCTTGAAATACTTTTTCTTCTGACATAATACTGTTTTTAATGGGTTGTTTAATAGGTTTTAGTTCGTGAATTTACATTAAAGCTACTCGCGCTTTCATTTTGATTAGGCACTAAAATAAGTAATTTTTATTTATGGTTGCAATTTTTATTTATTCATATTTTTCCATAAAAGACTAAAAGGTATGATAATTATCATCTTTTGGCCCAAAAAGAATAATCATATTTGTATCTTATTTAATTTTCAAAAAAATTAAAAGATGACATCACCTAAATCTCTACACACATTTCACATCCCAGTTATGGGTTTGGCTTATACTATTGACAGTCCCATTCGGGTGGCTCAATATGGCATTTCGTCCGTAATATCTATTATTGACGATGAGCTTATTGAAAAAATGAATGCCTTTTACAGTAAAAAATTCAACTTACCTTATCAGGAAATATCAAAAAAAGCACAAGATTATCGTGCCGAACGTATTACATCCTATTTAAATTTGGTGGATAGTATTGTCAAGGAAAAATTTTCAAAATTTAAAACCGAGTTATCTGAAAGTAAAACAGCCTTGGATAATTTTATAGCTACTTTACCTAATAAATCCAGTATTAAAGAAGGACTTTCCAATTTGATAAATGAGGGATCTGCCTTAAAGGAAAACATAAAAAATTTCTTAGAAACACATTTAACTGCCGGGGATATTGATGTAAATATCATGACTAAAGTCGACAAGGATAACTTTGTTAAAGGAGAACAATTACCTGTCGAATTCAACGATGCACATGCGTCTCTTCGTGGGTTTGCCAAGAGCAATCTAAGTTCTTCTGTTGTACTTTCTGCAGGAATGAATCCGAGATTATATAGCTATTTTGAAAATTTCAACGATTTCTTTCCAGATAGTCAGGGATGTATAAAGAAGAAAATTATACTGAAGGTCAGCGATTATCGTTCAGCAACCATTCAAGGAAAGTTTTTGGCAAAAAAGGGACTTTGGGTTTCAGAATACAGAATTGAATCTGGATTAAATTGTGGTGGACATGCCTTTGCGACTGAAGGTTTTTTATTAGGTCCTATTTTGGAGGAATTCAAAAACAAAAAATCTGAATTAATTAAAGAAACACATGATGTTTTTGTAAAAGGCTTAAGTCTAAAAGGATTAGCCGTTCCTGAACAACCTTTAGATTTAAAATTCACCGTTCAAGGTGGAGTTGGTACCGCCGAGGAACACGAGTTTTTACTTAAAAACTACCAAGTGGATTCTGTAGGTTGGGGAACCCCATTTCTATTGGTTCCAGAAGCCACTTCTGTTGATAAACAAACACGGGATTTAATGGCAAAAGCCCAAGAAAAAGATTTGTATTTAAGTGGAATTTCACCATTAGGTGTGCCTTTTAATACCATTAAGGGAACTACCAACGAATTTTTTAAACAAAAACGTATCGACGATAATAAAGCAGGAAGTTCTTGTCCGAAGAAATTTTTGGCCTTGAGCAAAGAGTTTGGTCCAGAAGGTATTTGTACGGCTTCAAAAAAATACCAAGATGTTAAATTGGAGGAATTAGAAGCTAAAAGACTTGAAGTATCTGCAAATATGTATGAAAATGCCAAAGCTAAAATCACTGAAAAAGCTTGTCTTTGTGTTGGTTTAGCCAATGCTTCTTATTTAGAAAATGAGATTCCTATTAAAGGTCAGGAGCAAGGCGTTGTTATTTGTCCAGGACCTAATTTGGCTTACTTTGATAAGGAAGTGTCACTTTCCACAATGATGCAGCATATTTATGGAAATACGTCTGTGCTTTCCCATGTAAATCGGCCAAATATGTTTGTAAAGGAATTGAAAATGTATGTGGATTATTTAAAAAATGAAATAAGTACCATTTCAGAAGAAGTAACCACCAAACAAATTAAAAAGTGGGAAGCTTTTAAAAGTAATTTGTTTGAAGGTATTGCTTATTATCAAGGCTTGTTTTTAAGTTCACTTTCTAATGAAAATATCAAGATTCAAAAAGATCTGGAGTTTTATAAAGAAGAACTCATTGCTGTTGCCATTCCTGAATTGGAAATGGCTTAATTTAAATATTAAGAATCGATTTTTCGTTTATCAATAACCATCACAGGCTTTCTGCTCATGATTGGGAATTGCAGTTTTTGAATGTCTTTTTTATCGTAAATTTCTATTCGTGGCGACACGCGTAATTTGGCTCTAAAATGATCTTTAATCATCGATAATAGACTGTCTGTTGGTGTGTTTGTTGCTATTTTTATACAGATTTCGTCCGTACCAATGGTATTGCTTGAAATTTCTATGACGTAGCAATCTACTTCGTTAAAATCGTTTAAAATATTATCCATAGCTGGTGGATATAAGGTCGTGCCTTTATATTTTATCATTTGCTTTTTTCTGCCAACAACTGGTCCTAAACGCAAGGTGTTTCTTCCACAACCACAAGCTTCCGTATGCGCTTGAACCATGTCTCCGGTTTTAAAACGAAGCAAGGGCATGCCTTCAACCCCTAAGGTAGTTATGGTTAATTCGCCGACGTTGTTTCCTGAAACAGGTTGATCGTTTTCGTCCAGAATTTCAACAATAATCAGTTCGGGATGATGATGTCCTCCTTGTTGCTTTTCACATTCATTAAAAGCGGTATTCATTTCGGTGGATGCATAGGTTGAAAACAACTCGATGTTCCATTGAGACGTAATTTTTTTAGCTAAAATATTTAAAGAAAAATCCTGATTTCTTAAAGGTTCACCAATGCAAATAGCTCCTTTAACTCCAGAGTTATTGATGTCAATATTATGCTGCTTGGCATGTTCAATCAGTTTTAATAAAAACGAAGGAACCGCAATAAGATAGGTGGGTTTAAATTTTAAAATAGAATCCCATTGTAATTCTGGAATTCCAGCTCCCACACGAATTATCCCAGCACCTAGTTTTCTAGCTCCTAAAAAGTATGCTAATCCAGCCATAAAGCGTCTGTCTATGGTAGTCATAAGTTGCATGACATCATTTTCTGTTACGCCAGAACAGGCAAAAGACATGGCTTCATTATAGGCCAAACGGTCTAAATCGTTGTCGGTTAAAGCAAAAGTTACCGGATCTCCCAAGGTACCAGACGTCGTGACATAATCGATGATTTTATTTTTAGGCACACATAAAAAATCGTTGTTGTATTGTTGCAACTGATCTTTTGTAGTGGTTGGGATCTTCGTTAAATCCTCAAGCGTATGGATGGAATCAATGTCAATATGTTGCTCTTTAAACACGCGTTTATAATATGGCGATTGTGTGTTTAAATACTGTAATAAATCTTTCAATTTATCTTCTTGAAAGGTTTTTATGTCTTGGGTGGATGCTTTTTCTATTTCGGGAATCATTCGTTTAATTTCCTTTTTATCTTTTTAATATACAAATCTATATGTTCTTGGTCAGGAATGGTTGTAATTTCTTTAGTTTTTGCTTTTTCAAAAGCATTTAATGCCGCTCTGTAGTATTTTTTTTCGTAATTGTATTTTCCTGTTAAGTAATAAACTTTCCAATACTCTGGATTGCTGTTTTGAAACTCGATGAGCATGCTTGGATCCAAATGCTCTTTATTATTTATAGCTGTGGAAACCTCTCTGCTTACAACCCGATAGGTTTCATAATCCAAATACCCTTGTGTGTATTGAAATGGGTCTTTTTCAATGGTTAATTCTTTATTATTTAACGGAATAGCTTGTTTGTTTTCTGGACCTTCAGTAAAAACGGTATTCAAGTTATAAGCGACAAATTCGCCCAATTGATACGGATTTGAAGATACCCAAACCAAGCCATCTTCGGGTTTAAAAACAATGCCATGATGTGCCAATAACTGGTTCAAGGCTTTTTCATTGCCATAACCAATGGTTTTATCATGCAAACCTTCTTTGTTTCGTAAAATATCGACAGCAATTTTTGGAGTTAACTTTTGGGTTTCATTTAAAAGTTCTTCCATGCGTTCGTAACGATATTGCGAATGACTTTCAGCCTTGTGTTTTGTGTTTTTTTCGTCGTCTGCATAAGGGTCACTTTGAAAGTGATTGGAGCAGATTAACTGATTGGAATTTTCAACATCATACACGCCAAAATTACTTGGAGATACTTCAATCGTGATGGCTTTATTGTCTTTGGCACTTCCCACTAAAATAGATTCTGAAACAAAAACCTGACGTTTTTTAGCAATTTCAATGGCTTCCTCAATATTGGAAGCATATTGTAAAATCTCGCGAGTTAGAATGGAAATAGGTGTTTTTGCCACCCATGGAATATCCGATTTTCCGGCGTTGATGGTAACCGTGAGACCTTGATCGTTCATTCCAGAAACCACGCCTATCATACCAGCCCAAGTTACAGACATAAAATTGTAGCCTTTTGTAGGTTTTACGAAGGCAATTATTTTGTCTTTTGCAAAATCGTCCCCAGCATAAAAATCGAAGTTCCTTCCTATAATTAACTGG
Source organism: Xanthomarina sp. (assembly GCF_035306705.1). GTDB lineage: Bacteria > Bacteroidota > Bacteroidia > Flavobacteriales > Flavobacteriaceae > Xanthomarina. Next base: position 10,881 of record NZ_DATGNO010000003.1, read on the forward strand.
CCATCTTCAGTTTTATCTCCCCAAGCAGCAAAGGAAGAGCAACCAACAAGCATCAAATCTTGAAGCGCATGACCAATATCGTGTGCGCTATGGAAATAAAGGATTCGTAAATAATCGTCTGCCACATAATTGTAATCGTCTCCGGCATATTTTGAAAGCCCTAAAATCTCAGCTTTATATTCTTCAGGAATGTGTAAATACATTTTACGGTTGTACCAAGCCAGAACTTTTCTTAATGCATACTGTTTAAATTTTGAAGGCACTAATTCGTCCACTTTACTTAAAAAAGCATGTTCTTGTTTTTCGAAAAGCTCTTGGGTTAAACTTCCGGTATTTAAGCCCATTTGATATGGATCTCCAGCGACATATAATTCCCATTGCCCAAATTTATTTTTTGTGAGATAGCCATTTTCAGTTGTAAAAGAGCTATCCGAAATTTTTTCGCGCTCTGGAATGGATGGATTAAACATGCTTACATCTGGAACGTCATGCAGTGATTTGGAAACTCCACATGAAGCAAAACTAAGTCCTAAAAACAATAAGAGTATCTTATAAGTCACTTTCATTTTCCTTAGCTTTTGTTGGATTATTGGCGTCTATAATCTTATTCAATAAATATTCCTGTCCTAAAATTTCAGAACAAGTTACAACGGCACCAATGGTAACGCCTAAAATGCCATGCATGTTCATGCATTGACCTGTAAATAGTAAGTTTTCAATTTTGGTTTTAGGTGAAATGAAGGACTGCATGGATTTGTTAACATCTTTGGAATAACCATACATAGAGCCGCGATTGGTTGCAATATAATCTCTATAAGATAAAGGAGAAGAGGTGTAAGTTTCAAGAATACATTCTCGAATATTTGGGAACTTTTTTTCTAGTTCTACAATGATTTTCTCAGCTTTTTCATTTTTAAACTCTTCGTATGTCTGGCCTCTATCGTTTTTATCCGCAACCGTGTTGAAAGTCTTTTCCCAAGGGGCTACTTCTTCATAACGCATGTAGGTCATAATGGTGATATTATCGCCAAATTCATCATTATTTTTCTTGATTCCCATGGAAAGCATGTAGTTTTCCGGCCAAGTTTCTTGGGTATAATGTTGCGCATTCCAAACGGCATCCACCGATTTAAAATGGTAGTAATTTTTGTTTAAATACTTAAAACAATTTGGTTTTAGAACAATATATAAACTAAAGGCGGCAATGGTACTTTCTATATTTTCAATTCGATTGGTATATGATTTTCGTAGTTTTCCATCTCCAATAAGTTTCAAGGTAAGCTTTGGATCGATGTTCGAAATGAACAAATCGCCTCGAATTTCATTGCCATTTAGGCAAATAACAGAGCTTATTTTATCATCTTCGAATTCAAATTTTACAGCTTCATGATATTTATAAACTTCACCACCAGCTTCAATAAGCCTTCTAATTAATAATTTGGTTATTTGGCTGCCGCCATTTAAACAACGATAAGCACTTTGAATGTATGAGTTTACCGATAAGGAATGCACATAAAACGGGGTTTTATAACCATCTCCAGCATATAAGAAATTGGTTCCTGCCAAAACAGCTTGTAGGCGTTTGTTATCTGTGATAGACTCTAAAAATTCGCGTATTTGTAATTTAAAAACACCATCGGCATAAGGTCTGCCAAGTTTTAACCTATAAAGAGGAAATTTATCGCAGGTTTCTTTTATTTTGTCGCAATAGGCTTGAATGGCTTCTGCCTCTTCAGGAAAATCCTTGATTAAATTTTTGGCGAATGCCTCATAGCCTTGGGCATAATTATATTCCTTTTCATCGTCATCAAATGTAACCACATCAAAGCCATCTTCATCCATTTTTTTTAGTGAAAGTTCCTCCATAATACCTAAAAAATTAAAGTACTGATAGAGATTTTGACCTTCATCTAAACTACCTATATAATGAACTCCAGTATCAAAAATTGACTTGTCTCTAACAAAGGTTTGAAGGTTGCCACCATACTGCTGGTTTTTCTCCAAAACACAAACGCTATAACCTTCTTTAGCAAGAATTACTGCAGAAACAAGTCCGCCTAAACCACTGCCAACTATAACAACATCATATTTGGATTTTGGCTTCAAATAAGTTCTATTTTGGTTAATATGGATATTTGTTCAGCTTGATGAACCACTTTAAAGGACTGGTTTTTAATTATCTCTGAAGATAGCCCTAAGTTTGAATGAAGCAAAATAATTTTTGTAAGCCCTTTCGACATAACTACTTCCAGTTGCTTATTTGTTATGTGGACGTCGTCTAAAATAAGCACTTGTGCCTGTTGATTTAATACGTCTTCAAGTGTAGCTAAAACCGTAATTTTATAATGATTGTTACTTATATAGCTATTTTTAAGGATGTTGCTTATTGGCTTATCTTCAAAATAGGTATAGATTTTTCTATCAGGTCTATCCAATGCCAATAGGAAATCCAATTGTCCGCAAGATTTTGAAATATGCAGAATACGGTCTTTTTCTCCAACAGCATCCATGATGGTTTTGTAAGCTGTTTTATTTGCTTTTAAATCTAATTTAACTTGTTTGTAAAGCGCATCGCCTTTATATCTAAAATCCTCTAAAACCACTTTATGAAAATAACTTTCATCTTCGATTTGCTTCCTAAAATTATTAAAATGATCTTTAAAATAGGTACTTATTTTTTTTGTAATATCTCTAGTTGTTCCAGAAAACAATTCATCTTCAAATGGAATCCGATCTAATATTTTAACTGAAATGACACCTCTTTTTATAACGAAATTCCCTTTTGGAAGTACTTCAGAATTACCATGAATCATAACTGGTACGATATCTAATTTAAATTTTTCAGCTAAAAAGAAGGCTCCCTTGTGAAAACGTTTTGCCTTATTGGTGTATGAACGCGTACCTTCAGGAAAAGCCATTAAACTATAGCCTTGATTTACTTTTTCTTGTAGATGATCTACACCTTTTTCGATACCACTTGATACGGGATAAAAACCAGCAAGTTTTACGGCTTTTCCAAAAAACGGCGAATTATAAACCCAATCGTTTACTAAGAAAATCATTTTTGGATGCAACATGCCAATGGCTAAAATGTCTAGAAAAGAGGTGTGATTGGCAATTATAATCGCTTGTTTTTCAAAGGTTTCATGAGACTCATTTATTACCTTGGTTTTAAAGAAGGGATAGGAGTCCAAAACCGATTTCATGAACTTCGACATGACTTTATGGAACCACTTCATTTTAATTTTCATGCTTATTGGAACTACTTTCATAACGGCAATTCCGACCAAGGATAAAAACAAACCTCCCAAGCCGTAATAGGTGAAAGATATAGTAGAATGAATAAACATAAGGATTGGCGAAGGTCTGCTGTGTTTACTACCTATAAAAAATAAAAATAAGAGGGGTTGAATAGCAAACGAAATCAACATGGCCGATAAAATACCAATAAGGGATACCAGCGAAATACTGTGCAATGCTGGATGTTTAGCAAATATTAACACCCCAACACCTAAAATTGTGGTAATTACAGAAAGTAAAATAGAGGTTTTATGAGTTGGCAAAGAGCTTTCTCCCGTTCTTAATTCGTGGAGCAAACCATTGGTGATAAAGATGCTATAATCAATTCCCAAACCAAAAATAAAGGTGGTAATAATGATGTTGAATATATTGAATTGTACCCCAAGTAAACCCATAATTCCGATAGTTAGAAACCATGTTAGTACAATTGGCAGCAGTGTTATCAAGGTTAAGGAAAAGCTGCGGTAAAAGAGCAACAAAAGAAATAATACCACAAAAAATGAATATCCTACCAAACTATTGAAGTCGGTTTTAAGGTTGCCCAAAAAGGTTTCATTCATTTGTTTTCTGTCGATAACAAGTGTTTGCGAGTTGTTTTCGAACTTGCTTAACAAGTTTTTAGCTTGTTCGTCTTTTAATTTTACTAGCGTTGTAATGGTGGTAAAATCATCTTTAGTAGCTATATAATCATCGACTGAAATAATATTAAAGTCTTTAAAACCTTCTGCGTTTAAGATGTCAAAATCCGAATTTAAATGTGAGTAGAACTCTTGGAAACTACTTGGTTTAAAGCCTAGTTTCGATCCACTTTCAATAAGGCTTTCTTGTGTGTTTTTCTTGGTTTCCTCTGTCCAGAAATTTTTCCAGTCTGCTAGTTGTTGTTCTTGGGTTTCGGTAGATTTAATTAAAGCACTTATCGAACTAAAACCAATAATACTATCTTTTTCCTTGAGGTGATTTAAGGTTGAAAAAACGCGGTCGTTTGCATCTAAAACGTCCTGTTCTTTTGTTCCGTAAGTAGCAATATAAACCGATTTGGAATTGATGTTGGTTAGGGCATCCAATCTGTTTTGTGCCTCACGAAGTTCGGTGGGTTCAAAGTTTAAATTGGCTAAATCGTTATTAAAAGTCACTTTGTTATGGGTAAAATAACTCATCAAAAACAATGAGATTAAACCTATTAATACCCATTTGTTTTTATGAAGGGGATAACTTGCAAGCTTATCCAGTACCGTTGCTTTTTTAGTTACTTCACTTTTATCTATATAAACCAAAGGAATAAAAATCAGGGCAAAAGTTGAAGCTCCAAGCACACTAATGGCGGCAAAGAGACCTAAATCTTGAAGCGCTTGCGAATCTAAGAACAGCAAACATAAAAATGCCAAGGCTGTTGTTAAGCTGCTCATTAAAATGGGTTTGGTAATTTCTTGAAACAAGGCTTTTGCATTATTATTACTTCGAATATGTGTTAAAATATGCAAGGCATAATCTAAAGTAATACCTAGTAATACCGAGCCGATTCCTAAAGAAACAGCTGAAATTTTAGTTCGGATTAAGAAAAGTAAAGCTACGGCCAACAACGCACCAAAAGCTGTTGGTATAAAAAGAATGAGTGGGACACTTATTTTTCGGTAAAAATATATTAAGATTAAAAGTAAAACTGTAATAGCAATTCCAACCGTTAATTGAATGTCCTTTTTTATTTGTTTGGCATTGGCAACTGCCACCAAAGCTCCTCCAAAATATTCGGCACTGGCCTTGCCTTTAAATTCTTGATTTAATTTGGAATTTAAACTATAAAGTTGCTCTGCAAATATGGCATTCTCAGAAGTTTCACTAGACGGATAAGTCGGAGAAATAAATAAGAGAATGTGCTTTTTGTCCAGGCTTAATAGAAATCCGTTTTGCATGGTAAAATCGTTACCAAAACTAAGGAGCTGTAGTTTTTTTAAGGCTAGAAACGATAAACCTAAAGGATCTCTTAAGATGGTTTCTTTAGCAACCATCCCAGAAGGGGAAATCAAGGTTTTGTAATTGGCTTTCGTTATGGCATCGATGCTATCTTTTTGAAGTTTGTTTTTTATCGTTTCATAATCGGATGCTTCTAAGAAATGAGGTAAGTTGTTATAGACAAAATCTAAGGTGTTTAGGATTTCTTCATCTTCAACTTTACCTTGGATTTTGGCGATATATTTACTGGAATTCTTGTTAATACTATCAATAAACCGCGTGGCATATTGTGTTAAATCGTCAATGGAACCAGCAGATTCTTTTTTAATATTTACTATAATCTTATCGGCAAAGTTTACCGATTTAAGTACTTTTTGAGCATCGGAGTTTCCCTCATTTATAGGAATAAGTTTAGAAATATCTTCTTCAAAAGTAATTTTAGAAGCTAAAAAACTTAAGCTTAAAACAAGCAGGCCTAAAGCAAAAAAGCCTACAATTTTTCTTGAGGCTAAGTAGGTATGTATGTTGTAAAAAAAGTCACTCATTTTTTAATGCTATGTTCTTCTTATTAGTGAAGCTGAAGAAAATATATCCTATAAGACCAAAAACAGTAGCTCCAATAATTGCTAAGATAAAACTTCCAACAAGATACGTTTTTAGATGCTCAAATGCTTGAAAATTATCCATCATTTCTTCTATGGAATAGGAGATCCTTTCGCCTAAAACCCATTGTCCCAATTCCAAACTTGCAAAAATAATAAAGGGAATAAAGGGAGGCAAACTTACGTTAGAAAAAGCAAAAGATATGGCTTTATTTAATCTAAGAAAAATAGCCAAGGTAATTACCAAAAAGGTATGCAAGCCCCAAAGTGGCGAAAACCCTATAAAAGTTCCTAATGCAATGGAAAGGGCCTTCTTTTTTGGAGAATCGTTGGTGCCTAATAAATCTTCGACAAAAAATCGTTTAAGGCCTTTTTTTTTAATATTTCTAAAAAGTCGTCTCGGGAAATAGTAAATACCCGTTAAAAAAACCAACCAGGTATTTAAGATGCTAATTCTTGTAAAGTCCTTAAAAGGTCTGAAGTGCGATACTCTTTCAGTTTCATCATAAAGCACATGAATGGGAATGTTTTTAACTTCAATATCTTTCCATGCTGTTTTTACAATCACTTCAATTTCAAACTCGAATTTACTGGTGTAAAATTTCAGGTTTTTAATAACGTTTAAAGGATATAATCTAAAACCAGATTGGGTATCTTTTAGTTGAATGCCTGTTTCTATCCAAAACCAAAAGTTTGAAAACTTGTTTCCAAAACTACTTTTTCCAGGAACGCCTTCTTGTTCCATGTTTCGAGAACCTATAATCAAGAGGTCTTTGCCGTTGTTTAGTTCTAGTTCGGTGATAAAATCTGGAATATCAGTTGGAAAATGTTGTCCATCAGAATCGATGGTTATAGCAAACTCATAACCCAAGGCTATGGCTTGTTTAAATCCTTCTCGTAAAGCAATTCCTTTACCACTATTTTGAGGGAAATGTAATTGTTGGAGCTGTTGGTAATCCTTTAAAATAGTTGAAGTGGTATCGGTAGAACCATCGTTAACAATAATGATGTTATTGGTTAATTCCAAAACCCCATCTAAAACTCGATTTAGGGTACGATGGTTGTTGTATGTTGGAATGATAACACATACGTTTAAATCGGTAATTCTTTGTCTAATAAGCTCGTTGTTCACTTCTATGAAGCCTTGTTTTGTTATAGTTTCGAAATTACTGATTTTTCTTCTTATTTAGTGGGATGCCGTAAATAATTAAGACTAAAATTTCTGACCCGGATCTTTGCTTTTATTTTTAAGTAGGTAGTTATAATGTTTTAAAGCATTTATAATGGATTCGGCTTTATCATGACCTTCCACACTTATAACCAATTTTTGTCTTTCCCATTTATCTTTTTTTTCGTTGATTAGAACAGGAACATGTAAATTTAAATAGGCAAGATCTCCATCTCTTACATCTGGTCTTCTAAAGGAGTATACGTTTTTAAAATTGTATAAATAACTACTTATTTCTTTAGATTTATCCTTGTTTAGCAGGGTTAATCTTAAATAATCTCCTTCAATTTTTGCTTTGTACCCGTTTTTTAAATACCCATTATGGTCGTAGCAATATTTTCCTATGTATTCTAATAAAAAAGCTTCAGTTTCTTCTAAGGAAATTGAGCTTTCATCGGCATCTGATGCTTCTTCAAACGTTTCAATGTTTCCATTTTCAAAAATAATTTTAGATACTTCCAATTTTTTTATGTGATAAGAAGGTCCTGATAGGTTATCAAATCTTTTATAGGAAATGGTTTCAATATGAATTTCTTCAACCTTAGCTGAAATTTCTTCATTATTTGAAGTGATAATGACATCTTGTGCAGCAGCGAAAAGTGTAAAAAAGAAAAGTAATAGACATGTAATGTTTTTCATGTATTGTGGTAGGTTGTTGGTGATTAGTAATAGTTATGGGTTGCTGATGCTTCGTTTTTCTTCGGCCGTAAAGACTTTAGATTGTAAAATATAGTCTTTTATATGTCCTTTTAAATTTTCTGAAGAGATGTATTGATATTGTTTCAATAAAAAGAGTTTATCGCCTTCAATATGGTCTTTATATTTCAAGATTTTAGGGGTGTTTTCTTGAATTCCCAATCTAATAAATCTGGGTTCTATGGCATTTGGTTCTTTTTCTATGGCAAATTCGATATATGAAACCCCTTCAACAAAACCTTCCTTTTTATCTTTTAAAGTTTCGGCATACTTCGCTTTTAGGGCAATGGCAGCACCCTTATATGCAACTAAAGCGACATTGTTTTCTTTGTTGACATCTATAAGCATGTCGTAAAAAGTCAATACTTTTTCTTTGTCTTGGGCAGCTTCTTTATAGGCTACACGAACTTCGCTCAAATTTTGAGAAAGTGTAAAAAGACCTGTCATGAAAATGAAAATCGATAAAAGCTTTACCATAAGATTGTTTTAGATGACTATATAATTATTAGTCAATTTTAATGCCACAGTATCGTCAAAAGTCGTGTTGTTTTTAACTTTATAACCATTTTCGGATTCTGTAATATCTAATTCCAACACTAAATTTGGTGTTAATTCCGGATTGATAATCGCCATAAACTTCACATTGCTGGACGATTCCATAAAGAGTTTTTTATCGACAATTTGCTCGGTCAATTCTTTAATTATCTGCATCATACAAACTCCTGGAGTTATTGGATTTCCAGGAAAATGCCCTTTAAAAATCTCGTGGTCTTTGTTAATGGTAATTTTAGCAGTTGCTAAATTTTCGACCACAGTAAGCGAGTTTATTGTGTAAAAATCTTTTAATAACATACCTAATCTTTTTTACTTAAATTAAATTTATAAGCCAGACCAATTTGAAAAACTGAGTTAAACTGGTTTCTGTCTTCATATAATTGTGATTCAAAATTATGAAATGAACTTGAATAAACATCTACCAAACCTTGTTTATAACGAGCTTCTATGGACAAGCCATTTTTAAACTCCATTCCAAAACCAAAAGAGAAGTTGAAATCTATAAAAGTTGCATCATTTCCACTATTTCCGTTTCGGTTTGCCAATCCAATTGGCGTATCATCTATATCAAAATCAAAGCCCGGAGTTGCCAACATATATAAGCCCAAATCTGGAGATGGAAAGAATTTATTAGTAACACCAAGGGTTATATATTCCACATAAACTAAACCTTCATTTTTTGTTTTTCCACCTTGATTGGAATATCCTAATTCGGGTTGAAGCGCATAGAAGTCTGAGATTCTTGTCTGATAAAATATCCCAAAATAAGCGTTTGTTTTATGCTCTAAATTGGCATTGGTTAATTTAGAAATATTGACACCTCCACGAAAACCAATTCCTTTTTTAGATTGAGAAAAGGAGATGCTTGCAACAAAAATAAAACAGATGGATAGCAGTAGGTTTTTCATGTATTTAAGATTAGTCATAGATGTTCTTCAAAGACAAATTACATGCCAAATTTATAATAAACAGAAAACTGAAAAACAGAATTTAATTTAAGATTTCCGTTATAGTCATCGTAATAATAGTCATAATAACCATCTCTAACATCAATAAGTCCTTGTTTATATCTTGCTTCAAGACCTAATCCCATTGGGAATTCGTAGCCAATACCTCCAAATACAGATAGGTCAATTGGAGTAACATCATAATAAGCATTATCTGAAACATTAATCTCCAAACTAGGACCAACTATAAAATGCAAGCCTAAATCTGGTATAACAAAGAATTTATTTGCAATAGAAAGTCCTAAATAATGGGTTTTAACTTGTTCATCAGAAATTGTAATTAAGGGGTCGAACGGACTTAAAAACTGGGATTGTTTTCCATTATAACCTTGATTGGAATAACTTATTTCTGGTTGTAATTCGTAAAAACGAGCAAAGTGAATATTGACAAACATGGCTCCATTAAAACCTAGAACTCTTTCAGAATTGTAATGGTTTGAAATATTAGAAGCATTCAAACCCATACGTAATCCTGGGCTAACTTTTACTTGAGAGAATGATGGTAGGCTAATTGAAATAAATGTAATCGCTAAAAGTAGGTTTTTCATTGGGTAATAGATTTTAGGTTGATGGTTAGTTTAATATTACTGTGTTTAATTTCGATTTGGCTTGCAAGATGATTATTTATTTTTAAAAATAAAAACAGAACCTTTTCTTTCCCATTTTTAGTATTAACAACTTGAGTGAGTTGAGAGTCTTCAATGAAATAGTAATGTTTCTTATTGAAAATGGAGGTTTCCAAAACATCAATCTCGTTATTGGAATAGCTGTTAGAAACTATTAAATTCTCTGTAACTAAAACTTTAAAATCCTTTTTTAAGATGTTGATGAGTATTTTTTTATTGAGTTCATCTAAAATGAAATTTACTTTAAAATCATCTTCAATAAAGGTGAAATCGAACATCTTGTTTCCCATTTCTGTCGTAAAAGCCACCCGATGTTCTTTTTCTGCTATTTTTTTTATGATTAAAAGGCCACTAAAATTTCTGTCATAAACATCGATAGATGCTTTATAAACATAATCTAGGCTCCCATCTGAAAAATAAGGATTTTCGATATTTTTAGTAGCTGGATTATCTGCTTTGAAGTTTTGTTTTTTAGGATAGCTACCACAGGAAACCACTAAAAAACAAAGACTAATTAGTAAAAATCGCATCAGCAAGAGGTTTGTTTAATTCTTTATTGTTGAAAACAATTTTGGTGAAATCTCCTGAAAGTTCTATCATTTTTACTTCCAAAACATCGCCTTTTTCGTTGAATGTTATTTGAAATTCAGAAATAAATTTTGATGATTTTTTATCCTTTGGAATAAAGTGTACTTGACTGTTTTTATCCTTTTTAAAGTAAGTAATGTCGAAGGCTTCGTCATCAAACATATCTCCTTTAATACTGTTTATTATTAAACCATTTAATTCTTTAAACAATTTGTTAGAACCCATATTTACTTGGTTTTTTTTGCCTTCGTCGTTAATAAAAAGGGTTTCATTTTTAAAAATTATGACGTAGTTATATGGATCAGTATATTCCCATTTTACTAAGTCTGGCGTTTTAAAAGCTAGTTTTCCTTTGCTAACAATATCGTTAGATAAAAAGTCTAAATGTTTGTATTGGGTAAAATTACTAGATATGGTTTTGGTAGTTAAAGCTTGTTGTTTTACCAAGGTCTTTAGACTCTCGGCTTCTGTAACAGACATTTTTGTTTGTGCCTGAACTGCAAGAGATATAAAAAATAAAATAAAAACGAAATTACGCATAAGGTTCTATATTAAATAAGCTATCAACAGTTACAGCCTGTAAATTTTGCTTTTGTAAAATTAGCAATAACTGTTCCAAAACCCATAAGGTTTTTTCACTCGAATCGTGAAGTAAAATAACATCGCCTTTTTTTAAATCTTTTGAAGCACGTTTTAAAATGGTTTCCTTGCTTAAACCAGTTGTGTCCAAACTGCGTTTGTTCCAGCCAATGGCATGAAGTTTGGTTGCTTTCAAAGCCTTTTTAATTCTTGGATTTGTTACTCCAAAAGCAGGTCTATATAAATTTAATTTTAAACCCGTTTTTTCTAAAACAAGCTTATTGGTTTGCTCTAATTCTTCAATGACTTGTTTGGTGCTAAAAAAACCAAACATATTATTGTGGGAATAGGTATGATTTCCAACGGTATGTCCTTCTTTTATAATGCTGTTGAAAATTTCTGGGTGATTTTCTATTTGCAATCCCACACAGAAAAACGTGGCTTTGGCTTGGTGTCTTTTTAAGAGATCTAAAACTTGAGGTGTATAATTAGCATTGGGACCATCGTCGAAAGTGAGGGCCACTTGGTTTTCTGGAATATTAGGGTTGTTGTTAAGAGCATGGATATGATAGTTCCAACCAATTAATCCAGAGCCAAAAGCTGTAAGGAGAAACCATAAAAGCCCTAATAAAGCAAACCACCAAAAAGACATGTCAATTAAAAAGTAAGCGACTATTAAACTTGTTAAAACAAGAAGTATCAAGTTGTTTACTGTTTTAAAATTTAGCATGTTTTAAGTAAAGTGAAACTATGGTTTTCTCCACGATACTGGTTATATAGCAGGATGTATTTAAAAGTGGAAGTTCCAGGATTGTTCCATTTTAGGATTTCAGGAATACGTTGTTTTTTAAATACTTTTGAAGCGATCCAGACTCCAAATGGCGAGGCTGTATTAAATTCTCCAATAAGATGTTTGTAACAAATTTGTTGGGTCTTGTTGAAAATATTTGAGGTTAATTGGTTGTAATACCCATCAAATTCTACATCGCCATTATTACCTAAAATAAGTGCGTCAATATCTTCAACACTAAGATTGTTTTCTGTTAAAAACTGTAAAGCTGTTTCTATTACTTCTTCTAGAGGCAAGGTGTTGAGTATGCTTACTGCAACAACTTCAGCATAAGAAGAGTCTTGTTTTTTATTGGATAAGACAAAGAAATTAGCGCCTTCGCCATAAACAGTTCCTTTGGTTTTAGAGTTTAAAAGTTCTGTAGAAGAAATGTCTTCATGCTTAATATGATGAATGATTTTGTTTAATTCGGTCGTGTGATCTCCTAATTCATCCACCCCGCCAATTAGAATAGTTTGTGCTTCATCTAATTCCAATTGAAGTTTGGCATCCAACAAAGCCGACTCGAACGAATTGCTAGAGTGGACATAGGTAAAGTTATAGCCTTTGCATTGTAGTTCTAAAGCTATTTGTCCGCCAACCGTATTGTGCGTGGATTGAATAAAAGATGTTGGCGTTAAAAACTGTTCGTTATTATCTATAATACCACTTAAAAACTTTTCAGAATCGCGTACACAACCCATTCCTGTTCCAGTTATAATAGCGTCAACCTGATCCAAACCAGCCTCGTGTAAAGCCATTTTAGAAGCAGAAACCCCCATTTTAATTCCTTTTGCCATGCGTCTAGCGGCAGCAGGAGGAATATAATCTTTATAATTAGGTTCTACAGCAAAAATAACAGGGTTTTTATGAATAATAACCTCGTCCAGAAACTCCGAATTGTCAAAGGTTTTTTGAGCAGAAATACTCGAGATACTATTGATGTAGACTTTTTTCATGTTAACTTCCTGTGAAAGCAGGAATCTAATTTAAGAATTATTTATTGCTCTTTCGAAAAAATAACCGTCGAACAATTCCCTCCAAAACCAAAGGAATTTGACATGACTGTACGTAACGTTTTTTCTTTAAGTTCCAATTCAGGTGTGATGCCGAATTCTTTCATCTGGGTTTTAAAATTCAGGTTCGGATAAATCACGTTGTTTTGTAAAGCTAAAATGGAATATACGGCTTCAATGGCTCCGGCAGCAGCTAAGGTGTGTCCGGTATATGCTTTTGTGGAACTGAATTCTGGAACATGTTCTCCAAAAACTCGAATTATCGCACGTCCTTCAGATAAATCGTTATTACCAGTTGCGGTTCCATGTGCATTGATGTAATCGATGTCTTTAGCCGTGTATCCAGCAACTTCAAGTGCTTTCTCCATAGCCAAAGTAGCGCCATCTCCATGGTCTGACGAGGCTGTTTGATGAAAGGCATCGTTGGCATTGCCATAACCTTTTACATAAGCCAAAACAGTTTTGTTTTCAGCTTTTACAACGGCATCAGATTCCAAAACCAGGAAAGCGGCAGCTTCCCCTAAATTTAGGCCTTTCCTGTTTTCATCGAAGGGAGCGTTGTACGTGTCTGAAAGAATCATCAAGGTTTTAAAGCCGTTAATGGTGAATTTGGACATGCAGTCCGAGCCTCCAACAACAACTCGATCCAATTGCCCAGATTTAATAAGTCTGGCTCCTAACATAATGGCATTTGCAGCCGAGGAGCAAGCCGTGCTAATAGTTGTAACTAAACTTTTATCTATACCTAATTGTTCGGCTATTTTTTGAGTGGAATCTCCAGCATGATGGCTGGCAATATATTTGCGATGGGCGCCGATTTCTAGGTACTCATAATAGTACTTTTCGGTCATATCCATACCTCCAACACTAGTTGCAGAAATCAACCCTGTTTTATAAGCGTTGATATCTTTAATTCCAGCATTTTCTACAGCTTCTTTTGCAGCAATTGAACCAAGAAAACAGGTTCTGGAATAATTGTTATCTGCTGCTAAACCTAAAATTTGTTCTAATTCTGAATTGGTGAAAGCAATTTCGCCTACCATAATCTCATCTTTATGGATGGTATCTATTTTAGAAACTCTTGAAATTCCTTTTTTAGCTTCCACAAGCGACTGAAAATTTTCTGCGACATTGTTTCCAATAGCAGATATAATTCCCATTCCGGTAATTGCGACTCCTTTGCTCATATAACTTCCTGCGAAAGCAGGAATCTTTTAATTTGCTACTTCTTTTTTACCACGAATCTTCCTTGCCGTCAGGTTCGTGGTAAATTTTATGTTTTAACAATGAGATTCCTGCTTTCCTGTCTATCGATAGGCAGGCGCAGGAATACAACTATTTAGCTCTATGCTCCGTAATATAAGCTGCCATGGTATTGATAGACTCAAAAATAGCACGACCTTCTTTTGGATCGGTCAATTTGATACCGTAGTTTTTATCTAGCATCACAATTAATTCTAAAGCATCAATTGAATCTAAGGCCAAACCATCACCAAACAGCATATCATCATCTGCAATATCCTCGACAGTCATGTCTTCAAGGTTTAATTGCTCGATAATGTTCTCTTTTAATTCTTGTTTTAAAGCTTCCATATTATGTATTATATAATGTTATTATGTTCTGTTTATTATGTTCTATGTTGCCTTCTTTTGAAATTAAATATAAAAAGGCTTCGTAATTCTCTCCTTCTAATTCTACCCAACCACAAAGTACTGATTCTGCTTTATTTGTATCTAACAAACTGTTTGAATATGCAAACAAATGGTCGGCATTAAAACGTTCAAAGATAAAAAAACTATTCTCAGTATATAGCTTATATTTAATACTTATCTCCCCGAGACAAATATTGGGTAAGGTGTATACAAAAACGGCTGGACTAGGAAAATAGGTGTCTTTGTGCTGAATGGCTTTTTGATGTAAGACATCCGTATCCAAACTGGATGCTTTATTAGAAAAAACTAAAGCAATGTTATTCTCCATTTCTGAATCTAGCGACTCGTTTTTAAGTAAAATATCTGCTGCTAAAAATGCCAACTTACTTAAATTATCCATTTTAAAAAACTTCGGATAATTGGTGTTTTGGGCTTTATATGCGGCTTTTATAAACTCTGGAAAACTAGAAGGTTCTTCACTAAATATAACAGTCCCATTTAAAGAAACTTGATGGTTCTTTATGCGACAATAGGATGATATGTTATAGGAAGTATTCATTATCGGTTATTTTTTTTTGCAAACCAGAATGGTGTGATATTCTCCAACGGCAATATCTTCTTTAAGTTCTAATCCTGCTTGGTCAATTAGTTTCATAAAAACTTTAGCGGGATACATTTTAGAGTTTCCATTGGCCATAACTGTAAAGTAAAGTGACGTAGCTTCAAGTATAAACTTGGCATTATCAAAACGTTGACGATCTGTAAATGTTTCCATAATAAGGATTTCTCCATCGTCGTTTACTGCTGCTGCGCAAGCTTTTAAAATGGTTAGAATTTCATCTTCAGAAAAACAATCTAAAAACTGACTCATCCAAATGGTATCAGCACCTTTAGGTAATTCTGGGTTTTCAGTCAACCAATCTATTTCATGATGTGTTACGCGATCTGCAAAACCAGCTTCAGCCACATTTTCAAGAGCAATTTGTAACTGTCCTGGTAAATCCACCATTTTTATGGAAACAGTATCGTTGTGTTTGCTACCACTAATTGTGAATTTTCCAGTGTTTGCACCTACATCGTATATGGTTTTTGGGTTGTTTCTAAAAACAGTTTCCAGAGCTTCCTGAAACACATCGTCTGAATAATGATGATCGAACTCAAACCAAGCTTTTTGGACGTTTGGCGTTAATTTCGACAAGCCTTCGTAAATAGTGCTCCAATCTCCTAATTCTTTTAATCCTGCTGGTTTTCCTGTTTTAATAGCTTCATCCAAATGAAACAATCCTTTATAACAAACTTCTTGTGTAAAGTTGATATTAACATCTACCGTTTTGTGGGAATTTAAATAATATCCAATGGTAGTTAACTCATAGTGATTGTTTTCGTCTTTTGAAACTATATCGGAACTTTCAGCAATTTCCAATAAAACACCTACGCCATAAGTGCTAAGAGATAATTGTTTTGCAATGTCTTCTATCGAGATACCTCCTTTTTTTCTTCTTTCGAAAATAAGATCGAATATGCCAAGTTTTCGTAATGAAACAACGGCTTGGAATATAAAGGGAGCAAAAGCAATTTTTTGTGCTTCCTGAATGGCATCTATAGCTTTTATAGGGTTTTTAGACATGATTTTTAATTTGTTATTTTTTTAAATATGATGGCGGTATTACAACCTCCAAAACCTGAAGCGGTTTTTAAAAAGGTATTTAATTCTTTGGATGTGGTTTTTTTAATTACATGGATAGGTTGCGAAACCCCCAAGGTTTCAAAGCCTTTGGACGCGTAAAGTGTATTATTATATAAGGAGTACATACCAATTATGGTTTCCAATAATCCAGAAGCTCCTAAGGTATGTCCAAAATAGCCTTTCAAACTATTTAAGGGCACATGTTGTAATTGCAATCTGTTTATGGCAATAGCTTCCATCTCGTCGTTAAACAAAGTAGCTGTGCCGTGTGCAGAAATATAATCGATGTCTTTAGCAGTTAAGTTAGCTTGCTCCAAAGCAGATTTCATACTTCTGTACAAACCCTCACCAGTTCTGGAAGGACCAGAAATATGGTTGGCATCGTTACAAGAACTTTCCCCAAGAATTTCTACAGCTTCTTTTGAAAGATTTTTAGAATTATTAGTGATTAAAGCACTTGCAGCTACTTCGCCAATATTGATTCCAGTTCTATTTTTATCATAAGGTTTACAGGGTTCATGACTTAAAGCTTGAAACGAATTGAAACCAGATAGAATAAATTCGGTTACCACATCGCCACTTACAACAAATACATGGTCGTAGGTATTTTGCTGAATATATCTTTTTGCAATTGCTACTGCCAAAATACCAGAAACACAGGCATTTGAAACAACAATAGCATCATTTTTAAAATTGAAAAACTCTTTAATATGCTTTCCTAATTCACTTAAATAAGCACGGTCCTTTGGAAATGGACTAGTGTCATCTAAAGCATCTACATTGCCTTTTGTTGTTGAAATAATTAAACCAACACGCTCGGTTAATTCAAGATTGGAGGTTTTAATAACTTCATTTAAAGAGCTGATCATCATTTTTTCCAAACGCGTATATGCTTTCTTGGGCTGAAGCTTTTGAAAAGTTTCTTCTAGTTTTTCAGAAGAAATCAATGCGGAATAAAAAGGCTCTGGAAGAACTTTGAGGTTTTCAATTAATTGCAAACCAGAAACTTCGTTGTGGATATTATCCACAACTGTTTCACTATTAAAACCAAGTGAAGAAATAATGTTATTATATGACACGTATGTTTTACTCATCCAATAAGCCTACATTTTTCTTCCAATCCATAAAAAAGGAAGGTATGGTTAACCATAAATCACCTTCTCCAATTTTATCCACAAACACTTGAATGGTTTGACCTGTACAAACCAATTGGTTGTTTTGGTTATAGATTTCATATCGGAACACCATTTTGGCTGCCAAACTATCTACATAAATAGTTTTAACAGTTGCAATGTCTCCATAACGTAAAGGCAGTTTATGATCTGTACTCGATTTTACAACGGGAGTAGCAAAACCATATTCTTTTTGATCTAAATAAGAAATGCCATGATGTCTGCCAAAATCTTCTCTGCCATCCTCGAAATACTGAATATAATTGCCATGCCAAACAATACCTAAAGGGTCTGTTTCCACAAAGCGTACTCGTACTTGACTTGTGTGCGTAATTTCTTTTGGTTTAAACGGTGTTTTTCTTTTCATTATAAACAATGGCAATTAGTGTGGTTGCTATAAAAAACAAGAATAGCAGGCTAATTTCTGGTAATATATCCAATAAAGAACCTTGACGCAAAAATACGTCGTAAAAAGCATTTAAGCCCCAATTCATTGGCGAAATATTAGAGAGTGTTTGCATGAATTTAGGCATGATAAAAACAGGCACCCAAACCCCGCCAAGAGCTGCTAAAATAACCACAAATGTGGCTCCAAAAGGTGCGGATTGTTCTTGGGTTTTTGCAATGGTTCCTAATAATAATCCCAAACCAATAGCTGCTAGTCCTGCAAAAATTGCCACAACAAATAACAAGGGCAATCTCCCGGAAATGTCCAAGGTTGGTAGGCCAATAGCAGGAAATAAAAATACACCAACCGATAACATCAAAACAAATTGAACAAGGCAAACCACTAAATAAACAAGGGTTTTTCCACCTAACACTGTGGTGTAAGACACCGGATTGGTGCGTAATCTCACAAAAGTTCCTTGACTTTTTTCCTTTACTATATTGATTGAAAGTGGGACAATTATAAAAAATATAGCGAATAGAGTCCAAGCAGGTACATTGTGTTGCACTGAGTTAGGAATCAGTTCTTTATTATTTTCCTTTGGAAGAATTTCTTTAAAAGTGATAAAGTTTTCGGTTTCGAAAATGGCCTCTGTTGGATCGTCGGTTATTTGCTCTTGAAATGCTTTGTAAATGGATTGTGTTTCAATTTTTGACACCATTTTATCAATGCCATTTTTTACAGAGCTTTTAAAGGATATTTGTGTGGCAGGATCGAAGTAAAGTTTAACTTCTTTACTATGAACAATAGCTTTTGGAGAAGTGTTTTTTTCTTCTTCCAAGCCAAATTTAGCAATAATACCATCAACATTATGAGCAACTTTTTGTTCCAAACCAGAACTCAAATTTTCAGGAATAACAATAGCTAATTGGTATTTTCCTTTAAAAACAAGGTCTTTGGAATTCTCTTCACTTTCATTAAGAATGACTTCAAACGCATTCGATTCTTTTAAACCTTCCATAATGGTTTCAGACACATTTCCATGATCGTTATTTACAACTAGAATGGGAATTTTAGCATCGGTAACTGTTTTAAACGTACTGTCTTGAATTAAGGTAATGGTTACAATCAATATCAAAGGCATAACAAAAAGTATGGCAATTCCTCCAATATCTCGTATTAGCAATAAAAACTCCTTTCGTGCCGAAGCCATTAATTTATGCATGATCTCTTAAGGCTTTTCCGGTTAAACTTATAAAAACATCTTCTAGATTATGCGAACCCTCAGTTTGGTCGATTAATTCCTTAGGTTTTCCTTTTATTATTAATTTCCCATGATCTATTATGGCTACTCGAGTACAAAAGGTTTCAGCTTCGTTTAAGTGGTGCGAGGTATAAATAATGGTAGTTCCGTTGTTGTTTAATTCCTGTAGGAATTCAATAATTACGTTTTTAGACTGTACATCTACACCCACGGTTGGTTCATCCAAAAACAACACTTTTGGATCGTGAAGGATGCTTGCAATTAAATTAATACGACGTTTCATTCCACCAGAAAAAGTGTCAATTTTTTTATGTGCAAAGGCTAAAAGCCCTAAATGTTCTAAGTATTTATTTATTTTTTCGTCAAGAACTTTTCCTTTCAAACCATACATACTTCCAAAATACTTTAAATTTTCGTAGGCCGTAAGCGTTGGATATAAAGCATATTCTTGAGGTACGATGCCGATAAGTTGCTTGAGTTGGTTTTTGTTTTTTTGATAGGTCATTCCGCCAATTGAAAACGACCCTGAAGTAGGTTTAATAAGCGAACATAAAATAGAAATAAGTGTGGTTTTACCAGCGCCATTAGGCCCTAATAAACCAAAGATTTCCTTTTCGTGAATGAGCAGGTCTAAGTTAGATAAGGAATAATTATCTGCATTTTTATATTTTTTAGAAACGTGCTCAATGTTGATCATCTTATTTGATTGCTTTCCTTAATTTTTTAAAGAATACCTCTTCTTTATCTGCGATAACTTCCAACTGTGTTGCCACATGGTTATAAGCATCTTCTTTAGCACTTCGATTTTTGTAAATCCTTGAAGCATCTACGGCAAAATCGCGCCATAAATCGCCAATAGCTGTCATTTCTTTAGAAAGTTCCGAAAGCTCTGGTTTATTTAAAATTTTACTGGATTCTTGTAAAAACGCAGCAAAAATATATCTAAAACCACCACCACCGGTTCCAATTTCTTCCTGCATCCTAACTATTTGACCTAAGTAATGATTGGCTTTTTTAACCCCTTTTTTCTTTGGCCACTTTCTAATAAGTTTGGCCGTATATCTAATGCCTTTTACGCCTAAAACAGGAATGGGAGCAAGCATGTCTTTGCAGGTATGCTTGATACCTTTAATAATGGCTTTTTCTAAATCTAACTCTTTAGGGAAATCGACTGGGTAATAAATATGTCCTTTTGGAGCGAAAGCACCTTTTGCAAAACGCACTTTTTCTAATTGCTTATCGGTTAACGTTGTTACGGTTTCCATAACCGGATCGCTAATTAAATAGGTGTCGTTTTCTTTTCCGTAAACTACTAAATTATGGGCGTTAAAATGAAAACGATATTCATCTGGAAAATACACCAAATTATACACCCCAACTTGTAGTCCAACAGGATTGTTATTCTTTAAATTTTCGTCTAATCGGGTTTTGGCTTGTTGCGGACTTTTAAATTTTTCGCGTTTAATTTTTATACCAACACGTTTGGCAAAACGCTTAAAAATAATTCCAGGCAGAGCTCTATATGTAAAGGCAGGCGCATGGTTAACCATTAAAAAAGGAATATAGCAAAATAGCAGGCCAGAGCCAATTCCAAAAGCCATCGGTTCGCTAACCTGATAGCCGTGATGCTTCATTAAATTAGAAATCACACCGTTTTCGCAATGTGCAGATTGATGATGTGTGAAACTAATTTCCATGACCTTCAATATTTTTTAATTGCTCGATACTTATGTCGAAAGTATCCGCATATTTCTGTAAGATGTTTTTGGATAATTTCTCGAATACCTTAGGTTTAAAATGTCTTTTTACACGACATTTCCACATGCTAACATAACTAGCCAAAATTGGAAGATCCATTTTATGAAATTCCATATAATATTCTATGGGACTGGTTTGGTGGTTTAAAACCCGTTTTTTAGCATCTTCAACGCGTTGGTTGATGTCTTCGATAGCCTGGTTTAAAGCAATAGTTTTAGGGTCCCAACCAGAACTATTAACGGTTGTGTATTCGCCATTCTCATCCACAGCATAACACAATTCTTTAAAATTGGCAGACTCTAAATTGCTTTTATCTTGAGGGACTTCATCTTTTTTCATGTCGAATTTATTTCAGTTCCTGAATCACCAAATTGATCTCACAAGATAATAATTCTGTACCATTTTCAGATATAAAACAATCAATGGCACACATGGTGAATTGATCGGTATTAAGACGGGATTTTATAAAAGCTTTTGTTGTTATGGTTGCGCCAACTTTAGCGCAAGAACTAATGGTTATTTTTTTTATAGCACTAATAAACCCGATTAGTTTTGCAGACTTGCCTTCTAAATCGCCTTCATCAAAATAGCTTTTTCCAACGATGGAAGAACAGGTTTGCGCAGCATTTTCTATCATGCCTGCTTCATTAAAAACCCCTTGTTCGTTAAAGATACATTCAGGTTTTATGGTGAAGGAGGTAGAAACATGTTCATCGTCGATAGTCAATACGTGGTCCACCATTAAAAAAGGAGGACGATGAGGTAAAAATTTCTTTATGTCTAATTCGTGAAAATCCATTAGCGAGCAATAACAGTTTTCATTTCGCCAGAGGCTATCTCTTCATTAATTGCATTAAATACTTTTACTGCAACCATAGTAATCCCATCAAACTCGTGTAAAATTTCAACTTTGGTTGTAATGATATCGTTTAGAACAGGTAATTTTAAAATCTCTACTTTTTTTATAGAGCCGATATATCCTGTTGGGGCTTGTTCATTTTTAAGAAAAAAGTCAAATCCTGTGTGCAATGCCACAGTTTGGGCCATGTTTTCAATGAGTCCCGATTCTAACAAACTATTGTTTTTTAAAAACAAATTGTCTTCTTTTATTTTAAAAGATGATACTACTTGGTTCTCTTTAAAATCCAACAAGCTATCCACCATAACAAAGGGTGATTTTTGGGGAATTAAATGAGTAATATCGGTTATTGGTAATTGTTGCTGTATCATTTTAACAAACTGTTAAAAGCGCATAAGCATAAGCAAAACGCGCACTTTCTGGAACAGAAAGCAAGATCTTATCTCCTTTTTTAAGTTTTCCTGAATTTTTTAATTCTTCTAACATGATATAGATAGAAGCGGCACCTACATTTCCAACTTTCGTTAAATTCATAAACCAGTTTTCCCAAGGAATTTCCACCCCTTGTTTTACCATTTCTTCATATAATTTATCTTTAAAATAATAAGAAGAAATATGTGGTAGGTAATAGTCTATATCTTCAGGTTTTACACCATGTTTATCCATAGCCATTTTTAAGCTATCTACACCTTTTACAAGAATGTTTTCGCCTAAAAGCTTGACATCTTGTTTCATGGCAAATAAGGATTTTTTACTCCATTCTTCTGAAGGATATTCACTCCACGGTTTTAAAAATCCAGATTCCAATTTATCTGCTCCGGCATACATACAAGCTTCCAATTCGTGAGCGTATGAGTAGCCTTCCATCCAATCAATTTTAATAGGAAGTTCTCCGTTAGGTTTGTTTTCCAATAAAACTGCACCAGCTCCATCAGAAAGCATCCAACGTAAAAAATCTTTATTAAAAGCTAATATAGGATTGTCTTCAAGTGTGTTTAGGTGTTTTAACTCGTCTTCAAAAGTGTCCGATTTCATCCAAGAAGAGGTGCGTTCAGAACCTGTACAAACAGCATTTTGTGTTTGTCCAGCTTTAACGGCTAAAAATCCATATTTTAAGGCATTCATTCCAGAGCAACATGCTCCAGATGGCGAATTTATTTCAGTATTTCCATTTTTCAAAAAGCCATGGACCATAGCTGCATGAGAAGGCAGAATTTGATCTGGACTCGATGTACCACAAGATAATAATTCAATATCCTCAGGTTTTAAGTTCTCGTCGTATAACTTTACAATAGCTTCCTTGGTTAACTGGGCATTGTTATGAGTTATATTTCCATGATCATCTAAGGCGTAATACCTAGTTTTTATCTGATTGTTACGTAAAACAATGCGTCTTCCTTTAGAGGTCTTCCCATCGATAATTCCTAATTTATCTTCCATTTCGTCGTTACTAATGGGGCGATTTGGTAAAAACTTTGATATTTTAGTAATATAAACTTCCTTCATTTTTAAAACCTTCTATTTTAATGCAACCGATGCATAGTATGTTTTTTCCTTTTTTAATTTCCCGTATAAAGGCAAATAAGTCAACAAAAATAAGATAAATACTATAGGTGCAATAATCCAAATAGCAAATAAAAGGTAATAATTAAACATTTTAACGAATAACTGCCGTTTTGGATTGTTTTTATCTCCTTTGGATTGAATTAAACCGGCCCATTTAGAGAAAATTACATTTGCACGCTTATCCACAGTGATTAAAAATGGTTTAATTTTTACAGCATCTGCTTCTAATAAATCTGGTTGTAAGGTAGTGTAATTATTCTTTAAAAGATGGCTTTTAATAATAGGACCAAACTTAACCGAGGCGTCAATATCTTTTTGTGCGACTCCGGGTTTAGGAAATATGCCCAAAAAGCGTTCTTTTTTGCCGGAAAACATCCATTGGGCTATGGTAATCACGCTTATATGATTGATGTGCCTATCTACAAGAACAATGTTTCCAACCAATTTAGCTTGAAGTTCTTGAAGTTTTTTCTTCATTTTTTCCTGAGCCATAATCCACATATTTCTGCATCCAATGACCGTTATTATTGGTGTGTGGGCAAACAGTTTCTTCGCGTCTTCCGAGTTTAAAAAAGATGTAGTTGGTAAGGATGGTGTTAAGTACCAAACGGCATACCCAAAAATAATTAAATCGTATTTTTTATTGAGAATGGCCTCTGGAACTGCTTTGGTTTTTTGGGGTATTTGAAGAAAAGTCTCTGGAAATACACCATAAAATTCTTTTTTATTCCAAGGAAAAGGAAATGGAGTTTCCATTTCAATATTGAGAAAGGTTAGATTTGTTTCGTTGTTTTTTAAAGGCGAAACAATATTATTTATAATTTCTGTAAGTTGTCCAGATTGCGAATAATGTATGACTAAAACTTCTTTCATTTCTTTTTTTTTATTTTAGGGCATTCCAAAAATCGAAATAATTAAACCATTGTAAAGGATGTTTTTTCAGCATCCAAGTCAAACTTTCTGTGTATTCTTTTAGTATGCCTTGGGCATCTCGATGTTTTGCTTCCGATTTTCTAGCGTATAAATGATAGTGTTTATTTGTTTCTTTCATGACGTAAACAAACAAAACCGGTACATTAAGTCTGGATGCTAACATAAAAGGGCCTGCTGGAAACTTGGCTTCTTTGCCTAAAAGCTCTTCTGTTAAAAATTTGGAACCTTTAATATAACGATCTCCTGTAATGCAAACAATTTCATTTCTAGCCAAGGCAGCATTGACTTCAAAAATATGGGATAGATCATCTCTGATGATGATTAATTTAATATTCGATTTTTTTCTTACGCTATCTAAATACTCTTTTATAGCTGTATGTTCAATATCGGTAGTAAGAAGACTTATGGAGGCATTTTCTTCCAATTCGCCGAAAAAGTATTCTGAAATTTCAAAATTTCCAACATGGGCACTTATTAAAATCCCTCCTTTTTTCTGTTTTAGAGTCTCGTTTATAAAATGAACTCCATCCGATTCATAAGTAAATTTATGGCTTAAGTTTGAAGAAATAGCAATCTTGTCTAAAATGGTTTGTCCAAACACATAATAGCTTTTAAAGACATTAATAAGACTTTTGGTCTTGGA
>NZ_DATGNO010000004.1:0-10086 GCF_035306705.1 Xanthomarina sp.
TGTGCATCTTCTTTGTTGAAAAACTTGATATTAAAATCCTCTACCTCACTCCACTCATAAACACCTACTGCATCTAATGCGTCTTTTAACTCATGCAATACATTTACATCGGTTGCTTCGCTTAATGACGTCGCTGTGTAAAATGGATCAAATGATTTTTTTATATCATCGGTAGAATTAAAGAAGTCTAACACGAAAACATCTTCTGTTTTTTTACCTAGACTAGATGCCGCTCGATTTAATCGTGATAAAGCCTGAACCGCAAGTACCCCTTGTAGCTTCTTATCTACATACATGGCACATAGTTTTGGCTGGTCGAAACCTGTAAGGTATTTGTTGGCGACTACTAAAATGCGATACTCATCTTCATCAAACTTAAATCGTGTATCCTTTTCAGGAAAACCATTTAGTTCCGCTTCCGTGTATTCTATCCCATCAACTTTTTTAGTACCTGAAAAGGCAATAGCTATTTTAAAGGGATGGCCTTTATCTTTCAGAATAGTATTTAAGGCTTTATAATAACGAATGGCAGATTCTATACTCTGCGTTATTACCATAGCCTTAGCTCTCCCTTTTAGTTTTTTCTGGTTAACTATTTTAGGAATAAAATGGTCTAGAATAATTTCTGCTTTGGTGTTTATGGTTTGCTGGTGTTGTTCTACATAAGCTCGTAATTTTTTCTGCGCTTTCGTAGAATCGAATAAAGGATTCTCTTCAATAGACTTCTCTATTTCGTAATAACTTTTAAGGGTTGTATAATTCGCTAGTACATCGAGGATAAAACCTTCCTCAATAGCCTGTTTCATGGAGTATAGATGAAACGGTTTAAATTTACCTTCGGCATCTTTGACTCCAAATTTCTCTAAAGTAATGGGTTTTGGTGTTGCTGTAAAAGCTAGATACGATGCATTACCTCGCATTTTACGAGATTGCATTGCCTGTACTATTTTATCTTGTGCATCAAGCTCATCATCTTCATCAATCTGTTGTCCCATAGCGCGATTCATATTATCATGAGCCGAACCACTTTGGCTACTGTGTGCTTCATCTATAACCACCGCAAAACGCTTATCGCTTAAATCTGCAATACCATCTATGATGAATGGGAATTTCTGAATCGTAGTTATAATAATTTTCTTGCCTTGCTCTAAACTATCTCTTAATTCTTTAGACGAATAGGCAGGAGCAATAATGTTTTTAACTTCCGAGAAACTCGCAATATTATCACGGATTTGTTTATCTAATAGGCGTCTATCGGTTACAACAATTACCGAATCGAACAAGGGTTTTTCTAAATCTGTAACACCAGGCGTATTTAAGCTTTCTGGGTAGGTTTCTATGAGTTGATATGCCGCCCAAGTAATAGAGTTTGATTTACCAGAACCGGCAGAATGCTGAATTAAATAGGTTTGCCCTACTCCTTTTTTACTGGCATCTGCTATAATTTTACGCACCACATCCATTTGGTGATAACGTGGAAAGAATAAGGTTTTGGTTTGTAATGGGTCTTTCTTTTTACCATCTAAGCGTACAAAATGCTGAATGATATTAGCTAAACTCTCTCTGGTAAACACCTCATTCCACAAATAATTTGTTCTGTGGCCTATTTCTCCTTTTGGTAGTTCAGGGTTGCCTTTACCGTGTTTATTCCCTTTATTAAATGGTAAGAAAAATGTTTTAGTTCCATTTAACTTTGTTGTCATGTAAGCTTCATCTGTATCAACAGCAAAGTGTACTATACAACGTGCAAATTGCAATAAAGGCTGTTTGTTGTCACGTTTATTTCTGTATTGGTGCTGTCCATGTACACGTGCATTTTGACCTGTCCAATGGTTTTTTAGCTCCATCGTTACAATAGGTAATCCATTGATAAACAAAACCAAATCAATTTCTTCTCTTGGGTTATCTACACTATAACGCAATTGTCTTGTTTCGCTAAAGCGGTTTTGCTGAAAATTCTGCTTTACTTTTTTACTACTACTTGCTAATGGTAGTTGGTAAAACAAGGTGAAATTGGCATCGTCTACTTGCAAGCCTTTTTTTAGTAGATGCAGGACCCCATATTTTTTAATCATACGATCATAGCGATTTAGGATTTTTAGTTTCCAATCACTTTGCTTTTGTAGCTTTTCTAATTCCTCTTTTTGGGTGGTTTCAAGGAAATCCCAAAAGAATTGTTCGTCTATAGCAAACTGGGCATTAAAATTAGATGGCTGTCCAATATAATAACCTTTGCCTGTTCTATACAATGCAGCTTGTTCGTTTACGGCATCAATAGATTGCCCTTGCTTTTTCATATCCTCTAAGCAGGTTCCAGTTAAGGCTTTCTCTATAGCAGCCTCTAAAGCTTGTTCGTTGGTTTGGCTATGCATTTCTAAATTCATTTAATTTGTTTTTCATTAAATCAGAATGTTTCTTGATTTCTATCTCACTCCATTCTGGTTCAGACATCATTATCTGTTGTTTGAGGCTATCTGCACCTACTTTGTGGTAATAATCTTTTTTGGCTGATGGCATATGGTTGCTTAATCGAGAATTTTTACTGCTACTAATCAGACACAAATTTCCGAACATATCATATATGGAAGCATCTATTTTATGGTCTTTGGAAATTGGATTCTGTGGATAATAGTGTTCTACTGAACTTCTAAAAGTGAATTCAAAATCAGATGATCCTTTCACACCTTCTTTCCAAAGAATATAATCCAAATAGTTAAACACAAAATTCTCTACCGATGTCCCCTGATCCAATACATCCAAATTATAAGCGCCGGTATATCTATTTACAGACCTTCCTTGATTTTTATAAATGATTTCAAAATAATCTATTGCATCCATCGCAGTATATCGATCAAAGAAATAAGCCTCTGCTAGCTTAAGCAGATAGTCTCGATAGGCCACAGCATTAATTTGAGTTTGATCAAACAAATAGTTTAAAGCTCCGTTTAACCAATGCTTATAAACCAATGTGGGCGTTGAAACGTGGAACATAGACAATAGCATAATCAACTCTTTATTTAATGCCTCATCATTTTCCACACTATTTACGTAGCTCACCTTATTACCAGCATACCATTTTAGAACTTTTAAACTCCACTGGTCTTTTTCTCTGATAAATTCTCGTTTTATAATGTACTGATCAAATAGGTGTTTAATCTTCAATAAATTAAAACCAAAATCCTTTACAAATTGTATCTGTGTTTCCTTTTCTGCATCCTTTAAAAATGTTTTAAAGGAATCAATCAGTCTTTTATCATCTAAAGGAATATCAGACTTCGTTTGAATACGCAGTACGTGCAATAAAAAATTCGAGAAATTAATAACCGAAGTAAAACGTTCTGGAGCATCTTCTTTTTCGTCTGTGTTTACTTTAAAGGAACCTTTGTAATCAATGATTTCAGTAATATTCAATTGGGCGGAATGCTTATCCTCTTTGGCTGCTTCAAATATTCTAGTAGCAATATCATCCAAGGAATTACAATTCAACACATTCCAGTTGTTATCCGTAAATACAATATCTCGCTCTTTTGTAGAAAAACCGTATTGCACGTAGCGCTCCATATCGGTACAAGCTTCCCAAATAGTGTTGAATGCATAGGTCAATACTGGGTCGTCAGATAAAACTTCCAACATATTTGCTTTTAGAATTTCGTGCTTTTCCAGTTGTTCTCCGCGGTTGTTCATTATTTCAAAATAATGATTCAAATCGGTTACTTCTGGCACAGATACTCTAACTACTTTTACCTTTTCCGTTAAGTAGTTGTAGAAGATATTCACTTTATCTGGCGTATCTAAAAAGCGGGCTAAGACTTTTTCCGCATCATAATAGCGTTGCTTTATTTGAGGATTGTAATCTTTACTCGAAATAAAGGCTACCTCTTTTTGATTTTGATTGGTGATGACCTCCAAAGTTTCTGTTGACTTTTTACGACTGTCAAAACTTAAATCTAAGTGATAAGAAATTTTATCTTCTATTTCCTGATCAAACTTTCTATGTAGCGCATTCAGAAGTATTTTTAAAGTGGTTAAGCGTTGTTGCCCATCGATGGTTTCATAAGTTGTCTGACCATCTAAATGGCGCTCATAAACTACCAATGTACCAATGTAGTAATTGGTTTTAGACTTCTCTTCGTCAAAAGCATAGTCATATACATCCTGAATCAATTGCGTAATTTCTCCCAAGCCCCAGGTATAATTTCTTTGGTAGATGGGAATGACGTAGGAATCAGCATTCTCAAATAAAGATCCTATAGAAAATGAAGGGATTGTATTACTCATAGATAAATTTCATTTTTATAAATAAATCTTTAAGTGCTTTCGTTTTATCGGAGTTTACCAATTCCGCCTCCTGAAGCGGATGAAGCTTTATATTTAAAAAGTCGCTGGGTTTTAAAGCATCTTTTATGGTTTTGAAAATGAAGGGATGCGCTAAAGCATGATTATCCATACTTGCCAGTTGGACGCTATGCATCGTTAGACGTAAAGAATAACTCCATATAAATATTTTTTCTACAGCTCGTTCCATTTCCACCATCCCGAATTTGTCTACGTAAAAAGCCAGTGCACAATCAAAAAGATTACGAACATATTTATCGCCTGTTCTATCTTTTCCCGAATAAGTGTCTAGCGTGGTTAAAATTTCTTGAGCTATAGTATCCTCTTTTGATGAAAATTTTAATTTGTTGATGACCTTCTCATAATGCTGAATCATTTCGAAAAATCGTTTACCATTGATCACGATTTGATCTAATTGAAAAGGATAAGGCATTGTTTTGCCATCTATTTTTCTATTAAAATCTTGATTGTAGCCTTCTATATAAAAATGACTGATGCGATACATACTCGCAAATGGAAAAGGTTCTTTTACTTCTGGACTGATTCCTTTAAAAACATCCACATCATCTTTCGTGAATTTACGGGCAGACTTTGTATTACTCCAGTTTCTAATGCGAAATAAATAATGAGAAAACGTTTTCTTCAACGCATCCAACTCCATATTCTCCCAATCGTTAACGGTGGCTATACGTTCAGATTCGGTACTGCTCTCTAACATTTCACGAAGGTGAAACGCCTTTAGTAAATCGTGGGGAAAAAGATCGACGCCTCGGGCATTTTGGGAATCGAAAAATTGAAAAGCTTCGGATATGTCGTAAAGAACCACTTTTACCATTTCACAACATTCATAAAAAAATTGAACTGTGGCTTCGTCGAAATCATTTATTCTACGTTCAATTTCAAAATAATTATCACGAATGTTTTCTTTGCTCTGTGGGTCTTGAAAAGATAAGGTCGAAGTCACAGAAAGCTTAGGCGTACTTATTTTGGCTTTTTTTAATTTTTCTTGCAGGATTTCATTATTTTGAATAGCCAATCCGATCAGCAAAAGTGTAATAGTGCGTTGTTGACCATCCACAATATTCAGCATATTGTCTTCGTCCAGATGATAAACGATGGTTCCTAAACGATAGGCAGGTTTGGTTTTGAAAAAGAGAATATCATCCAATAATTGGTTGACGTTTTTGGACGACCATTTGTACGGACGTTGATAAGGAGGAATCACAAAGCGCGGCGTTTCCACCAGTTGCTGCACTGTGATAATTTCCGGTTGAATCTCTCTCAACTCCTTTTCTTTTGTAACCGCTATTGGGTTGGCTTCCAAAACTTCTCTCATAATAATTTTCACTAAAGTCTTCTAATTTAACTCACCCTCACCTTCCCCGTCACCACACTATTTATCAAACTACTCTTATACTCCTGCAACTTCTCTATTTCCTGGGTTTTAAGGGAAATGGCGGTGTCGATTTTTTGAGAAGCAGATTCTATGTAGGAAGAGATTTCTTTTTGTTCTGATATTGGAGGTAGAGTAATCGGCATATTACCAAAAGTGTCTTTGTTAACATACATTATCGTTGTTAAGGTTGAATTATTTTTAAAATAATCCTCTGAAAGTCTTACTAAATAGGTTAAGTAATTAGCATCAATTTTCAAATTAGTGAAACCTTGAATTTGTTGATTAATAATACAATCGAAATTAAGTGTAGAAGCAATACCAAAATTTCCAACACAAGTTGCTAATACACTACCAGCTTCGATAATTCTTGATCCTGTTTTCTTTTTTGAACTTTCATTCACACAATAATTTACAGCGGTTTCAAAAAGTTCAACGCTTCGTAAATGCTCTGTAGTTACCCAAGGAAACCCTTTACCATCAGTATTCAAATCTGGTTTTGCTCTTTCAGGAACAAATATCGTTGAATAGTATTTTGCTTTGGTAACCTCCCAATGCTCCGGAATCTCCCCAATCCATTCCACGCCAGAGTCTTTTAGGGCAACCTTGTCATTTAAACCACGAGTGACCGCTTTGTGTACAAGTATTTGCTTGCGTTCTTTTAAAAGGGCTATTTGCTGCTCCTTAATGCCAATGGCTTGGTCGATCTTTTCGGTTTTGTCGTCTAAAAATTTGGCGATGGCGGTTTGTTCGGGGAGGGGAGGAAAAACAAACTCGGAATTAGCAATATGAGTAAAACTTAAAGTTTGTCTTACTCCTGCTCCAAGAGTTTTCATATAAGCAACATCAAAAATATGTAGTAACCACTTATAGTACTCTTTAGACAATTTAATTACATTTTGAACAATAATATAACCAGAACTTACAACCACATCTTTGTCAGACAATGCAATTCTTAAACTTATAAGGTCATAATTTAAATTTAGAGGATTAATTAAAAACTCCCCTTTATTCAATACTTGATAAGATCGTTTTGTTGATTCTGGAATTTTTTCATCATCCTTATAAACTACTTTCCCAAAACTTATAGATCCTGAATTTAACTCAACATTATATGTTATTTTCTTTTCTTTAAAGATGTGTTTGAAACGTTTTAATTCCCAATGCTCAGGAATTTCTCCCAACCATTTCACGCCAGAGTCTTTATAGCTGTCGTATTTATTTATCATAAGGCAAAGAATTTATCGTTCTGCCAATTGGCCGGGTTATTTAGAATATAATTGGCAATTCGGTTATATTCGGGTTGGTTACGAATAATATGGTCGTGGTATCGGGATTGCCAATTAAAGGTAATGTTATTTTTGCGCGCCCAGGTGGTTACCGCAGATTTAAAACCACGTACAATAGATGCCAAATTTTTGGATTGTGGGCCAAATTTGTTTCCTGTTTCCGTTTCCGTTGTTGTTGAAACACCATCCGTAATTGTAGAGACGCCACGCATTGTAGAGACGCCACGCATTGTAGAGACGCAATGCATTGCGTCTCTACAATTACAATTACAATTACAATTACAATTGCAATTACGGATATGATTGCGATTATATTTATTTTCACCAATAAATATAATTCCATGAAAATGATTGGGCATTACCACAAATTCGCCTAATGATAAATTCATGTCCGGTCGTATGGCAATGGTTTTTATCCATTCTTGTTCCACGATATTGCCCAAAACTGATAAATTCATTTTTTGTTCTATAATTTCACCAAAATAATGTTCACGATTAGCAGTGCAAATGGTTATAAAATAGGAGGCGCTACTGGCATAATTCCAATTTTTTAATCGTGCCGAGGCAATTCTATATTTGTTTTGATATTTATCTGTCATTACACCATTTTTAAAATATCTGCAATTAAACCATCGCTTTGTTTTTCCAATTCCAAAATATCTTGGGTTACTTCTTCTATATCTCGTAATGGCATATGCTTGTAGAAGTATTTATTAAAACTGATTTCATAACCAATTTTGGTGTTGTCTAAATTAATCCAAGCCTCGTTTACGTGTGGTTTTACTTCCTTTAAAAAGTATTCGTGGATATTTTCTTTTAAAGGCACGTTTTCGGTATCTCGTAAATCACTTTCGGTTTCGTAGGTGATGAATTCGCCCTTTTTATCGGTTGCATAGTATCCGAAATCGGCTAAATCTTCTTCTTTGCATCCTAAGTGGATGAGAAGATTCTGTAGCTTATCGCCCGTTAATTTTTCTTTCTTCTTAATGATTTTTTCGGCATCGGCATCATACCAGCTCACTGCATTTAGAATGGCTTTTTTATCGGAAGCTGAAGCATTTAACTTATCTGTTTTGATAACTTTATTTACTTCTTTTTCAAAAATATTATAATCGGTATATAAAGTAGCGCCAAAATGTGCTTCTAACTGCTTTGCTAATTTTATATAGTGTTGGTGCTTTTGCCAAGTCTCCTTTTTAGTTAGTTTCTTTTTATTGGCTGAAGAAAGGTTTAAATCGTTCTGCTCGCACCATTCTAAAAGTTCTTCGGCGTGTACACTTATATCGTTATAAACGCTTTCCCCATAAGTTTCATACGCATAGCGCATAGGCTCTTCTAAATACTTATCGTAACGTAAAGTTTCTATACGCTCTGGGGTAAACTGTGCTTTCAAACGTTTTGGACGCTCTATCGTTACTTTGTAATACCCAAAGTCTTCATTATCAAAAATTTGTGCAGCGATACCTGCTTGTACTGAGCTTGTCGAAGTATCGCCTTCGCGTTCTACCGCTTTCATTTCGGTATAAACCTCAAGAATTTCAGTGATGTGTTCAGGCGCAAACTCACAGTTTTTGTTTCCTAAGTTTTTACGAAGCTTTCTGTACAGTTCTCCAGCATCTATCAGTTGTACTTTTCCCTGTCGGTGCTCTGGCTTATTATTACTTAAAATCCAGATATAGGTCGTGATTCCTGTATTGTAGAACAGGTTATTCGGCAATTGAACAATGGCTTCTAACCAATCGTTTTCTATAATATAACGACGGATATTACTTTCGCCACCGCCAGCATCGCCTGTAAAAAGACTACTTCCGTTATGTACAGAAGCAATACGAGAACCCGTTGGGCTTTGTGTTAGTGGTTTCATTTTGTTTACCATTTCCATTAAGAACAACAATTGCCCATCGGAAGAACGTGGCGTAGCATCTACTTCCTCTTCCACGCCCCAATAATCGGAAAGCATTATTTTAAAACGCGGATCTATAACATCTTTACCGTCTTTGATGTATTTAAGCTCACTACTCCATGATTTCCCATACGGTGGATTAGAAAGCATAAAGTCGAAGGTAGTTCCTGCAAATTCATCGGTAGATAAGGTAGAACCCACACGAATGTTTTCAGGATTATTCCCCTTAATCATCATATCCGATTTACAGATGGCATAGGTTTCGTCGTTAATTTCCTTTCCGAAAAGATAGACATCTCCCATAGCTCTAATAGCACCTTCTTCGTCTTTTATAAAGTTTTGAGATTCTGTAAGCATTCCCCCACTCCCACAAGCTGGATCGTAGATGGTCATTACCGGTGGAAGACTATCTTTGATAGGGTCGAAAATAATGTGTGTCATTAAATCAATCACTTCACGAGGTGTAAAGTGCTCTCCTGCTTCTTCGTTATTTTCTTCGTTGAATTTACGTATCAACTCTTCAAATACATAGCCCATTCCTAAGTTAGACAAGGCTGGTAGTTTTCTACCTTCCGGGTCTTCTTTTTCGTAAGGGGTTAAGTTAATATATGGTGACGTGAATTTTTCCAACACATCTAACAGTACATCTTTGGTTGCCATGTGACGTACTTGACTACGCAGTTTGAATTTATCTACAATTTCCTTCACATTAGGACTGAAACCGTTGAGGTAGTCCTCAAAATTGGCTTGTAGTATTTGTGTACTGTTGGTTGCTGTATCTTTTATTTTTTGAAGTGTCCATTTGCTGGTATTGTAAAACACATAGGTAGAAGCTTCACGTAAGCCGGTTTCATCCCATTCGGTAAATTTAGCTTCGTCTCGCTGAAAAGCTAATTCTTCTAGAACGGCGTCTTTCGTTGGCTCTAGAAGCGCATCCAAACGGCGCAAAACAATCATGGGTAAAATAACGTCACGGTATTTTCCGCGGACATATACATCTCTTAGGCAGTCGTCTGCGATAGACCAAATAAAAGATACGAGTTTATTGTGTGAAGATTTATTCATGGGGTGTATTTATGCTGTGGTGTAAAAATAAAATGGAATCAATAAGTTAGTTAAAATTTAAAGCTTAAATATAGTAAAATTGGTGGGATTTGGGTTTGGGT
>NZ_DATGNO010000005.1:0-24649 GCF_035306705.1 Xanthomarina sp.
ATGCCTTACGCACCTTACGAATCTTTTGTAGGTCTTCGCTCGCCTGAAGGTAATGCGTATGGTTCCTTTTTTACAGATGAAAATCAAAGCTTTGATGTGGTTGTGGTCGACAAAGATGGCAAACCCATACAACGAAATAATCTAGAAGTAAAAATCTATAAAATTGAATGGCGCTGGTGGTGGAATTCTTCCTATGATAATTTATCAAGTTATGTTTCCAGTAATTATCACAGACCCTATTTTGACACGAAGGTTAGCACAAATGCACAAGGAAAAGGGAGTTTCAAATTAAATATTCCAGATGAAGAAAACGGTCGTTATTTAATTCGTGTGGTCGATCCAGAAAGTGGTCATGCCACTGGACGCACAGCTTATTTTTATAAAAACTGGTGGCAAAAAGCTCCAACAAACGATAAGGAAGCAGCCAAAATGTTGGTGTTTTCAGCAGATAAGGAAACTTATAATGTGGGTGAAACTGCAACCATTACTTTCAATTCCGGAAGTGAAGGTCGTGCTTTGGTAAGTGTTGAAAATGGTACAGAAGTTTTAGAAACCAAATGGGTGAAAACTCAAAAAGGTGAAACCCTTGTCAATATCCTCATTACGCCCGAAATGGCGCCAAATGTGTTTATTAATATTTCACTTTTACAACCACATGCTATAACGGCAAACGATTTACCAATCCGCCTGTTTGGCGTTATTCCATTAATGGTTGAAGATCCAAATACCATTCTACAGCCACAATTAAAAATGCCCGATGTTTTACGTCCAGAGCAAGAATTTAAGGTGACTGTTTCGGAAAAAAACAAGAAAGCCATGACATATACCATCGCCATGGTAGAAGAAGGGTTATTGGACTTAACTCGTTTTAAAACTCCAAATGCTTGGGATGAATTTTATGCGCGTGAAGCTTTAGGCGTTAAAACTTGGGATATTTTCGATGATGTTATTGGGGCATATTCAGGTAGTATAGATCATGTATTCGCTATTGGAGGTGATGGTAGTGCAGAAGCTGGAAAAAACAAAAAGGCCAATCGCTTTAAACCTGTTGTAACCTATTTAGGGCCTTTTAAATTAAAAGCGGGCGAAAATAGATCGCATACCTTAAAATTACCAAATTATATTGGTGCTGTTCGGACTATGGTTGTCGCTGGAAATGCTGAAAATGAAGCTTATGGTAGTGTTGACAAATCGGTTGAGGTTAAAAAACCTTTGATGGTTTTAGCATCGCTTCCTCGAAAATTAAGTCCAGGCGAAAAAGTAACCTTGCCAGTGACTGTGTTTGCCATGGAAGACAAGGTTAAAAGTGTTCAGATTAGCTTAAAATTAAGTGATGGAATTTCAGTGGTTGGCGAAAAGACTAAAACTTTAAGTTTTGCTAAACCAGACGAACAAATGAGTTATTTTGAATTAGATGTCAGTCAGGCAAAAGGATTCAATACCATTGAAGTCATTGCCTCTGGAAATGGTGAAAAAGCAACTTATAAAGTCGAAATTGATGTTATAAATCCAAATCCAATTTCATCAAAAACCATAGATAAAACAGTTGCAGCCAATGCTGAAGAAACGCTTACAATTTCAACCTTTGGAGAGGCAGGAACAAATTCGGCAACCGTAGAGTTTTCCACTTTACCTCCAATGGATTTCACACGTCGTTTACAATTCTTAATCCAATATCCACATGGCTGTTTGGAACAAACGACTTCTGGTGTGTTTCCACAGTTATATTTGAATGATATTTTCGATTTGACCTTGGATAAAAAGCAAGAAATTCAAAAGAACATTGAAAGTGGAATTAAACGTTTGGCACAATTTCAATTGCCAAATGGAGGCATGAGTTATTGGTTGGGTGAAAATTCCACCAATGATTGGTCTACCAGTTACACAGGTCATTTTATGTTGGAAGCCGAAAAGAAAGGCTATGTCTTGCCATTAACGTTTAAAAGTAATTGGTTGATCTACCAAAAACAAGCATCTCGAGATTGGCGTCCAAGTTACAAAACCTATAATTCGGATTTGGCACAAGCCTACCGACTTTACACGTTAGCTTTAGCAGGAAGCCCCGATTTAGCAGCAATGAACCGTTTGCGTGAATTTAGTGAAATCTCTAATGAAGGTAAATGGCGCTTGGCCGCAGCGTATGCTTTGGCCGGACAAAATGAGGCAAGTACTGCCATTTCAAAAACGGCTAATATCGATTTCCAATCGCCAAAGTATAATTATTACACCTATGGCTCGGTGGATAGAAATCGTGCCATGGCATTGGAAACAATGGTGCTTACTAAAAACCCACAACAACGTGAATTAGCAGAATATTTGGCAAAAGATCTATCCAGTAATCGTTGGATGAGTACTCAAACCACGGCTTATGGGTTATTGGCTATGGCAAAAATGGTAGAAGCCAATGGTGGGAAGGATTTGAAATTAGAATATACTATCAATGGAAAACCGGAAAGTATTAGCTCGAAAAGTGCTATTGCCCAAAGAAATTTACCAATAAAAGAAGGCGATAACCAACTTACATTTAGCAATAAAAATGCGAATTTGGTATATGTGCGCATCCTTAATTCGGGGAAACTACCATTAGGGCAAGAACTCGTAGAACAACGTGGATTAAGTGCCACGATAGCTTATAAGGATATTAACGGCAATATCATCAATATTTCAAATTTAAAACAAGGACAGGATTTTGTGGCGACCATCAATATTAGCAATCTTAAAAACGAGAGTGTTAATGATGTGGCATTAACACAGTTATTCCCATCTGGTTGGGAGATTATCAATACACGTTTTACCGACTTTGGCGAGATAACAACGAGTCAAGCTCGGTACACAGATATACGTGATAACGAGGTGAATTTCTATTTCGATTTACCTCAAAAAGGGAAACAAGGCAGTAAAACATTTAATATCATGCTAAACGCCTCCTACTTAGGGACCTATTATTTACCTGGAATTCAAGCTGAAGCTATGTACGATCATGATTATTTGGTGAGAAGCAAAGGACAATGGATTACTATTGAAAAGTAACCAAATTCCTGTGCAGGCATCTTATAAATTGAAAATGAAACTTGAATAAAAATGGAAGTCATGTAAAAACTATGTAATTATCACGATAAGTTGTTTTAACTATAAACAAGATTCCTGATTTAGCGGGAAGTATTATGAAAGCAAAAATCATATTAAAACAAACGAGACACAGAACTTTTGACGTGCCATCCCGTTCTTGGAGATTTTACCAAGAATGGAATGAAGCTATTTTTTTACATTGGAAAGTGGATTTAGAATCTATAAAACCTTTTCTTCCAAAAGGGTTGGAATTAGAAAGCATCCATGGAAAAACTTGGGTTAGTTTAGTAGCTTTTAATATGAATCATATTGGGATTAGAAGTTTACCAAGATTACCACATATTTCAGATTTTCATGAGATAAATATTAGAGTTTATATTGTTTGTAACGGGAAACCCAGTGTTTACTTCTTAAATATGGAAGGAAGCAAGCGTTCGTCGTGTAAGGTTCTAAAAACCATGTCTAAATTCCCTTATCAGCATTCCAAGATGAAACGAACAGATTATAGTTATGAATCTAAAAACAAAAAGAATACAGATTCATTTTATATGGAATATAGGTTAGGAAATGAACCTGTAATTAAAGATGATACAGATGTTTGGTTAACCGAACGTTATGCTGTTTTTCAGGATTATAAAGGACAAATAATCGAATATGATGTGCACCATGTAGAATGGCCTATGCAAGACATTTCTATTAAGAAACTGGAATTGGATTATCCTAAATTCAATCATATAATAAACAACAATCCAGATAAGATTCACTATTCAAAAGGGGTTCAGGTGTTGGCTTGGGATAAAAGGAAGTATCGACCATGAATAAGAATTTACAACCCTATTATGCTGTAATTTTCACTTCAACTCAAACAGAAAATATGGAAGGCTATTCTGAGATGGCAACACGAATGGAAGAACATGCCAAACAACAACCAGGCTTTATTAATATGGAATCTGTTCGAGATGGTTTAGGTATAACGGTTAGTTATTGGGAAAGTTTAGACGCAATAAAAAATTGGAAACAGCAAAGCGAGCATGTAGTTGCGCAACAGAAAGGTCGCGAGAATTGGTACAGTTGGTATCATGTGCGAATCTGTAAGGTGGAACGGGAATACGAATTCGTGCGATAGTAGAAATCCCATTAATCAAAAAGCTTTCTTGTCTAATTATCTTAGATCCCCACTTTCGTGAGGAGTAAACATGAAAAAAATATCAACCTACATAAAAACCCATAAAATCAAATCGGCAATAGTATTTATATTACTTATTGTCTATTATTTTTGTTTGCCAAACCAACTTTTTACAGACCCTACAGCAACGGTTATAACTAGTAAAAATAACCGGCTTTTAGGAGCACAAATTGCAATGGATGGTCAATGGCGATTTCCTCAAAACGACAGCGTTCCAGAAAAATTTAAAACCTGTATCATCCAGTTTGAAGACGCTTATTTTTATAAACATCCAGGTTTTAATCCGGTTTCTATTTTTAAAGCTTTTAAGGATAATTTAAAATCAGATGGCATTAAACGTGGCGGAAGTACCATTACCCAACAAGTTATTCGCTTATCCCGAAAAGGACAGCATCGGACGTATTTTGAAAAAATCATAGAAATTATTCTGGCCACGCGTTTGGAACTAGGTGAAAGTAAAAATCAAGTTTTAGCATATTATAGCAGTCATGCGCCTTTTGGAGGAAATGTGGTTGGATTGGATGCAGCTGCTTGGCGTTATTTTAATAGAGATGCTGCGCAACTATCTTGGGCTGAAAGTGCCACCCTTGCTGTTTTACCCAATGCGCCAAGCCTAATCTATCCCGGAAAAAATCAAGAACACTTGCTTAAAAAACGCAATCGATTACTTCAAAAGTTGTTGGATAATGAGATTATCGATTCCTTAACTTACCAACTTTCAATTTCCGAAGGTTTACCACAAAAACCTTATGCTTTACCACAAGTGGCACCGCATTTATTGCAAAAAGTAGCAACAACACATTCAGGGCAACATGTGCAAACCACCATTGATAATCACTTACAGGAACGGGTTAACCAAATTGTAAAAACACATTACAATCAGTTAAAACAAAATGATATTCACAATGCATCGGTTTTAGTTTTAGACGTAAAAACGCGTGAAGTTCTAGCCTATGTTGGAAATACGCCAACCGATAAATTACATCAAAAAGATGTGGACGTTATCGATAAACCACGAAGTCCTGGGAGTATTTTAAAGCCTTTTTTATATGCGGCCATGTTGGATGCTGGAGATTTGCTTCCAAACACATTAGTTGCAGATGTTCCAACGCAATTTGGCAGCTATAATCCCGAAAACTACAACAAAACGTATGATGGTGCCGTTCCAGCTAGTCACGCTCTATCGCGCTCTCTAAATGTGCCTTCTGTTAGAATGCTTCAAGAGTTTGGACTCGATCGGTTTTATGAGTATTTAAAAAAATTACAACTGAAAGATATTTCTCAATCTGCCAATTATTATGGCTTATCGCTTATTTTGGGTGGTGCTGAAAGTAATTTATGGGATTTGTGCAAAAGCTATGCGGCGCTTTCTTCAACTTTAAATCATTTTTCTGAAACCTCCAGTGAATATTTTAGCAAGGAGTTTTGTGAGCCTATATTTATTGCTTCAGAAACGGTTGACTTCGGAAAAAAAACAGCTGAAAAAACCTTATTTGATGCCGCTTCCATTTATCTTACTTACGAGAGTTTAAAAGAAGTAAATAGACCAGAAGGAGATGATAATTGGGAATTTTATGATGGTTCCAAACAAATTGCTTGGAAAACTGGTACCAGCTTCGGTTTTCGAGATGCTTGGGCCATCGGAACAACCAAAGATTTTGTGGTTGGTGTTTGGGTTGGAAACGCTGATGGAGAGGGGAGACCAGGGTTAGTTGGCGTGCAAACGGCTGCGCCTATTTTGTTTGATGTGTTTAATCTATTACCTAATAGCGATTGGTTTGCAAAACCTTTTGATGAAATGCAAGAAGTAAGTATTTGTAAAAAAAGTGGGCATCGAGCATCGCCAAATTGTGATGTAGTTGAAAATAAATTTGTGCAAATTTCTGGCTTAAAAACCAGAGCTTGTCCGTATCATGTGTTGGTGCATGTGGATGCTTCAGAGCAATATCAGG
The DNA here is from genome assembly GCF_035306705.1 of Xanthomarina sp. Lineage (GTDB taxonomy): Bacteria > Bacteroidota > Bacteroidia > Flavobacteriales > Flavobacteriaceae > Xanthomarina. The sequence goes on from NZ_DATGNO010000005.1 coordinate 6,208, forward strand.
TAAATTCTTCGTGTGAAGATATTGGTCATATTTCACATAAATCATGGTTTGTATTACCTCCTTTAATGGCCTATTATTACAAGACTAAAAACCCGTTTTATAAAGTTTTGCCTCCATTTAGAGCAGATTGTTTGGGCGATCACGCTATTTCCATGGAGTTTATTTATCCGAATGATAATAACAGTATTTTTTTACCCAAGGGTTTTGATGGAACCACCAACGAATTAATATTACAAATAGCTCATTCGAAACCAGAAACCACCGTGTTTTGGTATTTGAATGAGACGTTTTTAGGAAGCACCCAAGATATTCATGAGTTCGCCATTATTCCGAAAAAGGGAAAACATCTAATTACCGTTGTAGATGGATTTGGCAATGAAGCCAAACGATATATTACTATTTCTGAGTAGTTTTATCGTAAGCCGTTTCCTTTTGGAGCCCACCATGGATGTATTTCTACAATTAATCTGCCAGCTTTCACCAAAGGGTCTAAATGAGCCAGACTATCAGCTATTTTTAGAGTAGGTACGTTATAAACCGTAATCCCGCGAATTTCGCCATCGTCTGCAAAAGGTCCAATTAAATCTGCGTAACCTTCTTGGTACATGTTAGACAAATATTCTAAATGAGCATCTTGGAGCATAGCTCCCTCTTCTTCGTTTTGGTTTCTTATAGGACCACTTTTTAAGAAAACCATAAAATACTGTTGCATTAAAATGGTGTCTTGGGTAACAGGGTTTATATAATTATAAGTTTTAAAGCCTTTTGCGTTTAATTCTTCTTTTATCTCCTTGTCCGATTTTTCAATAGGAACAACAACAATTTTTTTAATAATAGTATCTATTTTTATTAAGCTATCTGTAGTTTCCAAAGAAGGAATATCTTCTAAAATATCGTTTGAAGTTTCTTTCTTATCCTGATTACAAGCTAAAAGAGTCATAACACATAGGCATATTAAGATGGGGTTTTTCATAGTATTTAATGATATTATTTAGTCCAATTTTTATAAGGGTTTTTACTTAACTGTGAATTGTAATATTTGATGTCTCCAGTAACTTCTTTATCTAGCCATGTAGGTTTTATAAATAGTTCGGTCACGTGGTTTAGTTCAATTTCTGCCACCACCAAACCTTCGTTTTCACCATAAAATTCGTCCACTTCAAAAGTGTGGCTTCCTTGATTTACTAAGTATCTGGTTTTTTCAATCTGGCCTTCTTCACATAAATTGAATAGAGCTTCGGCATCTGTTTTGGAAATTTCTTTTTCCCATTCAAATCGAGAAATACCATTGCCCGAAGGAGCTCCTTTTACGGTTAGAAATCCTTGCTCGTCTGTAAGCCTTACCCGAACGACTCGCTCTTTGCTAGAATTTAAAAACCCTTGTTTTATATGGATTTCCTTAAAGGCATCCTTTTTATAATCATTGTTTTTTACTAAAAACTTACGCTCTATTTCAATCATATTTTATGTCCCTTGAACTTATCTGTCGATAGGTAGGAATGGGAATCTATTTATTGGTTGCTAATTTTTTAATTTCATCTGAAGGGATTCTTACTTCAGGATACAAATTATTTGCTAAAAATACCATACAGGAGGCAATATTTATTGGATGAACGGACTTGTATTTTGATAATGAACCCAATAAAAACGGATTAACAAGTTTCATAAATATCTTTGCCACATCTTCTCCCATTCTCTTTTCACTTCTATTTCCACTAATTAATGCAGGTTGTAGAATATACGTATTTGTAATTTTTTCAAGTAAAACGGCTTCCTCCATTCTGCCTTTGGTTCGGTTATAAAAAAGCTTGCTGTGTTTATCTGCTCCTAAAGCCGAAATAACAATAAAGGTTTGAATATTGTTTTCTTTACAAAGCTGCGCAGCCATTACAGGAATACCGAAATCTATTTCAAGGTAGTTTTCTTCGTTAGGTGTTTTGGCCTTGGTGGAGCCAATACAGCAAAAAACCTCGTCGGCAATAAACTTGTCTTTTTGTGCTTTTAAATTCAATAGATCTACAAGATGCTCTTCAATTTTATCATGTGTTATTCCACAAGTCTTTCTCGAAAAAAGGATGATTTTTTGGTATCTGTTATCGATTAAAAGTTGTTCCAATAGTAAGCCTCCAGTTAAACCGGTTGCTCCTAGAATGATTGCTGTTTTACCCATTTTGACATGTTATTTTGATAAAGATATTATAAATTTACCTGATGTTAGACAAGATACCAATTCGAAAGATTATTCATGTGGATATGGACGCTTTTTATGCGTCTGTAGAACAAATGGACAATCCTGAACTAAAAGGTAAAGCTATTGCGGTTGGAGGTGGAGGAATTAGAGGTGTTGTAGCCGCTGCTAGTTACGAAGCGAGAAAATTTGGTGTTAGAAGTGCTTTAAGTGGTGCTCAGGCAAAACGTAATTGTCCGGAATTAATTTTTGTAAAACCTCGCTTCGATAGATATCATGAAATCTCAAAACAAATACGGAAAATATTTTACGATTATACCGATTTGGTAGAACCACTGTCTTTGGATGAAGCTTATTTGGATGTTACTGAAAATAAGAAAGGAAATCCGAGTGCTAGCTTAATTGCTAAAGAAATTAGGGAACGTATTTTTAAAGAAGTGGGTCTAACAGCTTCTGCAGGCATTTCCATCAATAAGTTTGTGGCCAAAGTGGCAAGCGATTATAACAAGCCTAACGGACAAAAAACGGTAAATCCGGAAGAAGTACTTGATTTTCTAGAGGCTCTGGATATTAGAAAATTTTATGGCGTTGGAAAAGTAACTGCTGTAAAAATGTACCAATTGGGCATTTTTACAGGGAAAGATTTAAAATTAAAGTCTTTGGAATACTTAGAAGAACACTTTGGAAAGTCGGGAAGCTTTTATTATTATATAGTTCGAGGGATCCATAATTCTGAAGTTAAAGCAAATAGGATTAGAAAATCCTTAGCTGCCGAACATACGTTTAATGAAAATCTATCGAGTGAAATCTTTATGCTCGAAAAATTAGATCGTATTGCTCAAGAGGTTTCTAAACGATTGATTAAAAGTAAAGTATCTGGCAAAACAGTAACCTTAAAAATAAAATACAGCGATTTTACCTTGCAAACTAGAAGTAAGACCTTGCCTTATTTTATAAGTGATAAAGACGTGATTTTAGAGGTAGCCAAAGACTTATTATTTCAGGAAAAATTAAGTGATTCGGTGAGGTTGCTTGGTATTTCTATGTCGAATTTAAATACAGAATCGACCAATAAAAAACCAAGCAAACCCGAATCTAAATCGGTGAGCGTGCAATTGCAGTTTGAATTTTAGGGTTTCTTCTTAAAATTAAAATCTGTAATTTCGGTAATACGTAAAGTGTTTACCATTCCTTTTTCTTGAATTGGCATCGCAGCCAAACTTACTAACATATCCCCAACCTCTAGATAGCCTTTCTGACAGGCAATGGCATTTACGTCTTCTATGGTTTCATCTGTACTAACAAACTTATCGTAATGAAACGCTTCAACACCCCAAAGCAAACTGAGTTGAGTTAATATACGTTTATTTGAAGTAAATACAAGAATATGGGCACTTGGTCTCCATGCTGAAATTTGAAAAGCGGTATATCCACTATTTGTCAAGGTAGAAATAGCTTTGGCATCTATTTCGTTTGCCATATTAGCAGCGTGATAACAAATGGATTTTGTTATGAATCTTTTAGTACGGATATGAGGAGGTACTTGTGGTACTTTAATCAATGGCGAGTCCTCAACACTTTTAATAATATTGGCCATTTGTCTAATTACCTGAACAGGATAGCTACCCACTGAAGTTTCACCTGAAAGCATTACGGCATCAGCTCCATCCATAACCGAGTTGGCAACGTCATTTACCTCTGCTCGAGTAGGCGTCAAACTGGAAATCATTGTTTCCATCATTTGTGTTGCAATAATTACTGGAATTCTAGCTTGTTTGGCTCTTAAAACCAATAGTTTCTGGATTAAAGGAACTTCTTCAGCTGGAATCTCTACACCTAGATCCCCACGAGCTACCATCAAACCATCGCAATAAGCAACAATTTTGTCAATATTCTCTACGGCTTCAGGTTTTTCAATTTTCGCAATAATTGGAATTTTATGATCGCTATGTTTTTTTATTAATTCTTCTAGCTGCATTAAGTCTTCAGCATGTCGCACAAAAGACAAGGCGAACCAGTCTACTTTTAGTCCAATAGCAAAAATGGCATCTTCAATATCTTTTTCGGTAAGTGCTGGTTGCGAAATGTTTGTGTTAGGAAGATTAACTCCTTTTTTGGAACGCAGTGGGCCACCTTGAATAACACGGGCAACAACTTCACTTTTTCTATCGGAGGAAACCACTTCAAAAATGAGTTTTCCATCATCTAATAAAATTCTTTCGCCAGGTTGTGCATCTTCTGGAAATTTATCGTAAGTCATGTAAACACGCTCCTTGGTGCCTTCAAAACGTTCGCCGGTTGCGAAAATTATTTCATCTCCTTCATTTACAAAAACTTCTCCTTTCATAGTTCCAACCCGTAGTTTTGGACCTTGTAAATCGGCTAGAATTGCGGCATTATATCCGTATTCGTTATTTAATTCACGTATCATTTTAATGCGCTCTTTGACATCTTCATAGTCAGCATGCGAAAAATTAATTCTAAACACGTTAACTCCTTCATCTAACATGCCTTTTAAAACTTCCTTGGTGCTAGTTGCTGGGCCTAATGTGGCTACAATTTTGGTTTTTTTTCTTCTTGACATTAATTAAATATTAAATTATTTTTGAATTTAAGTGTATCTATATCAATGGAATAAGCAGTAACAATCTGAGCTACTTCCTGAATGCCATTGATTATTTTTTGAATTTCGTTCGTGGTTAATTGCTCATCGGATATTTTTAGTAAAAAATTTACTTTTTTCAATTCTGGAAGCAAATAGAAGGTTTCTGTAAGTTTTCCAGAATCTGCAAAAAGACTGTTGGTTATTTCTGTGTTTACAGTTTCTAATTTACAGATATTTGAAACTAAATTCCAAGTGTTCAATTGCTTTTCATCGTTCCACTCATATATGGAGTACCAGGCATTATTACTAAAATCCAAATCGTTTTTCTTTCTCTTTAAATGGATTCGCAGTTTTAAATTTAACAAATAAGCAAGTCTGTAATCTTCTAAAGAGGTATGAATTCCGATTAAGGTGAAACCTTCATCATCAAAAAAATCGTCCAAGCTTAGTTTTTTTATTGCCATGATACTTTTAGCTAATGTAAAGATAAGATTTATCGTCCGTAATATGTTAGATTTTGATTAATCTTAACAATTTGGTATTCGGAAAATATTGGCGCTAATACACTTTAGAAATTTGCTTCTGAAACACGAAAAAAGCACGTTTGGATGCTTTTTCTTCAGCTTTCTTTTTTGAGGTTGCTCGTGCTTTGGAGACCACTTTATTATCTATGGAAAGTTTTACGGAGAAATGTCTAACTTCATCATTTCCAGTATCTTCGTATACGTTGTAATCGAAGGTTTTCTTTTCTTTTTGGCACCACTCTATCAATAAACTTTTATAGCTTATTACTTTTCCTTCGAGGGTTTCAATATTCACATAAGGAATAATGACTGTTTTGAAAATAAATTTTTCACAATATTTATAACCTCTGTCCAGAAAAATAGCGCCTACTAATGCTTCAAACAGATTACCATGAATATTATCTCCAAACTGTCCTTTGGGAATTTTGCTTTCAACACGACTAATTAGGTTGAGTTCTCTGCCTAATTCGTTTAAATGCTCCCGACTTACAATTTTAGATCGCATTTTGGTTAAATAACCTTCGTCTCCACTGGGAACTTCCATATATAGATGCGATGCAATAACAGCACCCAACATGGCATCTCCTAGAAACTCTAAGCGTTCGTAGTTGATTGTATTGCCTTGACTGTCCTTAATATTCATAGAACGATGGGTAAAGGCCGTTTTATAAAATTTTAAAGATTTAGGCTTAAAGCCAAGAATTTTGTGAATAAACACAAAAAAATTCCCGTCACTTTTAGAACGGGAATTTAATATGTTTCGAATGTGTTTCATTCGTTGTTTTAATCTAGTTTTTTGAACAATACACAGGCATTGTGTCCTCCAAAACCAAAAGTATTGCTCATAGCTACTTTAACTTCGCGTTTCTGTGCTATGTTTAATGTTAAATTAAGTTCAGGATCAATATTTTCATCTGGAAATTCATGATTGATTGTAGGAGGAACGATACCGTGTTCCATGGCTAAAATAGCAGCAATAGATTCGATTGCTCCCGCAGCTCCTAACAAATGTCCAGTCATGGATTTTGTTGAATTAATATTAATATGTTTTGCATGCTCGCCAAACACTTCAGAAATGGCCTTTAATTCTGCTACATCCCCAAGAGGAGTAGAAGTACCATGTGTGTTGATATGATCAACTTCTTCAGGTTTAACTCCAGCATTTTCCAAACAATTTCTCATTACAGCAATTACCCCAATTCCTTCAGGATGTGGTGCAGTCATATGATAAGCATCGGAAGATAAACCTCCTCCAAGAACTTCAGCATATATTTTTGCACCTCTTGCTTTGGCATGCTCGTACTCTTCAAGAATAATCGCTCCAGCACCTTCGCCTAATACAAAACCATCTCTGGTTGCATCAAAAGGCCTTGAGGCTGTTTCTGGGCTTTCATTTCTTGTTGATAAGGCATGCATGGCGTTAAATCCACCCATTCCCGCAATGGTTACAGCTGCTTCACTTCCACCGGTAACAACTACATCACAATAGCCTAAACGTATATAGTTTAAAGCATCGATCATGGCGTTGGCAGCCGAGGCACAAGCAGAGACAGTAGTGTAATTAGGTCCCATAAATCCATGTTTTATGGATATGTTTCCTGGTGCTATGTCTGCAATCATTTTTGGAATAAAAAATGGGTTAAATCTTGGAGTTCCATCTCCAGCGGCAAAGTTTAAAACTTCCTCTTGAAATGTTTCCAGTCCACCAATTCCTGCTCCCCAAATAACTCCAACCTTAAGCTTATCTACGACAGAAAGATCTAACTTAGCATCTGCAATGGCTTCATCGGAAGCTACCATAGCATACTGAGTAAATTTATCCATTTTTCGAGCTTCTTTTCTGTCAAGAAAATCAGTGGCGTTAAAGTTTTTTAATTCACAGGCGAATTTGGTTTTGAACTTTTCAGTGTCAAAATATGTTATAGGTGCAGCACCACTTTTACCACTTATAAGGGCTTGCCAAAATTCATCTTTGGTGTTACCAATAGGTGTTAGTGCTCCTAAACCAGTGACTACAACTCGCCTTAATTTCATAAGTTTTTGTGAGTTATTTTTTTGCTTCTTCTATATAAGAGATAGCTTGACCAACTGTTGCAATGTTCTCAGCTTGATCATCTGGAATCTGGATATCAAATTCTTTTTCGAATTCCATGATTAATTCTACAGTATCTAATGAATCTGCGCCTAAATCGTTTGTGAAGCTCGCTTCAGTTACAACTTCGTTTTCATCAACACCTAATTTGTCTACGATAATCGCTTTTACTCTTGATGCAATGTCTGACATAATCTTTTAATTTTTAAGTTTTAATTAGTTGGCAAAAATAAAAAACTTTATTCTTAAAACACACCTTTACTTTAAAAATGTGCATGTAATTTAGTAAATAACCCTGAAGTATTTTAATTTTACCTGCTAATTGTTAATATTTATTTTTTTTTGGTCGAAAAACGACACAATAATATTTATGTAAATAAAGTAAGTATCAACCATATTAACAAACATTCTATTAAATTTGAACCATATTTTATAATATCTGCCTTTTAAAAAAGAAGATGGCTTTAATACGAACTCATGAAACGAATTGTGATCTTTGCTTCCGGAAGTGGAACAAATGCTGAAAATATAATAACTTATTTTAAAAACAGTTCTTTTGTGTCTGTTGTTCTTGTGTTGACTAACAATCCTCATGCCAAAGTTCTGGATCGCGCTAAAGATTTAGAGGTAAGCGCTATGTCTTTTAATAGAATGGCTTTTTCTAAAACAGATAATGTGTTGCAGCTTTTAAAGGCAAATAAGCCAGATTTAATTGTATTAGCAGGCTTTTTGTGGAAGTTTCCCGATTTTATTTTAAATGAATTTCCTAATAAGGTTATAAATATCCATCCCGCCCTATTGCCTAAATATGGAGGAAAAGGGATGTATGGTCAGTATGTTCACGAGGCCATTGTAGCTAATAAAGAAGTTGAAACTGGTATAACCATACACTATGTGAATGAACATTATGACAAAGGTGCTATTATTTTTCAAACAACATGTCAAGTGAAGTCCACCGAGTCCGCTCAAGATGTGGCTGTAAAAATTCATGAATTGGAGATGGAATATTTCCCGAAAGTGGTTGAACAACTTTTAAAAAATTAATTCAGTGAATGCTAGAAATATTGAAGGTAAGTTTAGGGTTGTTGAAAGTTTTGCAATTAAAGGTAAAAATGAATTTTATTTAATTGGAAATCTGACTGAAGGTCAAATTCAGAAAAATTGGTTTGTATATATTTTATTGAATAGCTCTTTGTCTTTGACCTTAAGAGTTTCAAACATAGATGAAATTGAGATTTCGGGCGACACAGAAAAGTATATGCTCTTGACATTTTTAGGTGAAAATGATATTTTGGACATATGGCTCGATCTTAATATTCGCAATGAAAATCTTAATATAAAAATAGAAGGACAAGATTAATAAGATTCCCTCCTTCGTGGGAATGACATAATGAGTAAAAAGAAAAAGAAATATTATACCGTTTGGAAAGGCAAAAAAACCGGAGTCTTTGAGTCTTGGAACGATTGTAAAGCCCAAATTAAAGATTTTGAAGGTGCCCAATACAAATCTTTTGAAACCTTAGATGCTGCCAGAATAGCCTATAACGGGAACTACCGGGATTATGTTGGGAAATCGAAAACGTTTAGCTCAAGCCTATCTTCAGAGCAGCTTAAAAAAATTGGACAACCCAACTATCATTCTATTTCAGTAGACGCTGCATCTAGTGGCAATCCAGGAATTATGGAATATAGAGGTGTGGATACAAAATCAAAAAAACAACTCTTTATTCAAGGCCCCTTCGAAGAAGGCACTAATAATATAGGAGAATTTTTAGCCTTAGTTCATGGCTTGGCATTTTTAAAACAAAATAACAGCGATCGCATTATTTATACAGATTCTAGAACAGCTATGAGTTGGATTAAAAAGAAAACTTGTAATACCAAATTAGAACGTAACGCTAAGAACAAGGTTGTATTTGAATTAGTTGATAGGGCCATAAATTGGTTAAATACAAATACTTACAAAACTATAATTGTGAAATGGGAAACCAAGGCGTGGGGAGAAATTCCGGCTGATTTTGGTAGAAAGTAATTTCATCAGTTTTAAAAAGATTTTTTTAGGTTTTTTGTTTTTCTATAATAATTTATTGAAAGAAACTTTCGTCTATTAGCAGCTAAATAGCTTATATTTGCACCCTTATAAGTCTTGGCTTTTAATGCGAAGACAAACAAAATTTAGAACCTCAATATGAGCAAATTAGTAATTGTAGGAACGGTAGCTTTTGATGCTATTGAAACACCTTTTGGAAAAACAGATAAAATTCTTGGAGGCGCTGCCACCTTTATAGGCTTAGCAGCTTCACAATTTAATGTGGATGCGGCTGTAGTATCTATAGTTGGAGGCGATTTTCCTAAAGAATATTTAGATTTGTTATCAGATAGAAACATCGACATTTCTGGTGTTGAAATCGTAAAAGAGGGGAAAACCTTCTTTTGGAGTGGGAAATATCACAACGACATGAATACACGTGATACGCTAGTAACAGAACTAAATGTGCTTGCCGATTTTAATCCTGTAGTTCCAGAAACTTACAAAGATGCCCAAGTAGTTATGTTAGGAAACTTGCATCCCAACGTCCAAATGAGTGTGTTGGAGCAAATGAACAAGAAACCAAAATTAGTTATTTTAGATACCATGAATTTTTGGATGGACTGTGCTTTAGAAGAATTAAAAGCAGTTATTGCCAAAGTGGATGTTATTACCATTAACGATGAAGAAGCCCGACAATTAACTGGGGAATATTCTTTAGTGGTTGCAGCTCGAAAAATTCACGCCATGGGTCCAAAATACGTAGTTATTAAAAAAGGAGAACACGGTGCTTTATTGTTTTATAAAGACAATGTGTTTTATGCACCAGCTTTACCACTTGAAGAGGTTTTTGATCCAACAGGAGCGGGAGATACCTTTGCGGGAGGATTTGCTGGATATTTAGCAAAAACGGAGGATGTATCTTTCGAGAATATGAAAAATGCCGTTATTTATGGTTCAACTTTAGCATCTTTTTGCGTAGAAAAGTTTGGAACCGAAAGAATGATTGGCTTAAAAAGTAAGGAGGTACATCAACGCCTACAACAGTTTAAGAGTTTAACACAATTCGATATAGAATTAACATAAAAAAAACGCGCTCAAATTTGAGCGCGTTTTTTATTTTGAACTCCTTGTTTAAGAGTTTCAGAACCTTATAAACATAACACACACAATAAATCATGAGCGACGCTTTAAAACACGAATGTGGAATAGCACACATTAGACTTTTAAAACCTTTGGAATTTTACCATGAAAAATATGGTACCGCATTTTATGGGGTCAATAAAATGTATCTTTTAATGGAAAAACAGCACAATCGAGGGCAAGATGGTGCCGGTTTTGCAAGTATTAAGTTAGATACTCTGCCTGGAGAGCGTTATATAAGTAGAGTACGTTCGATCGCTCAACAGCCCATTCAAGATATATTTGCACAAATAAACAACAGAATTAATAGAGAAATGTTGCAGCATCCTGAATACAAAGATGATGTAGCACTTCAAAAAAAGAAATTACCATATATAGGCGAAGTATTGCTCGGTCATGTTAGATATGGCACTTTTGGAAAAAATAGTGTGGAAAATGTACATCCGTTTTTAAGACAAAATAACTGGATGCACAGAAATTTGATTCTTGCCGGAAACTTTAACATGACCAATGTTAATGAGTTATTTGAAGAATTGATTAGAATTGGGCAGCATCCAAAAGAAATGGCAGATACCATTACTATTATGGAGAAAATAGGGCACTTCTTAGATGATGCCGTGGCCAAAAAATATAAACAGCTTAAAAAAGAAGGCTATAGTAAAAACGAATGTTCTCCATTAATTGCCGAAAGACTTAATGTGGCCAAGATCTTAAAACGCTCTTCAAAAAACTGGGATGGAGGTTATGCTATGGCTGGACTTCTTGGACATGGAGATTCCTTTGTTTTAAGAGATCCAGCAGGAATTAGACCTGTTTACCACTATAAAGACGATGAAGTTGTAGTTGTAGCATCCGAGAGACCTGTTATACAAACCGTGTTTAATGTGGCTTTTGAAGATGTACACGAATTGGAGCCAGGACATGCTATTATTACCCAAAAATCTGGTGAAATGAAAATCCAAAAAATCATTGAACCATTAGAAAGAAAGGCTTGTTCCTTTGAGCGAATTTATTTTTCCAGAGGAAGTGACGCAGAAATATATCAAGAACGAAAAACTTTAGGGAAATTATTAATGCCTAAAGTTTTGGAAGCTATTGATTACGATACCAAAAACACCGTATTTTCTTATATTCCAAATACAGCGGAAACATCCTTTTTTGGAATGATAGAAACTGTGGAAGAACATTTAAACAAAAAGAAAACACAAGCTATTTTAGAGGGTAATGGAAAACTATCTGCAGAAAGAGTAACTCAAATTTTATCTGAAAGACCTCGAATTGAGAAAATAGCTGTTAAAGATGTTAAATTGCGAACGTTTATAACGGAAGATAGTAGTCGTGACGACTTGGTTGCCCATGTTTATGATGTGACCTATGGTGTAATTAAGCCAACCGATAACTTAGTGATTATAGATGATAGTATTGTAAGGGGAACTACCTTAAAAAACAGTATTATTAAAATGATGGATCGCTTGCATCCTAAAAAAATAGTAGTCGTGTCCTCGGCACCACAAATACGTTATCCAGATTGTTACGGAATAGACATGGCTAGATTAGAAGATTTAATAGCTTTTAGAGCCCTGTTGGAATTATTGAAAGAAAACAACAAATACCATATGGTAAAAGAGGTGTACGACAAATGCAAAGCTCAAGTGGAATTAGCCGATAAGGACGTTAGAAACTTTGTTAAAGATCTTTATTCTGAGTTTTCCGCTGAAGCTATTTCTGATAAAATCGCCGAATTGATATGCGACTCTGATGTGAAAGCTGAAGTTAAAGCTATTTTTCAACCTGTGGAGAACCTACATAAAGCTTGTCCTAAAAATTTAGGAGATTGGTACTTTACTGGAAATTATCCGACACCTGGCGGTAATCGTGTGGTTAATAAGGCTTTTATTAATTTTTATGAAGGAATAAAAGAACGCGCCTACTAGTTTAAAAACAAAGCTAAAATATTAGAAATAAACTGTTTGTCTAACAAAATCTGTCTTTTAACCGATTTTCTTACTGTTTATCTAAAATATTGAAATTTATAAATAAAATAAAACTACTTTAGAGGTACCATAACATAAGTAGGTTAAGTTCATGGTAGATTTGGGGCAAAAAAAGGTGAACTCTCGTTCGCCTTTTTTTATTTTATACCTTTTTCAAAAAGTTTTCTATTAAATTTATTCTGGGAAAGCGCCTTATTCGATATTTTGTAGCTCTAATACAGGTAAATTCTTCTTTTATCCTGATTTATAAGCAGTTTATCTATTTATTTTTTTTTAGAGTGAAGAGCATTATATATTTGGTCTTACCATAACATAAGTAGGTTAAGTTTATGGTAGATTTGGGGCAAAAAAGGTGAACACTCGTTCACCTTTTTCATTTATAGTCCACACGTAAGTGAGAATCTACTGACTTACTTATCTTTTTAACGAAGTTCAACGATTATATCAATTTCCATTGGCTCACGAAGTTTTTTCATCATCATATAAACACTTGGCTGTCTAATTCCAAAGTCATTAATTCCAATCGTTTCATTTTATCCAAAAAAAAAGCAAACCCCTTCAGATTTGCTTTTTGACTTTTTATATAAGTTTTTTACTTATTTAGCCTCTGCATAACGTCTTTCAACTTCATTCCAGTTAATAACGTTAAAGAACGCATTAATATAATCTGGTCTTCTGTTTTGGTAGTTTAAATAGTAAGCATGTTCCCAAACGTCTAAACCTAAAATTGGCGTACCACCACATCCAGTTCCTGGCATTAATGGATTGTCTTGGTTTGGTGTAGAACAAACTTCTACTTTTCCTCCTTTGTGTACACATAGCCAAGCCCAACCAGAACCAAATTGTGTGGCAGCTGCTTTGCTAAACTTTTCCTTAAAATCTTCAACTGAACCATAAGCCGCTTCAATAGCGTCCTTTAATGGACCAGATAAACGCCCTTTTCCTTCAGGATTCATTACATCCCAGAATAGAGAGTGGTTGTAAAAACCTCCACCATTATTTCTAACAGCTTTATTGTCCATGTCTAAATTAATTAGAATGTTTTCAATGGTTTTTCCGCTTAAATCCGTGCCTTCAATAGCAGCGTTTAAATTGTTGGTGTATCCTTGATGGTGTTTAGAATGGTGTATTTCCATTGTTCTTGCGTCTATATGAGGCTCTAAAGCGTCATATGCGTATTTTAATTTCGGTAAATCGAAAGCCATAATATATGTGTTTTTAATTGTTAATATTTAATTCATTCAAATTTACGGATAAATCACAGGAATTAAAAATAATAAATACCTATCAAATCATCGATAGTCTTTATCTTGTGTCAAATTTCTGTTTTATGGATAATAAAAGTACTTTTTTGGTGTATAATGCTTCGGCAGGAAGTGGAAAAACGTTTACGCTTGTAAAAGAGTACTTAAAAATTCTTTTAAAATCGCCTTTTAACGATGCTTTTAAGAACATTTTGGCCATAACCTTCACCAATAAGGCTGCCAGTGAAATGAAGGAACGTATTGTTGAAACTTTAACTGCGTTTTCTTCCGAAGAAATTTTAGAGTATCCAAACCACATGTTTTTAATTATTTGTGACGAATTAGGAATGGACGCCGAGGCGATTCATGAGAAATCTAAAAAAATATTAAATTCCATTGTATACAATTATGCGGCGTTTGATATTTCTACCATAGATGGTTTTACACATAGAATTATTAGAACTTTTGCCTACGATTTAAAATTGCCCTTGAATTTTGAAGTAGAACTGGATCAGGATACTTTATTAAATGAAGCTGTAGATCGATTAATAGCTAAGGCAGGAACTGAAAAAGAACTCACTAAAATCTTGGTAGATTTTGCTATTGAAAAAGCGGACGACGATAAAAGCTGGGATGTTTCGTTCGATTTCAATAAGATTTCAAAACTTCTTGTTGGTGAAGATGATATGCCATTCATTAATACACTAAAAGATAAAACCCTTGACGATTTTAAAGCTCTAAAAAATCAATTAAGAGCAGATCTTAAAACGACTCATGAACTACTTGTGCAACAAGCTCAAGGTGTTTTGACCCTGATTGAAGAAAGTAGTTTGCAATTTGACGATTTTTCCGGAAGCTTCTTACCCAAACATTTTCAAAAGTTGGCAGAAGCTAATTTTGCAGTTAATTTTGAGGCAAAATGGCAAGAAGATTTAGACAGCAAAACCTTGTACCCGAAACGTGTTTCGCCAGATATTGCATCTATAATTGAAACGATTCAGCCTCAAATCGCGACCGCTTTTAGCGCTACTAAAAAAGCACTTTTTCATTATAAGTTTTTAACAGCTTGTTATAGAAACATGACGCCCTTATCCGTTTTGAATGCGATTAATAAGGAACTAAATAACTTAAAGGAAGAACAGAACAAAGTGCTTATTTCGGAGTTTAATGCACTTATTAGTAAAGAAATAAAGAATCAGCCAACACCCTTTATTTATGAGCGCTTAGGGGATAAATTCAAACATTATTTTATAGATGAATTTCAAGACACCTCAGTTTTGCAATGGGAAAACCTAAAACCCTTAATAGACAACAGCCTTTCTCAAGAAAATAATAACGACCAAAAAGGCTCTGTAATGCTGGTAGGAGATGCCAAACAAGCCATTTATAGATGGCGAGGAGGAAAAGCAGAGCAGTTTATAAATTTATTTAACAAAGCAAATAGTCCGTTTCAAGTTTCGCAAGAGGTGATTACCTTACCACAAAATTTTAGAAGTTTTCAAGAAGTTTTAAAGTTTAATAATGGATTTTTTGAGTTTTTATCCCAATCTAAATTAAGCGACAAAAATTATGCGGAATTGTATCAAACATCCTATCAAGAACCTACTAAAGAGAATGAAGGTTATGTGAGTTTGGAGTTTTTGGATATTGAAAAGGAAGACGACACCTTTCAGGTATATACCGAAAAAACCTTTGAACGAATTCAATTCGTATTGGATAATGGTTTTGATTACAGCGATATTTGCATTCTTGTAAGAAGGAAAAAAGAAGGGATTGCCATTGCTAATTATTTAAATGAACAGCAAATTCCCCTAATATCATCAGAAACCTTATTGTTAATAAACTCTCCCGAAGTCGGTTTTATAATTAATTTTTTAAAACTCTTGCAAGAACCTAGAAACAACGAAATTAAGATCCAAGTTTTAAATTATTTGGCAGCTGTTTTTAAGATTGAAGACAAACATGCTTTTTTTGAAAGCCATCTTAAATTGGAATTGGCAGACGTATTAAAACAACTGGAAACCTATGACATCTATATAAACCATAACCAATTATTGCAATTGTCCTTATTTGAATTGGCAGAAACTGTGGTTAGAGATTTTAAATTAGTAAAAAGTTCCAATGCTTATGTGCAGTATTTTTTAGATTTTGTGTTTGAGTATTCCCAGAAAAAACTATCAGATTTGGCTGGATTCATCGAGCACTTCGAAAAAAAGCAAGACAATCTAAGTATTGTGTCTCCTTCCGGACAAGAAGCTGTGCAAATAATGACCATCCATAAGTCTAAAGGATTGGAATTTCCTGTGGTCATCTTTCCGTTTGCCGACTTAGACATTTACAGAGAAATTGAACCAAAGGAGTGGTTCCCGTTAAATAGAGAGAGTTTTCAGGATTTTCCATATACTCTATTGAATTTTAATAAGGATTTTGAGTATTTTGGGGACATCGGACAACAGATTTATAACGAACATCGCGCAGAACAAGAACTGGATAATATTAATTTACTTTATGTAACTTTAACTAGAGCTGTAGAGCAATTGCATATTATATCTAAAAAAGATGTGAAAGCGAAAGGGGAAGTCAATGATAAAACCTATTCAGGATTTTTAATCAGCTATCTGATGCATTTAAATTTATGGCATGAGAACCAAATGATTTATAATTTTGGAAACCCATTAAAAACGTTTAAAAACGAGTCTATATCAATAGATACAATAGAACAAACCCGTTTTATTTCAACTCCAAAACACGAGCACAACATAAAAATTGTTACTAATTCTGGATATTTGTGGGATACGGCGCAAGAAGACGCCTTAGAAAAAGGAAATTTGATTCATAATATCATGTCTCAAATAAAATCACAGATGGATGTGGATTTTGTTCTGGACGATTTCATGGACGCCAATATAATTTCTGCAGATCAGGCTGAGGTTTTAAAAAAGATTGTATTAGACATTGTTAACCATGTTCAATTAAATTCTTATTTTAATGCAGAAGGATCTGTTTATAACGAACGTGATATTTTAGCAAAATCTGGAAGAATGTATCGCCCGGATAGATTGGTTTTTGAAACTGAAAACAATGTGGCTTTAATAGACTATAAAACAGGAGCAGAAGATAAAAAACATTTAAAACAATTAGAGGAATATGAAAATATTTTGATGGAGATGGATATAAAAGTGACAAAAAAAATACTTGTATATATAAATGATAGTATTGAAGTAAAAGAATTTTAAATTTGTAAAAACCAAGAACACATGTACGGAAAAATCAAAGAACATTTAGAAAAAGAAATTCAGGACATAAAAGACAATGGCTTGTATAAAACCGAACGTATAATTACTTCGGCACAAGGAGCAGAAATAACCTTGGATACAGGGGAAACCGTTTTAAATTTTTGTGCGAATAATTATTTAGGTCTATCGTCGCATCCAGAAGTTGTAAAAGCAGCTCAAGATATTATGGATACGCACGGGTTTGGAATGTCTTCTGTTCGTTTTATTTGTGGAACTCAAGATATTCATAAAGAATTAGAGCGTAAAATTGCTGAATTTTACGATACTGAAGACACGATATTATATGCCGCAGCTTTTGATGCGAACGGAGGTGCTTTCGAGCCTTTATTTGGGGCAGAAGACGCTATTATATCAGATTCCCTAAATCATGCATCTATTATTGATGGTGTTAGATTGTGTAAAGCCGCAAGATATCGCTACCAAAATAATGATATGGCCGATCTGGAAAAACAATTAATAGAGGCGAATAAAAATAATGCCCGATTTAAAATTATTGTTACAGATGGGGTTTTCTCTATGGATGGTTTATTAGCGCCATTGGACAAAATTTGCGATTTAGCCGATAAGTATGATGCCCTAGTAATGATTGACGAATGTCATGCTACAGGATTTATAGGAGAAACGGGTATTGGAACCTTAGAAGAAAAAGGGGTTTTAGGTAGAATTGATATTATTACAGGAACTCTTGGAAAAGCTCTAGGGGGAGCCATGGGGGGTTATACCACAGGTAAAAAAGAAATTATTGAAGTCTTACGCCAACGCTCTAGACCATATCTGTTTTCTAACTCTCTGGCACCGGCAATTGTTGGAGCATCTTTAAAGGTGTTCGAGATGCTAAAAGGCAATACATCATTAAGAGATAAATTGGATTGGAATACCAAATATTTTAAAAAAGGCGTAAAAGAAGCTGGATTTGATATAGTAGAAGGTGATTCTGCAATTGTTCCAGTAATGCTTTATGATGCTAAATTAGCTCAAACCATGGCAAATTTACTTTTAAAAGAAGGAATTTATGTTATTGGATTCTTTTTCCCTGTAGTGCCACAAGAAAAAGCGCGAATACGCGTACAGTTGTCGGCTGCACACGAAAAGGAACACCTTGATAAAGCCATACAGGCCTTCATAAAAGTGGGGAAAACTTTAGAAATAATTTAAAAATTTTAGACAAACAGGCAGATTTTAGGTAAATTATTCAATATTTTTCTATATTTGTCTTTGTTAATAATATTTAACAACTTACTTTTGCTTACAATTAACACTTAAAAATTAAATATTTGAATATGAAAAATCTTAGCAGATTATTGTTCGCAATGTTGCTTATGTTAAG
>NZ_DATGNO010000006.1:0-3483 GCF_035306705.1 Xanthomarina sp.
GATGATATTTCATTGAAAAGTTCTAAAGTATTGTCCGTTCTATATGAGAAAATTGCTGCGAATAAACCATCAGATTTAATCACGTCCTGAAATAGAGGTGTAAGAAACAACCCTACTACCAACCCAATAAAGATAATGGATGCAAGGATTAGTGTTTTAAATTTAAGCAATTTATTAAGGTTAGAATCAAAAATAATCAACAGACTTAAAAGCAAGAATTCAGCGAAAAACACGCCTTTAATCCCAGACAATCCAGAAATTATTAAAGTAAATAAAATCAATTTTTTATCCTTAAATACCCAAAACAAAGTTGTGGCACATAAATAAAAATAAGGAGTAAAACCTTGACTTAAAATAATTCCATTATATCCAAATCGCGCAAATTGATAGGTTTGAAAAACTCTTATATCAAAAAATAAACCAATGAAAATTAAGGCCGAATTTAAAACAATAAACCCTTTAAAAAGTTTGTAAAGCTTCGTTGAAAAATTTTGTTCTGTATTAAAATGTACGAAATATAATAATGGAAACACAAGTATTGGAAATATGTATCTTATATATTCATTTACATAAAGTGCAGTGAAATTATTTTTTAAAAGAAAAATAAGAGATAACAATAAAAGAAAACCTAATAAAAGTTTTAAATGTTTATATACATATTTAAAATGTGTTAAAATAAACATCAAAGAATATAAAAGGAATATTGCTTTTAAAACTCTATTTAGTTTTATTAAATCCAAATAATAAAACATTCCTATTTTGTCTATAAAATCAAAACCAAAACTAAATAGAATAAAGCCTATAATTATAGCTTGATAATTAGTGAAAAGTGTCTTTAATCTAAAAGTATCTAGCATTTACTTCTCTATTTTTTTTAAAATATAATCCTCATAGGCTAAGTTAATAATGTTCCAACTATATAGGTTTTCAATTTTTTTAATGTTTTTGGTCGCATACGCTTCCTTTTGGGCAAACAAGCTATCTTTATTCATCATGTTAAAAATATCGTCAGCATTATCAAAATAATATGCATTTTCTCCTAGTATACTTTTATTGAAAATATTGTTATTAGCTATAATAAGTGTATTAGATGCCATAGCTTCTAATAAGGATGGATTTGTACCTCCAACAGAATGACCGTGGAAATAATACCTGGAATAAAATCTTAAATTATTAAGTTCTTCCTGATTATAATTTGCACCTACGAACTGAATCCTTTTATCAGTGCTATATCTCTTTTGAAGCTTGTTTCCAAAGTCGTTTAAAGTGCCAAAAACAATTAAACTGTGTGTTGTATCAGATTTATGATAACCTTCCACAATTGTTGCTATATTGTTCTCTGGCTCAAGTCTTGCTATTAGAACACAATATTTATTTGTTTCAACCTTATATTTCGACAAAACTTGAGCGTTTGGATTTTCGAAAACAGTTGCTCCATAGGCAATAAACTCTGAGGTTCTATTGTACTTCTTGGAAATATAATCTTGGATCCCAATAGAATCCGCTATTAAATAGTCACTTGACTTAACAGCCAACCTTTCAGCATATTTTAAAAATCTTCTAACTTTAGGAGAGTATTTAGAACGCTTCCATTCCATTCCATCCATATTAGTGATAATAACAGGCTTTTTAGGAAGCAACCAATGCCAGATAGAGTTTGAAGTATATCCTAACTGTAAGATAACGTCAAAATTTCTTTTCCGTGAATCCAAGATACAATTCAAATCATAAATAAATTGACCTGCTGTTCCCAGTTTAGATTCGGGATCATAACAATGAATTAAGTTTACGCCTTTAAACTTTTTATCCTGATAAGCATGGTCATGGGAGTTATAAACATAAACATCATGGCTTTTGCTGGCTAAATAAACTGAAAAATATTCCGCAAACTGTTCAAAACCACCATGATTATTGGGTATTCCTCTAGTTCCTAATATGGCTATTTTCATTGATTTTATTTGAATTCATAAGTATTAAGATTACTGTGGTAAAAAAATAGACTCCGTTGACTCTTCCAAAAATAGATTCCGACCACATAACAACAAACATAAATAATGAAAACTGAATTATTAATTTATCTTTTCTTTTTATTCCAATAACTAAACTATAAATAGGAATCAAAATTAAAAATATTAAGCCTAAAGCACCCGTCCGCCAAAATGTATCTACATATTGGTTATGTGGATTAAAGCTTTTGTGGTTTAACAGCCCTAAATTAACTAATCTGTTTTCAAGGAGCCTGTTGGTTTGTTTGGTAACTCCTTTCCCAAAAACATAATCAAATCCACTCATAGTTGCCAAGGATTCACGCCATAATAATAAGCGCAGCGTTAGCCCGCTAACTCTTGCATCATTAGAGTTTTCAATATGTTTCTCATTTAAAACAGTGAAATCCTCTTTGTTTAAAATTTCATCAAACCGATTTTTAAACGGTGAAAATAAAACTACAATTAAAACTAATGGTAAAATTAAAATCACTGTTTTTCTATTCTTAAGCAAATTTATAAAAACAACAATCAAGGACAATAAAAAGACCATTTTAGATCCACTAAAAATTAAAAAGACAAACAAAACAAATTCTAAAAAATACTTGTGCTTGCCTTTATAGTTTAAATCTATAAAGCATATAGAAAAGAATAGGAGATAAGAAAAATATACAGGATGCAAGTATTTTGAAAAATATTCGAAAGATAAAAACTCAAAATTCTGATGAATATAAACATCAAAAATTGAAGTCAATAAAAAGCCAAATCCAAGTACAAATGCAGAAACAGGAAATAGAGATAAATATTTTCTATGGGCTATGGATGGTAACACAACAGCTAAAACAAAAAATGGTAAAAAACGCTCAACGGTAGCTATTTCTTTAAATCCTTCTTCAGAGACAATAAGGTTATTCACTATATAAATTATAAAAAAGCCTAAAACAATAAGATTTATTTTTTGTTCTTTAATGGCTTTCCATGACACATCTTTTATATGTAATACACCTATTACTATTAAGGCTATATTATAAATAGGGTCAGGCAAAAATATAGTTAAAACAAGCAAGGATAGAGTTACGCTTGTTTTAGTGAATGGTTCAATATCTATTGGCTTCAGGCTTTTTAAAACTAGAAAAATTAAAAATAATAGCAATAAAGTCGGTGCAACCAGTTGGTATATATTTTTAAAGTCTGATCTGTAAATATAAGTTTTAGGAAGCTCAATATAACCACTTCCAACAAGTACTTCAAGCTTTAAATCGTTAGGCCGTTCAATGATTTTGATACCTGATCGATTTTTAAATTTTTGTAAAGGAATTGAAATTACCTCATTTCCAGATTTAAGACGAATAGATTTAATTAAAACGGTCTTGTTTGGATAAGAAAAGTAAAGCCGAAGCTTCCGTAGTTTTTTCGATTCATCAAGTTGAGATTGATAAACAAGATTTCCATCTTCTTGAAATTTATAAACGGTTTTGAAATTTATTTCAGACTCTTT
>NZ_DATGNO010000007.1:0-12777 GCF_035306705.1 Xanthomarina sp.
GGATCCAAAGACACCAATACCTTACTTCTTGGAGCGTTGGTAAGTGGTTTAATAGGAACCTTTTGGATTAGAGGCATTGTTACCAAAACCCATTTAAAATCAGATACCGCCTTAGGCTTAATTCTTTCTTTATTTTTTGGATTTGGAATGTTGTTATTAACCTTCATTCAAAAACAACCCAATGCCAATCAAGCAGGATTGGATAAATATTTATTTGGTCAAGCCGCCACTTTAGTGGAAAGCGACGTTTGGCTCATGGCTATTATTACCGGACTTTGCCTATTGGTTTTGTTGTTTTTTTGGAAAGAGTTTAAATTGTTCCTTTTTGATGCAGACTATGCAAAAACCCTTGGTTTTAATATTAATTTCATAGACATCCTTATCACATCCTTTATTGTTTTAGCTATTGTATTAGGCTTGCAGACTGTTGGAGTGGTTTTAATGAGTGCCATGCTTTTAGCTCCAGCAGCAGCAGCAAGACAATGGACAAACAGCTTGTCAAAAATGGTGTTGTTAGCTGCTATTTTTGGTGCGCTTTCGGGCGTATTTGGAACAGCCATCAGTGCCAGTCAAAATAATCTATCCACAGGACCCGTAATTGTAATTGTGGCTTCTGTATTTGTGGTTTTTTCCTTTATATTCTCACCAGGTCGCGGCTTGTTATTTCGTCAAATTAGATTTATTGCCAACAGACGCGATTTACAACTTCAAAAAACTTTGGCATTCATGTATCATATTGCAGAAACCCACGATAATATTTCGCATCCACATACCATTAAAATCTTAAACAATTTCCAAGGCTATACACGAAAAACACTTCAGAAATTAGTAGATAAAGACTATGTGACCTTAGATGGAACTATGTGGAGTTTAACCAAAAAAGGTTTTGAAACAGCAGCCAATCTATATAATCAACAAGCTATAAAAGATGAATAACGCACAATTGGAAATACAGTTAATTGCTAGCTTGGTAGCCATTGCTTGTGCTATTCCAGGAACTTTTTTAGTGCTTAGAAAAATGGCCATGATTAGCGACGCTATCAGTCATTCTATTTTACCAGGACTTGTAGTTGGGTTTTTTATTACTCAAGATCTTAATTCGCCTTTATTAATTTTGCTAGCTGCCATAACAGGTGTAATAACAGTTATCCTAGTAGAACGTATTCAAAAAACAGGCTTGGTAAAAGAAGATACGGCCATTGGCTTGGTTTTTCCCGCGCTCTTTAGTATTGGGGTTATTTTAATTGCCAAAAACGCCAACGACATCCATTTAGATATTGATGCTGTGTTGTTAGGTGAATTAGCGTTTGCTCCCTTCGATAGAATCTTTATTGGTGGAATGGATATCGGTCCAAAATCTTTATGGGTTATTGGAATTATTTTAAGCATCACCATTGGTTTATTGTTTGCCTTTTTTAAAGAATTAAAAGTAAGCACTTTCGATGCAGGCCTTGCAGCCTCCTTAGGGTTTTCGCCAGCTATAATTCATTACGGATTAATGACGGTTGCTTCAGTTACAACCGTTGGAGCTTTCGATGCTGTGGGTGCTATTCTAGTCGTAGCCTTAATGATTGCTCCTGCTGCTAGCGCTTATTTATTGACAACAGACTTAAAAAAGATGCTTGGTTTAGCTATTGTTTTTGGGGTGTTTGGTGCCATTTCAGGTTATTGGTTGGCACATTGGTTGGATGCTTCCATTGCAGGATCCATCACAACCATGCTGGGTTTACTGTTTTTATTTATTTATTTATTCGCTCCAAGCAAAGGTCTTATTGCCGTAATGTATCGAGAAAAACAACAACGTACGGAAGTATCTTTATTGACCTTCTTACTTCATTTAAAAAATCATTCCGAAGTTCGCGAGCGACATGTAAATCATTTACAGGAACATATCAATTGGCAACAAGTTAGAGCTAAAACAGTTTTGGATCTCGCCTTAAAAAACAACATGATTTTAATTGATAATAACGTGGTATCCTTAACCCAAAAAGGAGATGAATTTACGTCCAAGGCCATCCATTATATTATTACCAATGAAGATGCTCAAATAGAAGACATGAAAGATGATTTCTTCTTGTTTCGGGGTTAAAACCCTCGCTCCTTCTGCAACTGCTCATAAGCCCCTTGAACCTGACGGAATTTTTCCTCAGCTCCGTTTTGATGTTCTTTTCCTAAATGAATGACCCTATCTGGATGATATTTCTTTGCCATTTTTCGGTAAGCTGTTTTTATTTCACCAACAGTAGCTTCTTTGGTTAATTCAAGGATTTTATAGGCATTATCGCTACTGTTATAAAACATGGCTTTGATACTTTCAAAATCTTGATGACTGATGCCTAAATAATTTGCAATAGTCTCAATCGTTTTTACCTCATTTTCAACCACAACCCCATCAGCCTTTGCTATTCCAAACAAGAAATGGAGCAATTGTAAACGTGACGGATGATCCATCATTTGTCTAATTTGTAAACAAACCTGGCGCGTTGGAATATCCTGTTTATTCAATTCTTTAAACAATTTAAAAGCCCGATTAGCTCTTTCCTTACCATACATGCCAACAAATTGCTGACGTACAAAGTCCAATTCTCGTTGGTCTTGTTGTCCATCTGCTTTTATAACTATGGATGCCAGAATCAACAAACTAACTTCAAAGTCGCCAGATTGGGTTTGCCTAGCTCTTTGGTAGGTTTGTTGGGTATCTACCTTGATGGTTCCTTTAGAAAACCCGTCGACAACACTTCCTAAAACCATTCCTAAAATAGCTCCAATAGGGCCTCCAAAAGACCATCCTATAGCAGCACCAATCCATTTTGAAAAATTCATGTATTACTTTTATTTTTAAAGATTCAATACCCTGTTCTAGATTACTTAATTTAGAAAATCCATTAGTTTCTAAAACAGGTTTACCAAATGAGAATGCCTCATTTTTAAATTTTGCGTAAATATACTATTGTTAGTTGTTTTTTTAGTAGAAATGTTACCTAAACGCCATAAAATTAAAGTTCTCATTAAATTTTTAAGAGCGTTAAAAGTCTGCTAATAACCACATTCAACTGATTACTTTTTCCGTATCTTTGCGGTTTAAAATAATAACCTTAAAAATTAAAAGATATGTATCCAGCAGAATTAGTAAAACCAATGCGCGAAGATTTAACCAAAGTTGGATTTGAAGAATTACATACTGCCCAAGCTGTTGACAATGCGTTAGCAAAAGAAGGAACCACTTTAGTTGTAATAAACTCCGTTTGTGGTTGCGCTGCAGCCAATGCACGTCCAGGAGCTAGTATGAGTATTCAAAATGCAAAACACCCTAATAATTTAGTGACTGTTTTTGCAGGTGTAGATAAAGAAGCTGTTGATAAAGCTAGAGAACACATGGTTCCATTTCCTCCAAGTTCTCCTTGTATTGCTTTATTTAAAGATGGCGAATTGGTGCACATGTTAGAACGTCACCATATTGAAGGACGTCCAGCAGAAGTAATTGCAGCAAATTTAGTAGATGCTTTTAACACGCATTGTTAAAAATTTTCAAAGTCATTTCTTTATAAATAGAAAAAACTTTAAAACATTTAAGACCACGATATAAATCGTGGTTTTTTTACATCTTCACTTGAACGTTTAATATTATATCATAAATACGTCTAAAAAGAACCTTATGAAACTCTCATTTATAACTAATTTAATTATTTCGAAATTTATTTTTTTAGCGATTCTTGGTTGTTCAGATTCAGACGATAAATCTTCTTCCTGTACTAATAGGCAAATGCAATTAAACGAATTACGAGAAAACATACGCGCCTTTGCTGAAACTTCGATATGTAATGATGATTTTGAATGTCGATTTATCGCCTTCGGAAGTAAACCTTGTGGAGGTGCATGGGAATATTTAATTTATACCACCTCTATCGATACTTTAGAGTTGACGGATATGGTTAACAACTTCAATAGCATGGAAGCCACTTACAATATGGAATGTGGAGCTATTTCAGATTGCTTAGCAGTAATGCCTCCAACAGGTTTTGACTGCCAAAATAATATATGCATTCCCATATATTAATGTTTGTAAGCTCTTATATTTTCTTAATTTTGTAGCATGCAAAAACTAATAGCTTTTATTTTAACATCTATTTACGCGGTCGTATTTTTACTGACTTTAGCGATATTTCATCCCATTCAATGGTTTTGTTTTAATGTTTTAGGATATCAAGCACATAAAAAAAGTGTGGATTTGCTCCAGTTTTTTATTATGCGATGCACCAATATTTTAGGCACGAGATACAGCTTTCATAATCCTTATAAAATAGCTACCGATCAGCCTTTGATTATCGTGGCAAATCACCAAAGTATGTACGACATTTCTCCCATTATGTGGTATATGCGCAAACATCATCCCAAATTTATCAGTAAAAAAGAATTGGGAAAAGGCATTCCAAGCGTCTCTTATAATCTTCGTCATGGAGGTTCGGTTTTAATCGATAGAAAAAATCCAAGACAAGCCTTGCCAGCTATTATGAAATTTGGTGAATACATAGAAAACAACAAGCGTGCTGCGGTTATTTTTCCTGAAGGTACGCGAAGTAAAGATGGACATCCAAAACCATTTCAAACAAAAGGACTGGAAGTGTTATTCAAGAAAATCCCTTCGGCTATTATTGTTCCGATCAGCATAAATAATTCTTGGAAAATGTTAAAATATGGCAAATTTCCTATGGGAATTGGAAATCATATCAAATTAACTGTTCACGAACCTATAAAATTATCTAACTTTGAAGATAAACAGGAGCTCATTAAGCACCTAGAAACTACAATAGGCTCAAGTATAAACCCTTAAAATTCTAAATTATGTCGTTAAAAAATGTGAGATTGGAAGTAATGAACCATTTAGAGAAGGACGTCGAATCTTTAATCGAAAAATATTTGATTCCTGTAGATAGTATTTGGCAACCAACAGACTTTTTACCTAATTCTGAAGGTGATAACTTTTTTGAAGAAGTAAGAGAAATTAGAGAACTGTCCAAAGAACTTCCTTACGATTTTTGGGTGGTTTTAGTTGGAGATATGATTACAGAAGAGGCTTTGCCAACTTACGAATCGTGGCTCATGG
Organism: Xanthomarina sp.; assembly: GCF_035306705.1. GTDB lineage: Bacteria > Bacteroidota > Bacteroidia > Flavobacteriales > Flavobacteriaceae > Xanthomarina. The sequence continues at coordinate 5,105 of NZ_DATGNO010000007.1, forward strand.
ATGTTGAAGGTGTTGACCAAGTTGGAAGAAATTCCTGGGGTAAATGGGTAAGACATTGGACGGCCGAAGAAAACCGTCATGGAGATGTTCTAAACAAATATCTCTACCTTTCCGGACGTGTTAATATGAAGGAAATTGAAAAAACCACACATCATCTTATTGCTGATGGTTTTGATATTGGTACAGATCAAGATCCATACAAAAACTTTCTATATACCAGTTTTCAAGAATTAGCTACTTATATTTCTCACAATCGTGTAGCCAAACTTGCTAAAGACAGAGGAAATAAGCAATTAAGCAAAATGTGTAAGATTATTTCTGGAGACGAAATGAGACACCACCATGCTTATTGCGAATTTGTAGAACGTATTTTTGCAGTGGATCCAAACCAAATGATGATGGCATTTCAACACATGATGAAATTAAAAATTACCATGCCAGCACATTTTTTAAGAGAATCTGGCGGGAAAATAGGGTCTGCTTTCGAAGAATTTTCCAACACAGCACAACGTCTAGGGGTTTATACCTCTAAAGATTATGTGGATATCTTGGAAAAACTTATTGTACGTTGGGAAATTGATAAAATTACCAACCTATCCGATGAAGCCGAAAAAGCACGCGACTATTTAATGAAACTTCCATCGCGATTATCAAGACTTTCCGAACGCATGAAAATCCCTGCAAACTCCTATCAGTTTAAATGGGTGGAACCGGCTGTTTAATGACCCAAAAAGAACAGATTGAAAAAACCATAGCATTTGTTAAAGATACACTTGTGGATGCCGAAGGTGGTCACGATTGGTTTCATACCTTAAGAGTATATAACAATTCCTTACTCATCTCTAATAAAGAAGATGTGGATTCGTTTATTGTTTCACTTGGCGCTTTATTGCATGATATTGCAGATAGCAAATTTACAAATGGCGACGAAACCATTGGACCAAAACTAGCTCGAGAGTTTTTAACCAGCATACAAGTTGAAAAAAACGTTATGGAACACGTCATTCTAATAATTGAGAATATTTCATATGGTGGAGGGAACGAGACTCAAAAATTCAAATCCCCCGAACTAGATGTTATACAGGATGCCGACAGATTGGATGCACTTGGAGCCATTGGTATTGCCAGAACTTTTAATTACGGCGGCTTTAAAAACCGAGCACTTTATAATCCAGACATTCAACCAAACCTCAACATGAGCAAGGAGGAATACAAAAAGTCAACAGCTCCAACACTCAATCATTTTTACGAAAAATTACTTTTGCTGAAAGATAGAATGAACACCAAAACTGGTCAGCAAATTGCTGCTAACAGACATGAATTTATGGTTCAATATCTTGAACAGTTTTATGCTGAATGGGAAGGCGAAAAATAATTAATCGACGGAGATTTTAAGCAATTGCTTTTTATTTCCTACACGACCTTTAAACACTAGCGATTTTCCTTTTTCTGTCATAACTGCGGCTCCAGCTTCAAAAGGAACTTCGGCTTTATCTGAATCTAAAACATAAGCAAAATCAAAATCTCCCTCATCATTTATTACTACGGCTGTTAAATCTGCTTTATTACTACTTCCTCCTCTAAACTCGATTCTGTCGTTACTTAATTTTTTAACTTTCCCATTAGAATTTAGAAACAAATAACTTTTCCCATTAACATGTGTTGACGAAAAAGACAAATATCTATCGAGATTTCCTGACGTTTGTTTTTTATTAATGTTTCGTGCCCAGATTAATTCTCCACCGGAAGAAATTTTAGCACAAATAACATCGCGATAATGATAGGTTCTATTCTGTCCTCCCATCATTCCATTAGCTCCCATAGTTTGGGTTACTTCAATAAAAAACTCTTCTGCATGAATAACAGCTTCATTGGTATCTGTAATAAAAACTTCTCTAAAAACAATGTTTTTCAACTCCTTATCTTTTGTTTTTCCATATTTATCAATGATAAACTGACTGGTAAATGGGGTGTATTTTGTGGATTTAATGGTTAAATCATTTGGATCAATAGCTAGATGAACCAAACCTTTATAACGGTTATCATTCTTCAAAGAATAAAATCCTACACAAAAAAGATAATCGTCTCCTTTCTTAGTTGTTAATGAACCAATAAACTTATCTCCAGAATCGAAAACCACCGACATTTGATGATCCTTTTTAATCTTATAAAGTTCAAATTGATATTTGCCACCAGAATTCTTTTGTTTTTTGTCTTTAGTAAAGGTTTTTCCTAACAGGTAAACAGTTCCATCTTCATCACTAACATCGATATTTTGAAGTATGAATTTACGGTCTTTTATACCACGTGTAAACTCCGTTTGGTAAATAGGATTCAAGTTGTTATCGAAAACAAAAATAGAATGTTTTTCTGCTGCATCATCTAAAATATCTATGGTAAAAGCAATATAATTAGCATGTATTGAGGTTTTAAACATTCCTAAAACATCATCGTCAGATTTTGAATCATAAGTTGTAAAAAGTGAGAAATAATTAGGTTTTTTAATATCTTTTAGGGGAATTGAAAACAGAAATTCTCTTTTTAAGGTCGCTTCATTATCTTGAGCAGTTCTTGAATAATATTGTAATTCTTTCGTGGATTTATCATAAAATGATTCAATCAAACACAGGTTATTACCTCTTAAAAAAGCATTCTCAATATCACCTTCTTTTTTATGTAATTCAATATCGTATTCTTTTACAATATTTAAATTACTATCGTAATGTTCAATATAATAACCTTTATTATAGCGTCTTACTAGATAAACACCTTTGTTTTTATCTGAAACTGAAAAGGATAAATCTGTGAATTTCCTATCGTCTTTAAACACATCTGTCATGCTTATGTCTAAGTTAAGATCTTCAGCGTTTAGGGCATCTTGAGCATGTAAGGCAGTTTCACAAATAGTATTAGAAAGAAACAAGAATAGGAAAAGAACTTTTAAAAACTTCATTGTAATAGTAGGTTTTGAATGACAATAATACTTAAAATTATTTTTTAATGCAATTGGAATTGGCCAACTTTATTTGGAAAGATTTTAAAAATGGTTATTAACAAATTCTCATATACTTGAATTTATTTAAAAAAAGAATAACTTCGCTCCTGCCTGGCCAACAAGTAGGCTCAGTTTTTATTTTCTAAATTAATTGCTTAAACACCCACTTTTCATACAGAAAAACGCAAACGAAAGTTTATTTAAACGTAATCAATCTTAAATTTCATTTTATTTCCGCATTGAAATTATAACATCTTTTTAACACCCTAAAAGCACGCTAACTATAGATATTTTCAATATTTTTGCAATTATCACTAAACTTGAGAATATGAAAAAATTTATTTTATCCTTAACCATTCTTTCAATGACATTTATGTCGCCATTATTGGCTAATGAAGGTATGTGGTTTTTAATGCATATTGAGCGTTTAAATTATCGCGATATGCAAAAAATGGGACTTCAATTAACTCCCGAAGAAATTTACAGTATCAACAACCAAAGTTTAAAAGATGGTATTGTTCAATTTAATGGCGGCTGTACTGCAAGTATTATTTCAAATAATGGTTTAGTACTTACTAATCATCACTGTGGATATTCAGCAATTGCTGAGCTTTCCTCATCAGAACAAAACCATTTAAAAAACGGTTATTGGGCTGGATCTTTTGAAGATGAATTAAAACCAGAAAGTTTATACGTGCGCTTCTTTGTGAGAATGGACGATGTTTCCAAACGTATTTTATCTCAAGTAAATGATAGCATGAGCGAAAAAGATCGCGAAGCTGCCGTGAACAAAGAAATTGCTAAAATAGAACAAGAAAATAACGAAGGTGGTAAATACACAGTTTCTGTACGTCCTTTCTACCAAGGAAATGAGTATTACTATTTTGTTTATGAAGATTATAAAGATGTTCGTTTAGTTGGAACACCTCCAGAAAGTGTAGGGAAATATGGTGGAGACACAGATAACTGGGAGTGGCCAAGACATACAGGCGATTTCTCTTTGTTTAGAGTTTATACCGATGCTGACGGAAATGCAGCAGATTATGCAGCTACAAACATCCCTATGAAAGCAAAATACCATCTTCCAGTAAGTATTGATGGCGTTAAAGAAGACGATTTTGCTATGATTTTAGGATATCCAGGAAGAACCAACCGTTGGATGCCTGCACAAGGCGTTGAGCAAAACGTAAAATACGCATATCCTGCTTGGGTTGAAGGCTCAAAATTAAGCATGGATGTCATGAAAAAATATATGAATCAAGACGAAGCCGTAAATTTAATGTACGCTTCTTCCTATGCAAGTATTGCCAACTATTGGAAAAACAGAGGTGGAATGATTGAAGCCTTAACAGATCATAAAACAGTTGAAACAAAAACCGAAGTTGAAAAGAAATTCGACAAATGGGCCAATAAAAAAGCAAACAAAGCCACGTATGGCAATGTTATTTCAGATATCAACAAATATTATGCGCTAACAAACGAAAAAGCAAAACACGACAACTACTTAGTTGGCATGTTGCGTTCTAGTACTTTTGCTGCTTTACCTTACAGATTGGGTACTGCTTTCGAGAATTACGCAGATGCTAACGAAGCTAAACGCGAAGAAATGCTTCCAAGATTACAAGGCTTTGTAGATAATTCTTATAAGGATATTTATTTGCCTTTGGAAAAAGAAGTGTTGGCTAAACAATTGGAATTGTATGTTACAAAATCCAATTATTCATTACCAGAATTAGTAACTGAAGTAGGAAGTGAAAACAATAACGACTTTACAGCTTACGTTAATTCTATTTTCGATTCGAGCATATTTGCTTCAAAGGAAAAAGTAGAAGCTTTTTTAAAGTCTCCAGATAAAGCGGTTATTGAAAACGATGAACTTTATAAGTTATCGACTGCCTTACTTAATAAATATCGTGAAAAACCAGAAAGTTTGGTACAAGCTGAAAACGATTACCAAAGATCTTTTAGATTGTTGGTTGAAGGTTTACGCGTTTCTGGATTAAGCAGTATTCAATATCCGGATGCTAACTCTACCTTACGTTTATCTTACGGAAAAGTAAGAGCTCTTCCTACAGATAACGATAAAACCAACGATGCTGCAATTAATAACTACACAACCTTAAAAGGAATGGTAGCAAAATACAAGCCTAACGATCCTGAATTCGATTTACCTCAGCACATGTTAGACATTTACGAAACAAAAGATTACGGACGTTATGCCAACGAAAAAGGCGAGCTTTCTGTAAACTTCCTAACCGATAACGACATTACTGGTGGAAACTCTGGTTCTCCTGTAATTAATGGGAAAGGTGAAATTATTGGATTGGCTTTCGACGGTAATATTGAAGCTATGGCTGGAGATGTTATTTTTGATGATGATTTACAACGTACCATTAACGTAGATATTAGATACGTTCTTTGGTTGATAGACAAATATTCAAATGCTCAATCTATCATTGACGAATTAACAATTATAGACAATTAATTCTATTCAGTTTATAAATAAAAAATGCGATTTCAAATTTTGAAATCGCATTTTTTATTTTTAAGAAGTCTTTTAAAATAAGATTATTCCCCAGGGAAATCTGCTTTGCGTTTTTCTAGAAAAGCCGTAGTTCCTTCAATAAAATCCTCAGTTCCAAAACAGTTTCCAAATTCTTCAATTTCCACTTCAAAACCATTGACACCATCTTTAAAATTGGCATTAACCGCTTTAATGGCTCCTTTAATGGCCACAGATGAATTTCTCATAATTTTACCAGCTATTTTTTCAGCAAGTGGTAATAATTCCTCTAAAGTGGTCACATGGTTTACCAAACCATAGGCTAAAGCTTGGCTGGCGTCAATCATTCCAGCCGTCATAACCATTTCCATTGCGCGACCTTTTCCAACTAATTGTGGTAAACGCTGCGTTCCGCCATACCCAGGAATAACTCCTAAAGAGGTTTCTGGAAGTCCCATTTTGGCATTATCACTAGCCACTCTAAAATGGCAGGCCATAGCCAATTCCAATCCGCCACCTAAGGCAAAACCATTAACAGCAGCAATAACTGGCGTGGATAAATTTTCAATAAAATCGAACAGTAATTCTTGTCCTTTAGCAGCTAATTTTCCACCATTTTTTACATCAAAATGAGCAAACTCGCTAATATCTGCTCCTGCAACAAAAGCTTTTTCCCCACTTCCTGTTATAATAATTACTTTGGTTTTTTTGTCCTTATTTGCAGTATCTAAAGCATCGTGCAATTCTTGAATTGTCGCTTTGTTTAAAGCGTTTAATTTACTTGGTCTATTAATAGAAAGGGTTGAAATTCCATTTTGGAAATCAACTAAAATATGTTCGAAACTCATTGTATGTTGTTTTAAGTTAATTACTTGATATTATCCTTTTGGGAAAGTTACTTTAAAAGTAGTACCTACATCCTTCTTAGATGTAAAAGTAATACTTCCATTATAAGTTTCCACAATGTTTTTTACCATGGCAAGCCCAAGTCCCATTCCACTTGACTTTGTTGTAAATTTAGGTTCAAAAATCTTTTGTGAGTTTATTTCTGAAATTCCCACGCCATTATCTGAAATACTGATGTTTATAGTCTCTACATCTTCATATACTCTGACTATAATTTTTTTATTCTTTTGATTATCTGGAATGGCCTGAATACCATTTTTGACTAAATTGTTAATGACGCGTATAAGTTGCGCTTTGTCAAATCGGGCCATAATTCTGTCGCTATCGGCAATAAACTCGATATAATCTTCACTAAAAATATCTAGGGCCAATCTAGTAATTTCTACTAGATTTAAAACTTCATTTTGTTGGGCGGGCATTTTGGCAAAATTTGAAAATGCCGAAGCTATCGCGCTCATGGTATCTATTTGTTGAATAAGCGTTTTAGAATATTCATCTACTTTCTGATAAATATGCTCGTCGTTTGTATCAAACTTACGCTGAAAACTTTGCACCGTTAAACGCATGGGCGTTAAAGGATTTTTTATTTCGTGGGCCACTTGTTTTGCCATTTCTCTCCAGGCTTGCTCTCGTTCACTTTTTGCTAATTTAACGGCACTTTCCTCGAGCTCATCTATCATCCTGTTATAGGCTCTAACCAAGGTGGCAATTTCTTCGCTAGTAGCACCAATTTCTATTTTTTTATTATGTTTCTCAAGTCTGGTTTCATTTATTTTATCGCTAATGGTTTTAAGGGACTTGGTAATGTATTTGGAAAGAAAATAAGCCAAGGTAATAGCGATAATTAACATGAGTATATACGCATAACCTAAACGCACTAAAAACTCATTTAGTTCTTTATTTAAAAAATCGTCATTCTCTAAATAGGGAATATTTAAAATAGCCAAAGGTTTAAATTGATGATCTGTTATATAGGAATAAGATGATAAAAAAACCTCATTATTTTCCACGGTTTTACTTACATGCCTATGTTCTATAGTGTTGGCCAAGGTGTTTAAAACATCGGCACTCAAGCATTTTGTTAGAGAATCTGTTTCAAAAGTGGCTTTGGAAGATTTTATCAAACCCCCATCCAAATCGTAAAGATTGAGTTGTAATTTATGAATGGCTGCAATTTCGTAGATTTCATTTTTAAAAATAAGACCCATGGTTTCGGTAGAAACAGGATATGTGGTTTTTCTAATAGCGTAATTAATACTTTCCTTGATA
>NZ_DATGNO010000008.1:0-10391 GCF_035306705.1 Xanthomarina sp.
AAAAATTTATAGGATATGGTACAAGAATTAGATCAAGACAATTTACAAGATATTATAAATAATAACGATACGGTTGTTGTTCAGTTTTCTGCAACTTGGTGTGGAAATTGTAGAATTATGAAACCAAAATTCAAGAAATTAGCTTCAGAGAATGATGGTAAAACTTTTGTTATTGTAGATGCAGAAAAATTTACCGAATCTAGAAAACTTGCAACCGTTGATAATTTACCAACCTTTGCAACCTTTAAAAAAGGAGATTTCGTAAATCAAGTGCAAACAAACAAGATTGAGGTTTTAAAGGAATTGGTTGATAGCGTAAACTAATTATATATGAAACTGCCAATTATAAAACACCTCACACAGTTTATTGAGGAAAACGATGAAGATTTTGTAGTGGAAACTATAGAAACACTTGAAGCGCTTACAGAAGTTTCTTCCTTAAAAGATGAAGAACTAGACGTTATTGGCGAACTTATCTCCAATATGTACGGTGCCATTGAAGTGAACAAAATGATAAAAGAAGGAACGCCAAAAAAGGAAGCTTTAAACAGCTTTATGAAACGTGTTCTTGGTTCTATTGATTCTTAATAGAAATTTACAGATAAATAAAACAGCCTCTTAAATTAAATTTAAGAGGCTGTTTTGTTAAATGGGTTTTGATAATTATTCTTTATCACTATCCATTTTCTCTTCTTTCGCAACCTTGGTTTCAATTGCTTTTTCTTCTCTGGCCTTCAATTCAGATTTATCTTGTTTCACTTCAGAGTCTTGTTTCAATTGAGATTTTTTTTGAACTTTAGTAGTTTCCTCTGTTTTAGTATCGGTATTACTATCTGTTGTTTGTGCAGTAGTGATTTGCGAAAATCCTAAAAAGCAAGTTAATAATAAGGCTCCAAATAATTTGTTTGATAATTTCATAATAAAGGTTTTTTGTGTTATTAGATTCAATGCTATATCTACGCGCTCTTTCTTAAGTTTAGATGTTTCAATTTCCCATTTAACAATAAACTAACTTTTGTTTAACAAATCCTCTATGGATAAATAGATAGCCACCAGCCCATTATATCTTATCCTATTAACATTTTTAAAAACCACTTTAATTTAATTATTGAAAGAACTATAAATACACTTTTCTCTTTAACACTATTTAACAAATTGGACCGATAAATCCCGGAATCCATGTAATAAAACTCTTAATAATTTAGTATTTTTATAGAAATAAAAAAAATATAGATATTATGGCAACAGTAACTTTTCATGGAGACCCAATACAAACTTCTGGAACACTTCCAAAAGTAGGAACAAAAGCACCTGATTTTAAGTTGACTTCAACAGATTTAAAAACTAAATCATTGAGTGATTATTCGGGACGCAAAGTTGTTTTAAACATATTCCCTAGTGTCGATACAGGTACCTGCGCAAAATCGGTTAGACAATTTAATGAGGAAGCCTCAGAATTAGACAATACCAAAGTGTTGTGTATTTCTAAAGATCTTCCGTTTGCTTTAAATAGATTTTGTGGTGCTGAAGGCTTAAACAATGTTATTTCTTTATCAGATTATAAAGATGGGAGTTTTGGAAAAAACTATGGCCTAACCTTTACAAATGGACCTTTAGAGGCTTTACTTTCTAGATGTGTTGTTGTTTTAGACGAAAAAGGTATTGTAAAATACACCGAACAAGTTCAAGAAATAGCTGACGAACCAAATTACAAGGCTGCACTTGAAGCTTTAATGGATGAATAACAAAGATTCCTTTTTTATAAACAGGCTTAAAAGTGTAGGTTTTGCTTTTAAAGGTGCTTGGCTTTTAATAAAAACCGAAGCTAGTATTAAAGTTCAGTTTGGTATTGGTCTAATTATGACCTTCATTGGATTTTTAGTTGAATTAAGCCCTATGGAATGGATTGTTCAAACCTTAACCATTGGTTTGATTCTGGCATTAGAAGGACTAAATACGGCCATTGAGGAAATGGCCGATTTTGTCCATCCAGAATTTCATCCAAAAATTGGACTTATTAAAGATCTTGCTGCCGGAGCTGTTTTTATATTTGCTCTCACAGCGATTATAATTGGTTGTATCATTTATTTTCCTAAGTTTTTTTAAATACTTTTACCATTAGGATAAACGTTAGTAATTTGTATTTTTGCTGCATTGAGCAAAATATTCAAAAATCTCAATTTAGAATTAACTCATTTCTGCGTTTCGGAAATTATATATGGCAAAAAAGAAAACCAATAAATCAACTAAACCTAAGTTAAAAGCCCCAAGCCTTAAGTTGTCAAGCCAACAAAAATTAGTGCTTGGTAGCTTTTTAGCTCTTTTGGGCATTTTACTTTTTATTGCTTTTTTATCTTTTCTGTTTACAGGAAAAGTTGACCAAAACACCTTAACGGAATTTACATCCAGAGAAGTAAAACCAGAAAATTGGCTTAATAAAACAGGAGCTTGGATCAGCGACCTCTTTATTCAGCGTGGTTTTGGAATTGCTTCCTTTATATTTGCAGGACTTATTTTTATTTCCGGAGTTTTTGTACTAACCAATTCCAATTTAAAAAAGTTAGGAAGACATTGGTTTTGGGGTCTCCTTATAATAATATGGTTTTCCATACTTTTTGGTTTTTTTACCGAACATCTTGATATTTTAGGTGGCACCATTGGTTTCGAGATAAATTCTTATTTACAAGACTATTTAGGCATAATTGGCACCTCTCTCCTACTTGTTTTCTTGTTAATTACTTATTTAGCCATAAGATTTCGAGTAACTGCCGAAACCTTTGGAAATATTTTTCAAAAAGCAACAAAGGATATTAAGCAAGAATTTAAACCTTCAAATGAAGATGTTTTCATTCCTATAGATAACGATTTAACGGCGGAAGCTGAAGATATAAAATCGGCTTTCGATATTAAATTAGAAACTTCCATTTCAGAAAAAAAGGATGAAGAACTTCCTGTTCCACCTATTAAACCTAAAATGGAAGTCATTCCTGAAGAACCTGAAATGATTATTGAAGTTGAAGAGGTTGCCGAAGAAATTTCGGAAACCGATAATCTAGCAAATAAGCTAGTGGAAGATTATGGACAATTCGACCCTACCTTAGAACTTAGCAACTACCAATTCCCTTCTTTAGATCTACTGAAAAAGTACGATTCTGAAAGTATAACTATCAATCAAGAAGAATTAGAGGAAAACAAAAACCGTATTGTAGAAACCTTGAGCAATTACAAAATTGGTATTGCTAGTATCAAAGCTACCATAGGTCCAACGGTGACACTTTATGAAATTGTTCCAGATGCTGGGGTTAGAATATCGAAGATTAAAAACTTAGAAGATGATATTGCTCTCTCGCTCTCCGCACTAGGAATTAGAATTATTGCTCCAATTCCAGGAAAGGGAACCATTGGAATAGAAGTTCCTAATAAAAATTCTACCATAGTTTCTATGCGTTCTGTAATTGCATCCCAAAAATTTCAGAAATCGGATATGCAGCTACCAGTGGCATTAGGTAAAACCATTAGCAACGAAACTTTTGTGGCAGATTTAGCTAAAATGCCACATTTATTAATGGCTGGAGCAACAGGACAAGGAAAGTCGGTAGGACTGAATGCTGTTTTAACTTCACTTTTATACAAGAAACACCCTGCTGAAGTTAAATTTGTATTGGTCGATCCAAAAAAGGTGGAATTAACTCTATTCAATAAAATAGAACGTCATTATTTAGCGAAACTTCCAGATAGTGAAGAAGCTATTATAACGGACAATACCAAGGTTATTCACACTTTAAATTCCTTGTGTATTGAAATGGACAATCGCTACGAAATGCTTAAAAATGCCTTATGTAGAAATATTGCCGAATACAATGTCAAGTTTAAAGCACGTAAACTAAATCCTAATGATGGGCATCAATTTTTACCCTATATTGTTTTGGTGGTAGATGAGTTTGCCGATTTAATAATGACTGCAGGAAAAGAAGTAGAAACCCCAATTGCCCGTTTGGCACAATTGGCCCGTGCTATTGGAATTCATTTAATTATTGCAACACAACGTCCTTCGGTAAACGTTATTACAGGTATTATTAAGGCCAACTTCCCTGCTAGAATTGCTTTTAGAGTTACAAGTAAAATAGATTCCAGAACAATATTGGACAGCTCTGGAGCCGACCAGTTAATTGGACGTGGAGACATGCTTTACACACAGGGTAACGAAATGATACGTATTCAATGTGCTTTTGTGGATACTCCAGAAGTAGAAAAAATAACCGAATTTATAGGTTCGCAAAAAGCATATCCCGATGCTTACTTATTACCTGAATATGTGGGTGAAGAGAGTGGCACAAGTCTTGATGTAGATATAGCCGACAGAGATAAATTATTTAGAGAAGCTGCCGAAATAATCGTTATTGCACAACAAGGTTCTGCCTCATTACTACAACGTAAGTTGAAATTGGGCTATAATCGTGCAGGAAGATTAATCGATCAATTAGAAGCAGCTGGTATTGTCGGTGGTTTTGAAGGCAGTAAAGCAAGACAAGTTTTAGTCACAGATTTAGTAGCACTTGACCAAATGTTAGAAAATGAAACAAATTAATTAAGAAAATTCCTTTATCTAGTAAGATTGGAGGAAATGAATAAAAATTATTTCAATGAAGAAAATAACACTCATTATAGCACTTTTAATTAGCGTAGTAGCTTTTGCCCAAGACAGTAAAGCTAAAGCGCTTTTGGATGAAGTATCTCAAAAAGCAAAAAATTACGAGAACATATCCATAGATTTTAAATATGCTTTAGATAACTCGGCCGAAAACATCAAACAAGAAACTCGTGGGGATGTTGTATTGCAAGGCAACAAGTACAGACTGAATATTTTAGGTGCCACCCGAATTTTTGATGGTAAAACGCTTTACAGCATTAGTCCAGACGATGAGGAAGTTACAATTTCTTCCGATAATCCAAACGATGGAAGCAGTATTACACCTAGTAAAATGCTTACTTTTTATGAAGACGGGTACGCCTATAAAATGGACATCAGTCAAAACGTTAAAGGAAGAGCTATCCAGTATGTAAAATTAACACCTATCGATTCCAATTCCGAAATAAAACATGTGCTATTAGGAATCGATGCACAAACCAAACACATTTACAATTTAATTGAAGTTGGCAAAAATGGTACAAAAACCACTTTAACTGTTAATTCTTTTAAAACAAACGAACCTATTTCGAAATCCTTATTTACTTTTGACAAGAACAAGTATAAAGATTACTACATTAATAAATTGGATTAAGTAACTTTTGAAGATTTTAGACAGATACATACTAACCTCATATCTAAAAACTTTTATCAGCGTGTTTATTATACTCATGCTGATTTTTGTTTTACAAACCATTTGGCTTTATATTAAAGAGCTGGCTGGAAAGGACTTAGACATGGTTGTAGTCGCAAAATTCTTGCTTTATTTTGCTCCCAAATTAATACCTCTAGTTCTGCCCTTGACTATTTTATTGGCATCCATTATGGTTTTTGGAAGTTTTGCCGAAAACTATGAGTTTGCAGCCATGAAATCTACAGGTATTTCTCTGCAACGTGCCATGAAAGGACTTAGTATCTTTATTATAGCTCTAGGAATAACCACTTTCTTCTTTTCAAACAATGTTATTCCTTGGGCTGAATACAATTCATATAATCTTCGTAAAAATATAGCTAAATTAAAACCGGCCATGGTTATAGCCAAAGGCCAATTTAATGAAGTTGGGAGCGAGTATAATATCAAAGTCGCAGACAAAAGTGGCGATAGAGGTCAGTTTTTAAAAGAAGTGCTTATTCACCAAAAGAAAGGTAATCAATCTGGAAATTTCACAACTATCTACGCTAAAACAGGAGAACTAAAAGGTGAAGAAGAATCAGATATCTTACAACTCATTTTATTTGATGGCTATTTTTACGACGATACACCCCCAAAAGATTACAAAAGCCGAGAAAAAAAGCCAATGACTAAAAGTCATTTTAAAAAATATACCATCAATGTAGATTTATCGAACTTGAACAATGTGGACTTAGAGCAAAAAGACATTAGCGATAAATACAACATGCTAAATATTAGAGATTTAAGCTACACTATTGACACGCTTAGAGTTGATAAGGACAATAACATTAAAGAATTAGCCTCAAACTTATATAACAGAAGTAATTTTCAACATTTAAATAAAGGAGCTGCTACCCAAAAAGAAAACATTTACCAAGACAACATCTTGGACCTATATAGTAATAAAGAGAAAGTAGTATTAATTGATTTGGCTGAAAACACTTTTAAAAGTACCCAGCAAATTATTGAAAATAAAGAACAAAGTTTTAAAACCAAAGGCGTTTGGCTAAATAGACATATTATAGCGCTTCACGAAAAGTTGGCCTTAGGTTTTGCTTGTGTGATTCTGTTTTTTGTTGGTGCTCCTTTGGGTGCCTTAATTAGAAAAGGAGGTATTGGTTTACCAATGGTTATTGCCATTCTGCTTTTTTTAAGCTATCATTTTATTGGAATTTTTGCCAAAAACAGTGCAAAAGACGGGAGTTTAAATCCCATTTTCGCCTCTTGGTTCTCTACGCTAATTATGCTTCCATTAGGTATTTATTTAACCAAACGTGCCACAGAAGATCGCGGTTTGTTTGAGTTTGATCATATTATAGAACCTATTAAAAACCTTTTAAAAATAAAGAATAAAGAAGAAGAAGAAGCCTCTAAAACAAAGCTTCCAAAAGCTATAAGAGAAATTATAGAAGAAACCCACGAAAATTCACCAGAAGCCTTAGTGCGCATTGAAGACTATAATACGATTAGAAAAAACCATCAGGATTATAAGGTCTATGCTAAATTCACTTTTATTTTCTATATTATAGGAGCTATTTTATTTCCACTTTATTTTATTCTGAAAAACAATAAGTTAGAAGAAGTAGCTGAAATTTGCCTTCAATTAAGTATCATTTCATTTATAGTTTGTTTTATTTATTATCTAGTTTCTTATTTAAAACAACTAACTATTTACAAGTTAATAGAATTAAAAGGAATTTCTAAAAATCCTATTATTCTACTTTTAGGTCTTGGTTTTTACCCTTTAACACATTATTTAAGAAGGAACAAAATTAACGAAGACCTTTCTCTTAGTTTAAAATAAGCCATATCTTTGCACCATATTTAAATAACGATTATGTCCACTATTAAAATGCCAAAAGAAACTTCAAAAATACAGTTAAACACCATTGAAGAAGCCATTAACGATATTAGAAATGGGAAGGTTATTATTGTAGTTGACGATGAAGACAGAGAGAACGAAGGCGATTTCTTGGCTGCTGCCGAAATGGTAACACCACAGATGATTAACTTTATGGCCACTCATGGTCGTGGGCTTATTTGTACGCCTCTTACAGAAAAACGTTGTAAAGAGCTTGAATTAAACCCAATGGTTCATAACAACACAGATCCATTAGAAACAGCGTTTACTATTTCTGTAGATTTAAGAGGGAATGGTGTAACCACAGGAATTTCAGCTGGAGATAGAGCCAAAACCGTAAAAGCCCTTGTAGACGACAATACAAAGCCATTTGAACTGGCAAGACCAGGACATATTTTCCCTTTGGTTGCTAGAGAAGGTGGTGTATTAAGAAGAACTGGACATACAGAAGCTGCTATAGATTTTGCACGCTTGGCGGGATTGAAACCTGCTGGAGTTATTGTAGAGATCATGAATGAGGATGGAACCATGGCTCGACTACCACAACTAATGAAGGTGGCTGAAAAATTCGATTTAAAAATTGTTTCTATCGAAGATTTAGTGGCCTATAGAATGCAGCACGATTCTTTAATTGAAAAGAAAGAAGATTTTGAAATGGTTACCCGTTTTGGGAAATTTAGACTTAGAGCTTATCAACAAACAACCAATAACCAAGTACATATTGCTATTACAAAAGGAGCTTGGAATACCAACGAACATGTTTTAACACGTGTCAATTCCACTTTGGTAAACAACGATATTTTAGGGACGCTAACCAACAATGCCGATAAAAAGCTAGACGATATGTTTAAGCTGATAAACGATGAAGGCAAAGGCGCTATTATTTTTATCAATCAACAAAATCAATCCACCAATTTACTGCACAGACTTTCAATACTTAAGCAAGAGCAAAACCATAAGGACCTTATCAAAGCGCCAAGCATTCAAATGGATCATAAAGATTTTGGTATTGGGGCGCAAATCCTTCACGATTTAAACATTCATAAATTGCGACTAATGTCTAATAGCGAGCAAACAAAACGTGTTGGAATGATTGGTTATGGTTTGGAAATTATTGATTATGTAACTTATTAATCAGACAAGTTTATAACTTTACTTTTTTCTTCAGAACAATTCTACAAAAAAAAGGGGACTCAGAACAAGAATGGTTCTAATTCCCCCTTTCACACTGATTAATAGCGTCTTAAATATTTTTATATGAACACTTTTATAAGTGATAGTGAATAATTATTGAATTATTAATGTCTCACCCATTTTTGAATGTTACCGGCTCCACTCGAACCTACTTGAATTCTTAAAGTATCAGAGTCTACTTTTCCAATTTCCATAGTAGCTGTGTAATAGCTATTATCATTTCCAAGTTCTTCATGCATAAAATTATTGGCATCAAGTGCATAGATATCTTTCCACTTAACATCTCCTATTCCAAAATCTGAAAGCGCTGGATCTATTACAGTTCCAGTATTATCTGTAACCTCAATCACCACATCATTATTTGGTAAGTAGTTTCCACCTACACGAATCCAATTTCCTTGTAAAACTTGAAGATAAACACTTTGGGGTGTAAAATTGGCCTCACGAACCCACTTTTGGATATTTCCAGAGCCAGAAGTATTTACTGAAATTCTAAGAGTATCGTCTGTACCAAAATTTATGGACGACGGATAGTAATTATAATCGTTTCCTAGCTCCTTGTAAGAATAGTGTCCCGACCCCTGACTTTCTATATCTTTCCATTTGATATCGCCATTTATGAAATCAGAATTGTAAGCATCTGATATTTTTCCTAAGTTACTGTTTACGTAAACCTTCATGCCATTATTTGGTGCGTAATTTCCTCCAATTCTAATCCAGTCTCCTTGAATTTCCTGAAGTGATTCAGTTTGTTGTGGATTATTATCGCTTGAATCGTCTGTACTGCAAGATGCTAGTATCAGGCTTAAAAAAGCTAAAAAAATGATAGTTAGATTGAAATTCTTTAATATTTTCATTGTATTTGTTTTAAAAATTTTATGTTGATACTTATTTATGTAACTATTTTGAAAAGGTTAACATAAAAACAATAAAATTTATTTTATTAACTGTTTGTAGGTTTTAATAAATGACGTTGGTAGAAAACATAGAATGATTATAAGTACTTGCTCAAATGGTATATTGATCAATCTTCAAAATAAATAAGGACAACTAAACAGAATTTAGTTGTCCTTATTTTAATTGTTTTTCACCTTAAAAAGTTTTTATTCCAAGGTCTTTTTAATTGGTAAGTCTTGGACATATTTTAATTTTATGGAACAAATGTTAATATCCTGTTTGGATATGCGTCTTTTGCATCTTGAATGGAACCGAAACAACAAGCACCACCACAGGAGTCATAAAAAAGAATTACATAATCGCCATTATCCATTAGGGATATAATGCCATAGCCTGCTGGTAATTCCCCTAGTTTTAAATTAAGAGTACCGCCTTCTTGACCTGAAATTGCCCCTAATCCATTATACCACTGACCTTCTAACTTTACTTCTGTTGCGGTGTGTAGTAAAAGAGCTCTAATAGATTGTTCTTGATTATCATATGGAAAAGTATAACTTCCTATAATCTCATTACCATTTATTTCCCAAATTCCATTGGCAATTATATCAATACCTCCTATATATTTAACACTTAAAGAACCGTCTGCACTAAATTGGAGTTCATACGAACATTCGTTTTCAAATCTGTATGTAAAATTACCTTGCAATTTATTATTTAAAATAAAATTCACACTCTTCTGCCCTGCACTATTGGCTACAAGAACTTGAATCGTGTGTTGACCTTGTGGTAATAAGTTAGTCCAACTTAATACACCTGTATTTTCATTAATGCTTAAACCATCTAATGGTGTCGCTAAAGAAAAAGTTCCCACATCGCCATTCCAAGTAATATCTGGAGCATTAGAATTTCCTGTTTCAAAAAAAGTAGCATTTATTGTTGTAATTGCGTAATTAACTGTTGGTACACTAGCATCTGGCGTACTAGTACCTGAATCATCATCTGAACTACAGGACGTAGCAAAAATAAAAATTAGCAACATTGATATGTACTTGATTTTAATAATTGATGTTTTCATAAAT
>NZ_DATGNO010000009.1:0-5649 GCF_035306705.1 Xanthomarina sp.
AGCAGTAAATAGCAAAAATTTAAAAGTGGTAATATTTATACGAAAAGATTGAAAATTATCTATAACAAATCGGGTTTCAGCTATAAGAATTATACTTAATAAATCAACGACTATAGTTTTAGGTTTATTCGTTATATAAAAACCTTATAATGGGTTTTGATTTAAAAAAAATACAAAAAAGTATTAAAAAGAATGACGTTAATTAAATTGTTGGAATTTTTCTAATTCATTGAAAACATGTGCGTTAGGCGTGTTGGTTTTTGACAGTGCTAAATTTTTTTTAATGAAATTTTAAGATATACGTGTTAGTACGTATATGATATTGTGAAAAATTATACTACGTTTGTTCTATCGTTAGATCATTTTTGTTCTTAAGAACTTATAAAGTGATTTATCTCTATCCCCAAAAGCTGGTATCAAGTAATCCCCACATAAATCTTGATAAAATATTAAAAGCTTAAAGACTGTCTCCCCTAAAGTCTTGATATAATAAAGTTATTTTAAATTCAAAAGTCGGTCTCCTCTAACGTCTTTTATTACAATATAGAAAATTAATTTTAATACTAAGATCCACCTCCTCATAGGTCTTGTAAGAAAATTTTGAATAAAGATTTTTAAAATTTTAAAGCTAGTTGACTTTCCCCTAAAACGCTTTTTAAACATTAAGTATACCATTTTAACTATGAACAAGATTCAAATACATTCTTTTTCACATTACTGCTTAAGCATCATTGTTTTGGCAGGTTTTCAATTTCAACTAAACAATTAAAAACTATATTATGATTAAAATAATTACTAATTTATTTACTTCTGATAAGAGGTTTTTAATAGGTCTTTTTTTGATTCTTTCATTTAGTTTCAGTTATGGGTGTAGGCTTCCCCAAAAATAGGACAGTTATAAATTCTAATTTATTAATTTTAAATTCAAACTGTCACAATGAAAAAAAGCAAATTTAGCGAGAGTCAGATAATCAAGGCACTCAAGGAAAACGAACAAGGAAGATCTGTGGGCGATTTATCAAGAGAATTAGGTATTGACAAAAGTACATTCTATTATTGGCGTAAGAAGTATGGGGGTATGGAACAGCAACAACTTAAGAGGTTGAAGGAACTTGAAGAGGAAAACAACAGGCTCAAACAAATGTATGCGGATGTGAGTTTAGATAATAAGATGTTAAAGGACGTATTGTCAAAAAAGTTCTAAAGCCTTCCGACAAGCGAGTTCGTGTCAAATATCTTGTTAAGGAGTTTACAGTGCCCATTGTACGAGCCTGCAAAGTTGTAGGTTTAAGTAGGTCAATGTGGTATTATCAGCGCAAGAAAGATGACAGCGAAGTCATTGATAAACTCACAGAGCTTGCGGAATCCTATCCAACTAGAGGTTTTGATGAGTATTATCACAAAATCCGTCGTGAAGGCTTAAAATGGAACAGAAAGCGAGTGCTTCGCATTTACAGGGATATGAAACTAAGTTTAAGGCGTAAGCACAAAAAGCGTTTAGTAAAACGCGTAAAACAACCTTTGGAAACACCTACGCAGCTCAATGAATGCTGGAGTATGGACTTTATGAGTGATGCACTTACCGATGGTAGAAAAGTGCGCGTATTTAACGTTATTGACGATTGTAATCGAGAAGCTTTAGCCATTGAAGCAGGACTATCATATCCAGCTAGAGCTGTAGTAGATACACTAGAATGTTTAAAAGAAGAAATAGGCACACCAAAATATATAAGATGTGATAACGGACCAGAATTTATCTCTAAGACCTTTATGAACTGGTGTGAAAAAAACTTTATAGAAATTAAATATACACAACCTGGAAAACCAATGCAAAACGGATATATCGAACGTTTTAATCGATTCTTTAGAGAAGATATACTAGATGCCTATTACTTCAATGACAAATATCAATTGCAAAAAATAAGCGATAATTGGAGAGAGGACTATAATTTTAACCACCCACATAAATCCTTAGGAAATAAATCACCTAAAGAATATATGCCCAGATTTGATGAAGAATTTAAATTCTTCATCAAATCTGACTTAAATAATAATTATTTATCGAACTTTAAGGTGTCCTAAAAAAGGGAAGCCTACAAATTCATTTTTAGGGGTTATGTTGCTTGCTATAACCCTATTATCCACTCAGCAAGCTTTAAAAATCGCATTCCCGAGAAATTTCATAAAATTCATGAAATACGGAAATCTTAACCCTGAAACTGAATTTAAAGGAAAATTAGTGTAGTTTTGAGACAGACTGCCGTTGCCAGTAATTTTAAAAAAACCGCTAATGAGAAAAATAATCGTTTTAATTCTACTTTTCACTTCATTGAACAGCATTGGACAAAAATCGGAATTGAACATTTCGATTGACGAAAGAATTGAAACGCTTTACTCTGTAGCATTTTTAAATGACTACTTCTTGATTAACGAACACGAAAATTTATATAAAAAAGAAATTCGAGAAAATTTACAATCGCTAAAAAACCACAAGGCTATTCAACTTTTCGACAGTTTATCAAAAAACTACAATTTTTCCTATTTCCGAACAGTGGAATGGGTTTTACAGTTTTCCGACTTCCCTAAGTTCAAAAAAATAAAAGAAAAAGTGGATAACTATGAAACTGTTCCGAAAGCCAAAAAAAATCTGCTCGAAAATTTCAGGAAAGAACTCATAAAATTCAATCAAGATACTCTTTTCCAATCTTATTTGAGCGAGATAAAACCAATAAACCAAAAAGTTATTTCTCAAGTAAAAGAGTCGGAAACAATTAGCGAATTGCCCACATATTTGGAAAAATTCTATGGCAAAAAACTCAATTCATACAATCTTATTCTTTCGCCATTGCTTCACTCTGGCGGTTTCAATTCAGAAATTATCAATCAAAACGGAGAAAAAGAAGTTTATGCATTAATTGGTCCAAATGGAGAAATTGACTTTATGCCATATTTTGACAAAAACTATTTAGAAACGGATTTAATACTTCACGAGTTTGGTCACTCATTTGTAAATCCTTTAATGGAAAAACACGATAAGGAAATAGAAAGCTTAAAATCTAAATATTTTACAGAAAAACTTGAAAAATATGCCAAATACCAAGGTTACAGCGAATGGAAATTTGTGTTTAACGAACTTTTGTTAAGAGCGACAACGATTAAAATAGCCGAGAAGAATTTTGGAAAAGAAAAAGCAAACGAACTTTTAGAGTACGAAAAATCAATCGGATTTGGATTGGTTGAAAATATTTTGGAAATTTTAAAGGAATACGACCAGAATAGAAACAAATACACGGACTTTTACAAATTTTACCCGACACTAATCGAACGGATGAAATAAAAACTACTGGCAACAGCGCATAACAAAAATGGCGAGATTTGTGATTGAAACGAAAATTTTGGTATTTTTAGAAACTTAAAGTTTAACCAAAAACTTGCGGATTTTAAGTCGCCACTTATGTTATGCACGGACCGTTGGCTACAATATGAAGAACGAAACGAAACAATATAAGTTTTTAGAAGCCTCTTGGGTTTTAATGATATTTACATTCATTGGAGTATTGATACTTAACGCAATAATTGTCTCTAAGGTTCAGAGAATCTTAGCCTTGTCCAAGGGTGGAATTATATCTATTTCTGCTATTGTTCTAATTTTTTTAGTATCTATTTTGGTTTCAAGACTTGTATCCTTCAGTAAGACAACAGTGACTTTGAACAAAAAAGAAATGCAAGTAAATCGGAGTTTTTTATTTGGTTTACCAATCAAGTCTAACTTTCTTTTACCTTATTCACAGATTAACACTTATGTTTTTCAAGACGACCAAAACTGGTATTGGTTGAAGATTAAGGATTCGAAGGGAAAGGCTTATAGAATTTGGAAATTTGGATGGTTTAAAAAAAAGGAGTTTAAGGCTTTTAAAGACCAACTAACTTATGAGATAAATTGGTTTAACCAAGAAATGGCACATTTTGACCAAACTGATCAACAAAAAGGACAGATTAAAGTAGCGAAAAATATATACCAAGGAAAGATTGGTTTAATCTTGGGAGTAATTTCCTTTATAATCATAATTGTCCTCTCAATACTGCTTCTTGTTTTTGGAGTTCCTAAACTAAGTTTCTTAGGACCAGGATTAATTGGACTATCTGGAGCAACATTTACGTTATTTAAAGTTTGGAACGAAAGAAAAAACAAGGATACTGTAGCCAACAATGTATCCTATGAAAAGCACTAATCCCGTTCTTCAAAAATAGTATTTATATTTTAATTATCTCATAATGATGATTTTGGGGTGTTGGAATGTTGATAATTCCGAAGGATTATCAATATTTCAATACCATATAACTTGCTCCGCATCCTATATGTGATCCATCGTCCAAGCGCGGTCACCAGCATCTGTATGATTATAAGTTATAATAAACCTGGCCACTTGCTAAAAGGGTGTGGTCCTTCCGCCTTCGGCGGAGGCCACCTACATTGTTTTGTGATACAGGTTTTGAATACTTCTTTGTGAGCTTTGTTATCTGTTTATATTATTATTCTATTACTCCTATTGTATAGGGGGTTTCTGTTTTTATTACTGCCAAGGTCCGGCTCAACAATTTACGCGCCACCTTGATTATTATTGATTTGACGTCCTTTCCCAAATGTTTGCGGTAATAGGCCTGCATTATTGGATCCGTCCTGATGGCCTGCCACGCTGCTTCGATAAAATAACTGCGCATCAATCTATGGGCACGCATTGTAATACCGGTGCTCTTTTGGTTGTCGCCACTTTGATGGATACCCGGTGCCAGGCCAACATAACCCGCCAAATGTTTTATGCTTTTAAAGCGTCGCAGATCGCCAAGCTCGCAGATGATACCGCTGGCCACGATCCCACCTACTCCCGGAATACTTTTTAAGAGATAATAATCCTTCTTGTAATGATTGCGGCAATAGGCACGGATCTTTGAGGACACATCCCGTAGTTCTTGATCGATAAACCTAAAGCTGCGCATCCTGCTATCGAGGGTCTCACGTGCCGATGGATAGACAAATGACAGATCGTCAATCCAGCCACGAAATTTATGGCTCCAGTGGTCGTTATCAAACTCCTCGGGAATAGCAACCCCGAAATAAAGCAACTGCATCTTGATATGGCTCTTGATGCGCCTAAAATCCTTTACAAGATCATTGCGCCTTCTAAAGAGACTGCGCAGTTGTTCCCGTTCAATTTCAGGTACATGGATACTTTCCAGCCTGCCATCTTTCAGTTCCCGGCTTATGAGCTGTGCATCGATCTTATCGGTCTTTGTAAAGCGCTCCTTTCCCTTCCGATGAATATCAGCAGGGTTGACCACAAGGGAGGTCCATCCGTACTGTCTAAAACTACGATGGGCATAATAGCCGCAACAGCCAGCTTCATAAGCCGTGGTAACCTCATGGTTAGGAAAATGTTTAGAAACATACTGCTGTAAGACTTCAGGCTTTGGAGGAATGGTAAACGACTTGCCAGCAAAGAGATCTGTAGCACAATGAACTTTCCAGCTCCGCTTGTGAATATCGATGCCAATGTATAACTTTGGTTGGGCAGTGGGTTCAGTTTTCATATCTTATTGTTTTGATGAACTTTAAAGATACGAGACTCGCTGCTTTTTCATAGATGCTAA
>NZ_DATGNO010000010.1:0-9939 GCF_035306705.1 Xanthomarina sp.
GATGCAAAGATACTACTTAAAGAAGAAAACCATTTGTTTCGCTCGCGAAAGCCTTTTAAAAATTTCAGATAATTCAGCATTTTTAATGGGTGAAAACCGAATTCCCGAAAAAAACTATTGAATCAGTTTATCAATAATCCCCCGAGTAGGCAATATGGCATGAGTATGTTCAATACTTGGTCCCGCAACCCATACCGTTTTGTAAGTTGCTTGAGTAGCTGCTTTGGTTGTGGCATTCATTCCTATAGAAAAACGAATCATTTTTACCCATTTTTTAAGTTTTTTATTCTTGTTTAAAACAGATTCCAACCAAGATTCCTTAGTGCCAATTTTTTGTACATAAGGCGTATTGATTACTGTGCATGGTGTTCCAGAAATACGTTGTGTCATTACAATATCCTTGGCTCCATAATCCACGCAAGCTTGTTTGTATTCTTCGGTGACATGGGCTTCAATGGAAGCAATAAACGGACTTCCCACAGAAACTCCTGCAGCCCCATAACTTAACATCTCATCAATATCTGCTTTGCGTCCTACGCCTCCTGCCGATATAACTGGAATGGAAATATTTTTAGTTAAAAGTTCTATTAAGTCCTTTGGCGTATATTCGCCTCTATGTCCACCAGCTTCATTGTTTACAGCTATGGCCGCATCAGCACCTAGTTCTTCAACTTTTTTTGCGAATTTTAAATCCGTAACATCACAAAACACTTTAATTCCAACAGCATGTGCCTGGTTAATGGTTTCTTCGGGACTTCCTAAAGACGTAATAATGAAATCGCAACCTTCTTCGCACAAGACGCGAAGTTGCTCTTTATATTTTAAATTGGACTTGTTTACAATAAGATTAAACCCGAAGGATCCTCCCGCCACTTTCGCCATTTTCAATTCTTTAATGGCTGCACGTAAATCGTCCAAAGTTCTGTAGTTTAACGCCGGGATACATCCTGCAATACCACCTTTCATAGCTTCAATAACCATGGCTGTGTTAGAAACCAGAAACATGGGAGCTTGAATAATAGGATATTTTATGTTTAAAAGTTGGGTAAGTTTGGTTTGCATATAAAGTATTGTTTGATGTAGATTAAGAAACTTGACTCACAAATATACAAAAATAGTATGCGCGCATAGTAAATTTAAATAGAACTTTTTGTTAGTCATTATTCACTTGTCTTAAATCACTTTCAAATTCATTAAACCGTCTTAAACTTTTCATAAATTATTCTTAATGACGCATTTACGGAAATAAATAAATATTAATTTTATTTGTAATTTTAAATGATTCAATAAACCAACCACTATTTCATGAATCAAAAACCAAAAAATGAATAGGACATCAAGTTATTAAATCAAAAACCATCTTTAAAATTAGATTTTTTTTAATTAACCCTTTAAAATTTCTAAGATTATGAAAACAATTTGTATTGGCTTACTTTTTTTAGGATTTGCCAACCTAAGTTTCTCTCAAGCAGACAAAGAGATAGTAGAAGTGCAACTGGCTAGTGTGGTTATTTCTTCTCCAAGCAATCCATCAAGCCTGAATTATTTGAATGCGGTTTACAGCGAGGATATTCCAGAAGAAGCGGTAATCCTTGAGAACATAGCTGCTAGATTTAAAATTACTGAATCTCCAGTTTTTGACAGTCAATTTGAAGCCTATGAAGTTATCTTTAAAGATGTATCTACTAATGGAGGACAAATAGTCATTACTTATAACAACGATGGTCAAATATTAAAATCTGTTGAAAGATATAACGATGTGGTCCTTCCTGCTGCTGTAAGAAATGCCGTTTATAAAGAATATCCTGGTTGGATGATAGATAGCGATAAGTATCTAGTTACTTATTACCATAAGGAAGATGCCAAAAAAGCATACAAATTAAAAATTAAAAAAGAGGATAACAAAAAGGTAATAAAAGTTAGTATCAATGGGGATATCCTTTAAAAATCATGAATAATTGCTAGCTGCGTGTTATTTTTAATCGATATTTTTATTTTCCTTTCAAACCTAGAGGCAGACTGGTAATTAACTATTCTTTTAATAAAACGCAATCACTCTTAATAGATATTGGGTGATTGCGTTTTTTTATTATATAAATTTAAAATAGGCCATTTTCACTTTAGGTTCTTATAAAACCTTTCTAGGCACTTTTTCTTTATTTTCTGAAAGTGAATAAATGGTCCAAGCCATAATAACAGCGTTTTTTATAACATCCTGCTCTGGAACATATTCCAACAAATCCAATTGGGTATGATGTGTTACAGAATAATAATCTAGTGGATCCTGAATAAATTGAAAGGAAGGAATGTTGTAATGATCAAAAGTTTCATGATCTGTGGACAACGTGTTTTCAATAGTTAAAACGCCTTCAGTAACATCTGGAATAGAGGAAAACACCTCTTTTAATACTGGTTTTGCAAACGCATTGTTTTGAAGATATAATCCTCTAATAGCTCCTGCGCCATTATCTAAATTTAAATAGACAGATACTTTGGTCGATTCTAAATTTGGCTTTTCATCCAATCTGCCGTAATGCTTTTTAGCAAATGCAGCCGATCCTAAAAAAGCTTGCTCCTCGCCTCCCCAAAGTCCTATTTTTATGGTTCTTTTAGGTTTGTATCCTATATTTTTCAGAATTCTTAAAGCTTCTACCAAAACAATAGAATTTGCGCCATTATCTGTAGCGCCAGTTCCCGAATGCCAAGAATCGAAATGGGCACCAACCAAAATGGTTTCTGACTTTAATTTTTTATCGGTTCCGGTTAATTCTGCAATAATATTCACATTGTTTTCTGGTTTTGAATAAAAGGAAGTTTCTAGGTTTAAACGAATTTTTGGAGTCACGTCCAATGCGATCATTCTGGCCAGTCTGCCAAAATGTTCAGGCATAATGGTAAAGTAAGGTAGAGGTTTTAATTGCCCATTTTTATAAAAATAAGTGCCATCTGGATGCAAAACACCTAAATACATAGAGCGGGAAGTTAACACCGCCAAAGCACCTTCTGCCTCTATAAACTTAAGAAATCCTTCTTCCCTAACATCACTTGTTTCCCATGATTCAAATAATTCAGGTAAAGGAGTTTGCTCCTCCTCGGCTGAAGCTTGTTTTGCCATCTTATTTAAATCTTCATCGTTATATCTTTGAAAAAGTGTGTCGGTTAAAGACTTTTTAGTTGGGATAGGGCCTAATAAAATAATTTTATCTTTTAATTTTCCGGAAAACTGAAGCTTTAAGGAATCTAAGTGTTTATATCCTTTAATATGAACGACTTCTCCGGTAACAAGACCTTCGGTACTTTTTGACATGGCTAATGGGTATGCAGAAATTTGCATGTAGTTTGGAGAAACCATTTCCACATGAAAACTTTCCAAACTCCAGCCTCGACAATCGTCGCAATAGGATTCAAAATGCACATTTTGCAATCCTAGGGATGTCATTTTATCCGACATCCAAGTGGCTGCTGCCAAATACTCGTTGGAGCCTGTTAAACGTTGGCCATATACATCTGTTAATTCGCCCAACATGGACATGGCTTGGGAGTTTTCAAAGCCTTCGGTTTTAATTTTTTCCAACATCACATCTGTACTTACAGATTGTGAATGGCCATTAAATAAGAATCCTATAAAAAGTAGGCAAATGAGGGAGAATTTTAATTTCATGAGTAAGGGTTTTAAAAAATAAGTATGGATTTAAAAATTTAATTGTCGAATGTAGGGAAGAAAAGAGATTTTACTAAGTTTTGTTGGTAAATTATTCTTTTCAATAAAAAAAACGCAATCAACCCCGATAGTTATCGGGAGATTGCGTTTGTTTGAGATTCTTGCCTTCGCAGGAATTTATTACTTAACTTCCTCGAAATCTACGTCTTCTACGTCGCTTTCTTGGTTAGTATCGCCTCCAGTATTTGCATCTGGTCCTGCTTCTGGTCCACCTTGTTGTCCATCAGCTTGCGCTTTGTACATTTCTTCGCTAGCTACTTTCCAAGCTTCGTTGATTTTCTCTAAAGCTGGATCGATAACTGCAATATCTTTAGTTTCGTAAGCTTTTTTCAATTCTTCAAGTGCTTCCTCAATTGGTTTCTTTTTATCATCAGATAATTTATCACCAAATTCTGTTAGCTGACTTTCAGTTTGGAAAATCATGGCGTCGGCTGCATTTAATTTTTCAGCTCTTTCCTTAGCAATTTTATCAGCTTCAGCATTTGCTTCAGCATCAGCTTTCATTTTTTTGATTTCATCTTCAGTTAAACCAGAAGACGCTTCAATTCTAATGTCTTGTGTTTTTCCTGTTGCTTTGTCTCCTGCTGTTACATGGATAATTCCGTTCGCATCAATATCGAAAGTTACTTCAATTTGAGGTGTTCCTCTTTTTGCTGGTGGAATTCCGTCTAAATGGAAACGTCCAATAGTTTTATTGTCGGCTGCCATAGCTCTTTCTCCTTGTAGTACATGTATTTCAACAGATGGCTGATTGTCTGCAGCTGTAGAGAACACTTGACTTTTCTTTGTAGGAATAGTTGTGTTTGCCTCAATAAGCTTCGTCATAACATTCCCCATAGTTTCAATACCTAAAGATAAAGGTGTTACGTCCAATAGTAAAACATCTTTTACATCTCCAGATAATACACCTCCTTGGATTCCTGCTCCTAAAGATACCACCTCATCTGGGTTTACACCTTTACTTGGAGATTTTCCAAAGAACTTTTCTACAGCCTCTTGTACGGCTGGAATACGTGTAGAACCACCTACTAAAATAACTTGGTCGATATCGCTTTTAGATAAACCAGCGGCTTTTAAAGCAGATTCGCAAGGCGCAATGGTACGTTTTACTAAATCGTCTATTAATTGCTCGAATTTAGCACGAGTTAACGTACGCACCAAGTGTTTTGGTCCTGAAGCAGTAGCTGTAACATATGGTAAATTGATTTCTGTTTGAGGTGCAGAAGATAATTCAATCTTCGCTTTCTCAGCAGCTTCTTTTAAACGTTGTAAAGCCATTGGGTCTAAACGTAAGTCGATGTCTTCTTCAGATTTAAACTCGCTAGCCAACCAATCAATTACTTTTTGATCTACGTCGTCACCACCTAAATGTGTATCTCCTTCAGTTGAAAGTACTTCAAAAACGCCATCTCCCAATTCTAGGATAGAAACGTCATGTGTTCCTCCACCAAAATCGAATACAACGATTTTTTGGTCGGTTCCTTTTTTGTCCAAACCATAAGCCAAAGCTGCTGCTGTAGGTTCGTTAATAATTCTTCTTACTTTTAAACCAGCAATCTCTCCAGCTTCTTTAGTTGCTTGACGCTGACTGTCATTAAAATAAGCAGGTACTGTAATAACAGCTTCTGTAACTGTTTGTCCTAAATAATCTTCGGCTGTTTTCTTCATTTTTTGAAGAATCATAGCTGATAATTCTTGTGGAGTGTATAGACGCCCATCGATATCTACTCTAGGGGTATCATTATCACCTTTCACAACTTTGTATGGTACACGCCCTGCTTCTGTATTAGATTCAGAATATTTGTTCCCCATAAAACGCTTAATAGAAGAAACCGTTTTTGTAGGGTTTGTTACTGCCTGACGTTTTGCAGGATCACCAACTTTAATTTCGCCTCCTTCAACAAAAGCAATTACTGATGGTGTTGTACGTTTTCCTTCGGCATTAGGTATTATAACAGGCTCATTCCCTTCCATAACAGAAACACATGAGTTTGTTGTTCCTAAATCGATTCCAATAATTTTACTCATAATCTTATTTTGTTTTTATTTGTCCGGACCTATTTGTATAAAATAGATTTACGGAAATCTTGTATTCATTTTAGTTTCGCTTTGTATAAGTCAATGATTGTGCCATGCCAAAAAATATGACAGGATGTCACTTTTTAATAGGAAACTTTGTTTTATTTCTGATATAAAGTGACTAAATCTCTATATCTTTGTAGGTACTGTAAAAAGAATATTATGATGGAATGTATCTCGGTTTTCGATATGCTTAAAATAGGAGTTGGTCCTTCTAGTTCTCACACTTTAGGCCCTTGGCGTGCTGCCGAGCGATGGATAGAAGAACTTAAAGCTGCAAATAAATTCGACCAAGTCGAACAGATAACCGTCGATTTATATGGATCCTTATCTCTAACAGGAAAAGGACATGCTACGGATTACGCGGTAATGTTGGGCTTGAGTGGTGGCGACCCTGAAATGATTCCTATAGATTCCATAGAAAGTATTATAAACACTATTAAGAAGGACAAAATTCTTCATTTTAATAATGAAAAATTTGTGCCTTTCCATCCGGAAACAGATATTATCTTTAATCGCGAATTTCTTCCCTTTCATGCCAATGGGATGATATTTACAGCCACTATCGACGGTAAAAAATCCAAATCGACGTTTTATTCTATTGGTGGTGGATTTGTGGTGAAGGAAGAACGAAAAAATTCGAAAAAGAACAAAGAGATTTTTCTAAATACCTTTCCGTATCCTATTGTAAAAGGGACGGAGCTTTTAGCCTATTGTACCCAATTAAATTTACCGATCTCTGGTGTGGTCCTTGAAAACGAGAGATCGTTGAGAGATGATGAAGCCATCGATTTTGAATTACAACGTATTTGGACGACCATGTTAGAGTGCATGTATATTGGCTGTCATACGGAAGGAAGTCTTCCAGGAGGTTTAAATGTAAGACGTCGTGCTTACGACATGCATGAAACCTTAAAAGGAAGTTTGCCTTATTCAAATCCTGAAGAATGGATGGAAACCATAAGACAAACGGAAGTAAAATTTAGACAAATTCTTAAATGGGTGAGCTGTTTTGCCCTAAGTGTTAACGAAGTAAACGCGTCTTTAGGTCGTGTGGTTACGGCACCAACAAATGGTAGTGCTGGAGTAATTCCTGCGGTGCTTATGTACTATATGGTAATAGAAAACCATGAGGCCAATTTCGATCATATCAAACGGTTTTTATTGGTAGCTGGAGAAATTGGAAGCATGTTCAAAAAAAGTGCTACAATTTCGGCAGCTATGGGAGGCTGTCAGGCTGAAATTGGTGTTTCGTCTGCCATGGCAGCAGGAGCGCTATGCGAATTAATGGGCGGTTCTACAGATCAAGTATTAATTGCTGCCGAAATTGCTATGGAACATCACCTAGGCCTAACCTGCGATCCAATTGGTGGTTTGGTACAAATACCTTGTATTGAGCGCAATTCCATGGGAGCCATAAAAGCCATCCACGCAGCAGAATTAGCCTTGGATACAGATCCCGCACACGTAAAAGTGCCATTTGACAAGGTGGTTTCTACCATGTGGGAAACCGCTAAGGACATGAGCTCCAAATACAAAGAAACAAGTGAAGGCGGATTGGCCGTTGCAGTAAACATTCCTGATTGTTAGAAAGACCTATCATTAAGTATATTAATTCTAATTATCAACTAATTTTAGCTTTGTGCTTTACTAAACAATCTTTTATTTAGTATTTTTACATCCATTAAAAAAAACAAACCACATATATGTCTGTAGCAAAAAAAGAATACAAAAGAATTACCGTAAAAACCTTAGTGGACATGAAAGCTAACGGTGAAAAAATTTCCATGCTTACAGCATATGATTTTACCATGGCCAAAATTGTAGATGGTTCTGGTGTAGACGTTATTTTAGTTGGCGATTCTGCAAGTAATGTGATGGCTGGTCATGAAACCACCTTACCTATTACTTTAGATCAAATGATTTATCATGCATCGTCGGTGGTAAGGGCTGTTGAGCGTGCTTTAGTAGTTGTGGATTTACCTTTTGGAAGTTACCAAAGTGACCCAAAGGAAGCGTTGCGTTCTGCTATCAGAATTATGAAAGAATCTGGTGGACATGCTGTAAAATTAGAAGGTGGAAAAGAAGTAAAAGAATCCATTAAACGCATTCTAAATGCCGGAATTCCTGTGATGGGACATTTGGGTTTAACGCCTCAATCTATTTATAAATTTGGAACTTATACAGTAAGAGCCAAAGAAGAGGAAGAAGCGGAACAATTAAAACAAGATGCGCTCATGCTTGAAAAAGCTGGATGTTTCGCTATTGTTTTAGAAAAAATTCCTGCAGCCTTGGCAAAAGAAGTTGCAGAAAGTGTTTCTATTCCTGTTATAGGAATTGGAGCTGGTGATGGGGTTGATGGACAAGTATTGGTGCTTCATGACATGATTGGAATGACGCACGAGTTTAACCCGCGCTTTTTAAGAAGGTATATGAACTTATATGAAGATATGACTTCGGCCATCTCTCAATATGTAGCTGATGTAAAGTCTAAGGATTTCCCGAATGACGAAGAGCAGTATTAATTTAGTGGTCAGTGATCAGTTATAAAAACCTGTTTTCTAATTAAAATAACACTTCTTTCTCAGTAAATCTCTATAAAAACTCTGCGATACGCTGTGTAATAATAAAAGTCCATCTTTTGAAAATTCGTGAAATCCGTGTCTAAAATACTTTCAAACAAAGAAAACCTTCAAGTTTTATACGAAGACAATCACATCATCATAATCAATAAACGGCCTGGAGATATTGTTCAAGGCGACAAAACAGGCGACAAACCTTTAAGTGAAGTTGTTAAGGAGTATATTAAGGACAAATACAACAAACCTGGAAACGTTTATCTGGGTGTCGTGCATAGATTAGACAGACCCACTTCTGGAGTGGTAATGTTTGCTAAAACCAGTAAGGCCTTGCCTAGACTCAATAAAATGTTCGTCAATAAAGAAACCCAAAAAACGTATTGGGCTTTAGTAAAACAGGAGCCACCAAAAAACCAAGACACCTTGATTCATTGGTTGAGAAAGAATCCAAAAAACAATAAGTCGACTGCTTATATAAAGGAAGTCCCTGATGGTAAAAAAGCAATTCTTCATTATCAGTTGCTCAAAAAATTAGATAATTATTTTCTTTTGGAAGTGGCCTTGGAAACTGGCAGACATCATCAAATACGCGTACAATTATCAAGTATTGGCTGTTCTATTAAAGGGGATTTAAAATACGGATTTGATAGAAGCAATAAAGATGCGAGTATTAGTTTACACGCCAGAAATTTAAAATTCACACATCCGGTTTCAAACGAAACTATTGATGTAACAGCTCCCCTACCTCAAGATCCTATTTGGGATGCTTGTGTTTAGAATAAAATTTCTAGTAAACCATTTCAAATAATCGTAAACAAAAAAGTGGGCTGCGTAGAATTCAAAATATATTAAACCTCTTCCTCTTCGGTGTCTTCTTCTTTCTTTCCACTCATCATAAAGTTGATAAGAATTGCAACTAATGCAATACACACTAAAGCGAAAATAGCAATCATTATAACGCCATTATTCCAATTGTATAAGGCTAGGTTTTGAGAAATCATAATCGAGGAGTTTAGTTGTTTATAATTCTTTGTAAAAATATGTGATATAAGTACTACTTAAAATGACTTTAATCAGTAAATATAACATACTTTTTAAATTTTCAACAAAAAGGCACTTTTATTTCTAAAAGTGCCTTTTCAAACCAACCAAAAATCACTGACAAAAAGTTTGTCAGTTTACTATAAGAATTAAACGATTAATTCGTTCGTCTAACGTTAATTATTACTCTTAATTATCTGTATTAAATCTTCTTTTTGTACCACCCCCGATTGTCTCCAAAGCTGTTTTCCTTGCTTAAACAACAATAAGGTTGGCACACCTCTAACTTGATATTTTGCGGCCAAAGCCTGATTTTTATCCACATCAATTTTTAAAATGGTAACTGCTTCGCCCAAGCTGTCTTTTACTTCTTTTAAAATGGGTGACATCATTTTACAAGGCCCACACCATTCTGCATGAAAATCTACAAGAACAGGTTTATCTTGATTAATTATTTCTGAAAACTGACTCATCTTATTCTTTATTAAAATTTACGCGCCAAATACCTCTCACTTCATT
>NZ_DATGNO010000011.1:0-43646 GCF_035306705.1 Xanthomarina sp.
CACCTCTTACCATTCCGAACAGAGAAGTTAAGCCCATTAGCGCCGATGGTACTGCATTTGTGGAAGAGTAGGTCATCGCCTTTTTTAGAGTCCCGATTCATTTTAATGGATCGGGACTTTTTTTTTATAACTTTTTTTGAATCTACAACCAACCTTTTCCAAAGGTCTTTTGGAATTTTATTATAGAATATGTTTGTATCTTTATATAAATTTGTAATGAAACGATTTATATATTATTCTTTTGAAAAGTAATCAAGAACTAGACTTAGCATGGGCTTTTATCAATAATACGTCCAGAAATATATTTCTAACTGGAAAAGCGGGGACTGGTAAAACAACTTTTTTACATAAACTAAAAAAGGAGTCTCTTAAACGTCTTATTGTTGTTGCACCCACAGGAGTGGCAGCTATTAATGCTAAGGGCGTTACAATACATTCATTTTTTCAAATGCCTTTTGGCCCTCTAATTCCTGGGGATGAAAATCTCCAAAATTCCAACTTCAATAGAAAATTTAGTAAAACCAAAATTGATATTATTAAATCGTTGGATTTGTTAATTATTGATGAGATTAGTATGGTTCGAGCCGATTTATTGGACGGTATTGATCAGGTGTTAAAACGGTATAGGAAATCTAATAAACCATTTGGTGGTGTACAAGTTTTAATGATTGGTGATTTACAACAACTATCACCAGTTATTAAAGATCACGAATGGAATCTTTTGAAAGCTTATTATAAAACTGGATTTTTTTTTAGCAGTAACGTATTTCAATCTTGTGAGGCTTTAACGATTGAATTGAAACATATATATAGACAGGATAACCAGAGATTTATCCAGATTTTAAATGAAGTTAGAAATAATACGCTAACACAAGCATCAGCCGATGAACTCAATATGCGCTATATTGAAGACTTCAAGCCTAACCCTTCAGAAGGTTACATTTATTTAACCACACATAATAGAAAGGCAGAGCAAGTTAATTTGGAGGAACTGAAGTTATTGTCTTCTAGAGTTTATAGCTATAAGGCAGAAGTAGCAGGTAAATTTCCAGAATATGCCTATCCTAACGACGAAAAATTGGAGCTAAAGGTTGGTTCTCAGGTCATGTTTATTAAAAACGATAGTTCTCCTGAAAAGCGTTATTTTAATGGAAAGATAGGAAAGGTTATTGAACTGAATAAAAGTGAAGTGATTATACGTTGTCCAGAAGATGATTTCGACATAAGCACAAGTCCGGAAGTTTGGGAAAACATCAATTATACGGTAGACAATGAAACGAAGGCTATTAAAGAAGACAGAATAGGTTCTTATAAACAAATGCCTTTACGTTTAGCTTGGGCTATTACCATTCACAAAAGCCAAGGTTTAACTTTTGAAAAGGCGATTATAGATGCACAGGGTGCTTTTGCTCATGGTCAAACCTATGTGGCATTGAGTAGATGTAAATCTCTAGAGGGATTGGTATTGAAAAGTAAAATCAATTCTAGTCAGATTATTAGTAATGATGATATTAGTTCATTTACTAAACAATCTGAAGCAAATTCGCCCAATGAAGATATTTTAAAACTTTCACAAAGAAAATTTCAATTGGACTGCATTTTTGAAATCTTCAATTTTCACGACTTTCTATTTCCCGTTAATCGCGCTTTGGACATTTATTATAAAAACAGAACTAGTGTAGAAGGAATAATTGAGCAGGCTCTATTATCTATAAAAGATGAAGCTATTATTCCTTTTTTGAAAATTAACACCAATTTTATTGATCAGTTGAGTAGTATGCTAATTAACGGAGAACTTCCAGAAGATAGTACACTTGTTCAAGAACGATTTACTAAGGCTATTGATTATTTTTCGAAACATACGGATACGGTTATTGTATCTGCATGGGAATCTCTTGGTTTTACAACAGATAATAAGGAAGTTGAAAAGGAACTAACAAAACATTTCGATGTACTTGAGGAATTGTTAGAGGTAAAACTACTTTACTTTAAAGAGTTACATAATAGATTTAGTAGCAGTAAGTTCTTAGGATTAAAAGCAAAGTCTGCATTCATAACTAAAGAGAAACCTAAGACAAAAAGGAAAACCGTTGTTGAAGGTACATCTAATGTGATATTATTTGAATTACTAAGGGAATTAAGAGATTCCATTGCCAAGGAAAATGATTTAATCCACTATCAAATCTTCACTCAAAAGTCTTTATACGAAATGTGTGAAGTTTTACCGACTTCAACAAAAGAACTGCTACAAATTAATGGTATGGGAAAAATGCGTGTCCAAAAATATGGAAATGCTATTTTAAAAGTGATTGGTGATTTCTGTGAAGATAACCATATAGAAGTCCCTCAAACCAATTATGAAATTGAACTAACGCCAATTAATAAAAAGAAAGGGGATACTAAAAAAATATCACTAGAACTCTTTAAAGCAGGTAAAAGCATACAGGATATTTCTGAAGAAAGGGAGTTAAACGAAAATACAATTTTCGGGCATTTGGCTAGTTTTATACCTTCAAAAGAAGTTAAAATAACAGATTTAATGTCTGAAGCACATTTTAAAGAATTGAAAGAACTTATTCCTAAGAGAACTTTTGAAAGTCTTTCAGATTTAAAACATCAGCTCGATGAAAAATATACGTATGGAGAATTACGATTGGTTCTTGAAAGCTTGAAAGGCTAAGTGCGATTCCTCTCTTTTTACCAGTCTGTTTTTTATCAACTTGCTTTTTTAGAAGAAGGTTTATCGAACATACTATCCATAATGGTTTTTAAACCGTTAAAAGCGAGATAAACTGCAAGTACGCAAATTAATATAGCAACAATTAATATAGGAATATACAAGGGTTTCTCTTGATTGCTAAAAGCTACATAGATTAAAGTAGGACCAAGAAACATGCATAATAGGGAAAGCCCCATTTTTTTTAGGCCTTTTATTAAGACATCTTTATTTGTTCTTTTAGTATCCATTTTTATATTTTTTTAT
The DNA here is from genome assembly GCF_035306705.1 of Xanthomarina sp. Lineage (GTDB taxonomy): Bacteria > Bacteroidota > Bacteroidia > Flavobacteriales > Flavobacteriaceae > Xanthomarina. The sequence goes on from NZ_DATGNO010000011.1 coordinate 2,984, forward strand.
TGCTTCACGAACATTTTTATATTTGTTTAAAAGCAATCGAGCTTCACTTTCTGAAATATTAAGTTCGGTCATAATCATTTTTGTTCCTCTTTCAACTAGTTTATTATTGCTTAGTTGCATATCCACCATTTTATTTCCTTTTACATGTCCTAATTTAATCATGGTTGCTGTTGTTATCATATTTAGAACTAATTTTTGGGCTGTTCCAGCTTTCATTCTAGAACTTCCCGTAACAAATTCTGGTCCGACAACAACTTCAATAGGATATTTTGCTGTAAGCGACAAGGGGCTATTTTCATTACAAGTTATACAACCGGTAATAATACGGTTTTCATTGCAGGTTTTTAAAGCATGGATAACATAAGGTGTTGTACCAGAGGCAGCAATACCAATTACGACATCGTTTTTTGAGATGTTATATTTTTGTAGATCTTCCCAGCCTTCTGTTGCTGAATCTTCTGCAAATTCCACTGCTTTACGTATGGCAGAATCGCCTCCAGCAATTATGGCTATTACTAAATTATGTGAAACACCAAAGGTTGGAGGGCATTCGGACGCATCCAAAATACCTAATCTACCACTTGTACCAGCACCAATATAAAATAAACGCCCACCTTTTTCAAGTTTTTTAACAATTTGGTTAACTAGGATTTCAATTTGTGGTAAGGTTCTTTCTACAGCTTGTGCGACCGTTTTATCTTCGGCATTAATATTTGATAATAACTCGTGAACCGTCATCTTTTCTAGATGATTATAGTTAGAGTCTTGTTCTGTAGTTTTTATAAATTCCATGATTTCAAAAATACTCAATTTTATATTTCAAGTACTCGTTTTAGATAAGATTATTCTTGTACGACATAGTTTACTTCTGAAACTTCCGACAATCTAAAATATCCTAAAGGATAATTATCCGGATTGGAAATGTTCATACAATTTCCTTTAACGGTAGCTGGCTGCGTTTCAAAAGGGCCCCCGCTTGAACCCGTTTGTTGCAATAGAATATACATAAACTCGTAGAATTGTTTTGATACACCATTGCTTCTTATAAGAACTTCGTCTCCAGGTTTTAATTCTTCTTCTACATAAAAACCAAAAATTAGATTTCCGTTTACAAATTCATCTTTATTGGTATCCAATGTGGCTAAAACAGGAATGTTTGGTATATATTCGAAGAAATAATAATTTTCTTCATCTACAGGATCTGTGAAATATGCTTTAATTTCGGTGTCTTCACCTGAAATACCACCTTCTAAATTTTGTTCAACATATTCAATTTCTGCAACTGGTAAAAGGGTTTCTGTAGCTGTATAAGTTTCATTTTTATATATAACGGTTAAATTATAAACTCCATTTATTTCAGTAATAAAATTAGAGTTGTAATACTTACCGGTTTCGCCATCTTCAACAAAATCGAATACATTGTTATGCTGGTCTATAATGCTTACTTGCGCATTATTGGCAGGAGGGACACCATCATTAAAATACGGAGCAGTAGTGGTTAGTGTGATAACTTGATTATTTCCAGGTGTTCCTTTTACCCAATTTATAGAAGCTTCAATGACCAAACGTGGATCTGAAGTTGGTACGTCTACATCTATAACATCTTCGCAAGAGACAAGAGCCAAAGTTATAAGTACTAAAAAAACATGTTTCTTCATGGTATTAAAATTTGAAGTTATATGATATTGAAGGAACAATTCCGAAAATTGATAATCTCAAAGCTTCATTAACTCGTGTTTCCTCATTTTGTTTAAATGAAATGGAAGCTGCATTCATTCTATTATATACGTTGTAAATTCCAAAAACCCATTCACTTTGCCATCCTGTGTTTTTGTCAGGTTTTGGTGTATAAGTCGCTGAAACATCCAATCTGTTATAAGTTGGCAATCTGTACTCATTTCTCAATCCATAATTTGGAATGTTAAGTCCATTATATACGTATTGAGCATTTGGATAGGTAATTGGTTGTCCTGTTTGAAATAAGAAATTAATGTTAAAACTCCACTTTCTAGTTAAATCGTAGCTAGCTGTGATGGAGACGTCATGGGTTTTGTCGTAAGGTGTTTTATACCAATCACCATTATTTATTCCAGGTTCGTAAGGGGTTCTTCCAGGTGTTCTTTGTTCAGAATTGGACAAGGTGTAGGCAAACCAACCTTTAAAGCGACCTAAGTTTTTTCTAAATAGCACTTCCAAACCATAAGCCTTGGCTTCCCCATTTAAAATAACTTGTTCAATGGCGTTATTTGCAATTAAGTCCGCACCATCGATATAATCAATTCTATTTTTTACTTTTTTATAAAATGTCTCAACTTCTAAGGAATAGATATTGTCTTTAAAGTTTTTAAAATATCCTAAAGCAACTTGATCCAATTGTTGTGGCTTGATATATTTACCACTAGGTGTCCAGATATCCAGAGGTGTTGGAGAACTTGTATTGGACAATAAATGTAAATATTGATTCATTCGGTTGTAACTAGCTTTAATAGATGAACTTGAGTTTAACTCGTAAGCCAGTGCCAATCTTGGCTCTAAATTTCCGAAAGATTCTATCACATCACTACGCTTATAACTTTCAGCTCCTATAGGTACTGCTTTTTGATAAATTTGCAAATCTTGATTATAAATAACAGCTTGGTCGTTTGTGTACATGTTTAATTCATCTTGACCCAAGCGTAAAAACGAGCTATAACGTAAACCATAAGATGCCATTAATCTATTTGTTAGTTTGTGTTCAACATCAATATATATGGCGTTTTCGAAACCATATTTATCTATTAGTTTTTGGGCATTAATTCCGGACTCCGGATTTGAAGGCTCTATTTCACCTGGATTGAATTTATGGTAAATACTGTTTAAACCATACTGTAATTTTATTTTATTGCTGAGATAATGTTTAAAGTCGTATTTTAAATTGAAGTTTCTAATGCCGGAATTCCAGTTAAATTCTATAAAACCTAAATCCAAGCCGTAATAATAATCGGAATAGATTAAAGAGAGATTTGAGAATAATTTATCTGAAAACAAATGGTTCCATCTAAAATTTAATATGGTATTTCCATAGGTATTTTTAAAACTATCGCTAAAACTAAGTACATCTCTTCCAAAATAACCAGATAGATATACATTATTATTCTGATTGAGTTTATAGCTTATCTTGGTGTTTAAATCGTAAAAATAGGCTTTGTTTTCAATGTCGAAAATGGGTAGAAATAAATGTGCATAAGTAGCTCTTCCTCCTAATAAGAAGGATCCTTGGCCTTTATTGATGGGGCCTTCAGCCAAAAGTCTACTAGATATTAGGCCAATGCCGCCATTTACATGAAATTCCTTACTATTTCCTTCTTTTTGATAAATATCCAAGACTGAAGAAACACGTCCTCCATATCTTGCTGGAATGCCACCTTTATATAATTTCAAATCTTTAATGGCATCTGGATTAAACACAGAAAAGAAACCAAAAAGATGAGAGGAATTATAGATAGTAGCTTCATCTAGTAGTATTAAATTCTGATCGGCAGCTCCACCGCGTACGTTAAATCCAGAAGAGCCTTCGCCAGCATTTGTAACCCCAGGCAATAAGGTAATGGCTTTAATAACATCGGCTTCTCCAAAAACCACTGGAATTTGCTTTATGGTATTTGAAGTTAAAGTATTAACACTCATTTGTGGTTTTTTAATGTTTAATTTTTCCACATTCTCCGTAATAATCACTTCGTTTAAATTTTCAAATGCCTCCGCTAAGCTAAAATCTTTGTTTAAATTAGTTTCAAATGAGATAGTTTCAGATATATCCCGATATCCTAAATAGCTAATAACTATTCTATAGGTTCCTTTTGGAATGGTTATGGAATAAAACCCATATTCGTTTGTAGTCGCTCCAGTATTTAATTCAGGAAATAAAATATTTACTCCAATAAGTGTTTCGTTATTCTTAACATCGGATACAATACCACTTAGGGTTACTTTATCCTGTGCAAAAACGCCATTATTTTTTAATCCAAAAATTATAAACAACCAGAGTATTCGTATCTTCATTAAGCGCGTATTTTTACTAAAGTTATAAAAAAAGCTCCCGGAAGGAGCTTTAATTAACAAAATATTGTTTTTTACTAAATAGCTTGTAAAATGCTATTAAATGTTTGGCTTGGTCTCATAACATTTCTAGTTTCAGTTTCTCCAAATTGGTAATAACCACCAAGATTTATTGGGTGACCTTGTACGCTATTTAATTCTTGCAGAATCTGCTCTTCATTTTCTTCTAATTTTTTGGCAACAGGAGCAAAGGTGTCTTGCAATTTACTGTCTTTAGTTTGTTGCGCTAATGCTTGAGCCCAATACATAGCTAAATAAAAATGACTTCCTCTGTTATCAATTTCTCCAACATTTCTAGAAGGCCCTTTTCTATTATCCAATAATTTTTCTGTAGCAAGGTCTAGCGCTTCAGCTAAAATTAAGGCTTTTGGATTGTTTGTAACTTCACTTAAATGCTCTAAAGAAACAGCTAATGCTAAGAACTCACCCAAGGAATCCCAACGTAAATGGTTTTCTTCCAAAACTTGTTGCACGTGTTTTGGTGCCGATCCACCAGCGCCTGTTTCAAATAAACCTCCACCATTCATTAAAGGAACAATGGATAACATTTTAGCACTTGTACCCAATTCTAAAATTGGAAATAAATCGGTTAAGTAATCTCTTAATACGTTTCCGGAAACTGAAATTGTGTCTTTTCCATCTTTAATTCTTTCTAAAGTGAATTTTGTAGCTTCGAAAGGAGATAGAATTCTAATATCCAAACCAGCCGTATCGTGATCTTTTAAGTATAAATTCACCTTTTTAATTAATTCAATATCATGAGCTCTGTTTTTATCCAACCAAAAAACAGCAGGAGTTTGAGATGCTCTAGCTCTGGTAACGGCTAATTTTACCCAATCCTGGATGGGTGCATCTTTAGCTTGGCACATACGCCAGATGTCTCCAGCTTCAACTTTATGTTCAATCAACACCTTTCCTGAAGCGCCTATAACACTAACAGTTCCATTAGCTGCCATTTCAAAGGTCTTATCGTGAGAACCATATTCTTCAGCTTTTTGAGCCATAAGTCCAACGTTTGGAACAGAACCCATAGTTGTTGGATCGAAAGCCCCATGTTCTTTACAGAAATCGATAGTTGCTGTATAAATACCAGCATAACTACTGTCTGGAATTACGGCTTTGGTATCTTGTAGTTTTCCATTGGCATTCCACATTTTTCCCGATGTTCTAATCATGGCTGGCATGGAAGCATCAATAATAACATCACTTGGTACGTGAAGATTGGTAATGCCTTTGTCACTATTAACCATGGCCAATGCTGGTCCATTTTTATAAGCAGCTGCAATGTCTTCTTCTATTTCTTGACGTTTATTGGTAGGAAGATCCTGTAATTTTTCTATGAGATTTCCAAATCCGTTATTCACATCGACACCAATGGATTTAAAAGTTTCTCCATGTTTGGCAAAAAGTTCTTTAAAAAACACTTTTACAGCATGACCAAAAATAATTGGATCACTTATTTTCATCATGGTAGCTTTCATATGTAAAGAGAAAAGCACGCCTTGATCTTTAGCATCTTTAACTTGAGTATCTAAAAACTCAATTAATGCTTTTTTGCTTAAAACGGTTGCATCTATGATTTCGCCTTCTAAAAGGTTTAGGTTGTTTTTTAAGATTTCAGTTTCGCCATTGGTTCCTTTAAACTGAATAGAAACCGTAGTAGCCTTGTCTAAAGTCATCGATTTTTCATTATGTTCAAAGTCACCTTCGTCCATAGTTGCTACATGCGTTTTAGAATCCTTGCTCCAAGCTCCCATAGAATGAGGGTTTTTCTTGGCGTAATTTTTAACGGCTTTTGGAGCGCGTCTATCCGAGTTTCCTTCACGGAGAACCGGGTTTACAGCAGATCCTTTAATTTTATCGTAACGGGATTTTATTTCTTTGTCAGAATCGGTTTTAGGTTCATCTGGATAATTAGGCAATTTAAAACCTTTAGCTTGTAATTCTTCGATCGCAGATTTCAATTGAGGAGTGGATGCGCTAATATTTGGTAATTTTATAATATTAGCTTCAGGTTGTTTAACCAATTCCCCAAGAATCGCTAAATCGTCACTTACCTTTTGGTCTTCAGTTAAAAAATCTGGAAAAACAGCTAAAATTCTATTTGCAATAGATATGTCTTTTGTTTCAATATCAACTCCAGTTGGTTTGGTGAACGATTGAACAATTGGTAAAAAGGAATAAGTTGCTAAAGCTGGAGCTTCATCTGTTTTGGTATAAATAATTGTAGATGGATTTGCCATAAGAATTTTCAGTTTTATTTAATAGAATTGCTTGTTTTTTAAGCCATGCAAATATATGAAAATATAAACTGTTTTAAAGTGAAGAATCCCTTAAATAGGTGTGTTTTGTCAAGATGATAATAAAGTGAATTGTCTGTTGTCGATTTCGATTATTCTATATCTAAATTATAAGATTTTAGTAGATTTAGAGCTCCTTCCTTAGAGAATTTTGCTTGTTTTAAGCTGTTTAATTCTGGATTTATGAAGAAATTATATGAAGTTCTAAAATCTGCCTTTTGCAAATTGGAATTATTGAAGACACTTTGGTTTAAGTTACATTCTAAAAATATGGCTTGACTTAGATTCGCTTCAGAGAAATCGATATTTTCTAAGAGACAAGTATCGAAATGAGTGTTTTTAAGATTGCATTTATAGAATGAAGAGAAATTTAAGTTGGATCTATTAAAGGAAAACGAGAGTAGAAATGGATTACAATCTGTAAAAGAAACCCCTAATAACTTACATTCTGTAAATACGGCATCTTTAAATGTCGTATTCTTTACTTTAACATTACTCAAGTTACAATCAATAAACTCGCATTCTATAAAAGAGATTGTTGTCAAATAAGAGTCGGAAAAATCACAATCTATAAAGCTACAATTATCGTACTCCGCTTTTTCTAATTCGTTTTTTGTGAAATCGACTTTTTTAAAATCTTGGTCTATAATAAGAGGTAGGTTCATTTTAACGGATATTTTTTTGGAAAGCCAAAGATAGGAACTTTATAAGAAGTTACTATAAAACAAAAAGCCATATCACAATAGATATAAATCTATTTTTGACATGGCTTTCTTTGAAACAGTTTCACGTGATCTAATTTGACATTGCTACCAAATAGTATAAACTTTTGTTCACAACATTAAATTCAAGTGTGACTATTTCAAAAGAAACATTCGTTTAATACAACTTTCAAAATGTATTGACCTGTTGCCGAAATGTTTCTGATAAACTGTTTTTCTTGATGTATTACCTATTGTTTATTGCTATGCAATCTACAATCTAAAATACATTGAATCTGTTGGCTAAATTTACTTTCGTAACATTCAGTTTACACAAACTTTCAACTTCTTCAGGATTTCACTGTCTAAACAGCCAAACCTTCTTTAAGTATCATGATCTCTTGGTATATATGTATTCACACATATCCTTAAAACCTCAAAAAACAATTATAATAAAGAACGTTTCTTTTAGAGTCTATAACTAATTCATTTACATGAAACCAACTAAACGTTGTTTATAAATTCTTGTACTAAGATACGCTAAGATGTCTTTAATTCCAAGCATTTTAACATATTAGATATCAACAGGTTATGAACTGGAGTTGTTAACTTTTGTTAATAAAAAAAGCCCTGTGTTTACAGGGCTTTTCAAAGTTATTAAACGTTTATTAACGTTTCATGTTTTCTTTAATTCTTGCTTTCTCACCAGTAAGACCTCTGAAGTAATAGATACGAGCTCTACGAACTTTACCTTTTTTGTTTACTTCGATTTTTTGTAAGGAAGGCATATTAATTGGCATAATACGTTCTACGCCAATAGTTCCAGACATTTTTCTAATGGTAAAAGTTTCTGTAGAACCAGATCCTCTTTTTTGAATTACTACACCTTTAAAGAACTGAGTACGTACTTTTTCACCCTCTCTAATTTCGTAGTATACTGTAATTGTGTCTCCAGCTTTAAATGCAGGAAATTCCTTTTTTGTTACAAATTCGTCTTGTACAAATTTTACTAAAGATTCCATATCTTTATATTTAATTATAATTAATTCGAAACAACATATACGATTCTCGCCAGAGGTTAACCCGAAATTGGGTGCAAATATAAGTAAAAAGTTTTGAGTTTTGAGTTATGAGTTGTAAGTTTTTTTGACGAATTTTTTGGTTGTCAGTTATACACACTTTAAGTACTGCTATTTCCTAGACTGCTAGTTCCTAATCTCTATTGTATCGGACCTTTTTAACTAGTCATCCAGTAAATCTGGGCGTCTGTTTTTTGTGTGTTCGTAAGCTTTTTCTTCTCGCCATTTTTCAATTTCAGGGAAATTTCCACTAAATAAAACTTCAGGAACTTGCCAACCCTTATATTCTCTAGGACGTGTATAGATTGGAGGTGCCAATAAATTATCCTGAAAGGAATCTGTTAATGCAGAGGTTTCGTTTCCTAAGACGCCAGGAATTAGTCGGATAATAGCATCACATAAAACAGCAGCTCCAAGTTCTCCTCCAGAAAGGACATAATCTCCAATTGATATTTCTCGGGTTATAAAATGATCGCGCACCCGTTGATCGACACCTTTATAATGCCCGCAAAGGATAATGATATTTTCTTTTAGAGATAGCTGATTGGCAATGCCTTGGCTTAAAGTTTCGCCATCTGGTGTCATATAAATAACTTCGTCGTAATCTCTTTCAGATTTTAATTTAGAGATACACTTATCTATGGGCTCTACCATCATAACCATGCCAGCGCCACCACCAAATTGGTAGTCGTCTATGGTTTTGTAATTATCCGTTGTAAAATCTCTTAGATTATGAAAATGAACTTCCACCAAGTTAGCTTCAATTGCTCGCTTTAAAATTGAAGCTTCGAACGGACTTTTAAGTAATTCTGGTAAAACAGTTATAATATCTATGCGCATGATAATACTTTAGAAGTGCAAATATACTTGAAATGTTTTATGTAATTTCGAGTTTTATAGGGAAGTTCCTTTAATTTGGATATATGAAATTTTTATATTGGATATATCCATAGTTAGCGAATTTTGTTTGCTTTTGTAAGTATGTTAAATTGAAAAATTTTAAAATAAAAACAAAAAAAATCTGTAAATTATTGTTTACAGATTTTTAATCAATAGAATTCATTTTCTATTTAATTCATTTTTGTTTATTTAATTCGTCTTGCAACTGACGTCTTACTTTTTGTTCTCTTTCTAAAGCCACTTTTCTGTGCTCTTCAAATTCATCTTCAATATCTGTTAGATTTTTTCTAGCTTCTTTGGTTACTAAATTGCTATTATTAAATTTATAAATAAATAATAGTAAGCAAGCTAACAGTAACCCGATTATAGACCACATAAGGGCATTATAACTAGATTTGCTCATTTGCATCCCAAATAAAGCCATATTGTCTTTCTCTAAGGTTGTTTTGTCTAGCTCATGTTGCGTATTGGATAAATTAGATTTTAAAGAAACTGTTTCTTCTGCTTGATTTCTTATAACCAATTTTGTACTGTCTAATTGGATTTGAATAGCCTTTAAGGAATCTAAGGTATGGGCCTTTAGAGTATGTAACCAATTGACTTTAACTACTTTGTAATCTTGATAGTTGTTAGAACGTTTTATAACGTAATCGAATTGATTATCAATACTGCCACTGGTTAACGAAAGTTTATCGTCGTCTGTTTGTTCTTGTGCGTAGGTATTAACAGATACAAGGCATAGGACGAACAACAAGGATTTAAAAATTTTCATTTGGGATTTTTGTTTTTTTGATGTTTATAATTACGAAAATAAGAAATTAAGTTAAGTTTTAATTGCCAATTATGAAAAAAGCCTCACACTGTGAGGCTTTATTATATACGGTTGAAATAATATTTTAGATGTTTTAAATACTAATAATAGGTATAACGTCTTACTTTGGCAATGTGCTTTGCTAATCTAATGACTTGATGGCTGTAGCCATATTCGTTATCGTACCAGATATATAACAGCACATTCTTACCGTCTTTTCTAACGATTGTTGCTTTACTATCGTAAATAGCAGGCGCAGAACTTCCAATAATATCGGTCGAAACCAGTTCATCGCTTAGCTCATATTTAATTTGCTCTACCAAATCGCCTTCGATAGCAGATTTTTTTATAATGGCATTGATTCCTTCTAGAGAGGTTTCTTTTTCCAATTCCAAACTTAAAATAGCTAAAGAGCCATTAGGAACAGGAACACGAATGGCATTGGATGTTAATTTTCCTTCTAAAGCAGGTAAAGCTTTTGCCACAGCACTTCCAGCTCCAGTTTCGGTAATTACCATGTTTAATGCAGCCGCACGACCACGACGGTATTTTTTATGAAAGTTGTCAACCAAATTTTGGTCGTTTGTGTACGCATGAATGGTTTCAAGATGTCCGCTTTTTACACCCAGCGCGTCTTCTACTACTTTTAAAATAGGAGTAATGGCATTGGTTGTACAAGACGCTGCAGAAAAGATATCTACGTGATCTGGGTCATGTTCTAAATGGTTAACGCCATGAACAATATTTGGAACGCCTTTTCCTGGCGCAGTAAGCAATACTTTATCCGCACCTTTTGAAGTTAAATGTCTACTTAAGGCTTCTTTGTCTCTAAAAGCTCCTGTGTTGTCTATTACTAGTGCATTGTTAATGCCATAGCTTGTATAATCGATGTCTTCTGGGTTGTCTGCTGAAATAATTTTAACAGTTGTACCATTAATTATTAAAGCACTATTTTTTAAATCTGCAACAACAGTTCCTGGAAAATCTCCATGTACCGAATCGTTTCTCAATAAAGAGGCTCTTTTCTCTAAAACCGTTTGGTCTATAGTGCCACGAGTAACAATAGCTCTTAAACGTAGTTGACTTCCTCTTCCTGTAAGTGTAATTAATTCGCGTGCAACCAAACGTCCAATTCTACCAAATCCGTAAAGAACCACATCTTTAGGAATTATGGTATTTTGTTTGCTGGCATCCTTTAATTTATCGGCAACAAAAGCTAAAGCGTTACTAAATTTCTTCTCTTCCAAATGAAATTCGTAAGTTAACTTTCCAATATCCAATCTGGCTGGTGGCAAATCTAAGGTTTGAATGGCTTGGGCAATTTCAACAGAATCGAAGATAGAAATTGGTTTTTCAACAACTTCTCCTGCGTATTCGTGTAAACTTAAAATTTGACTAACATTTCTATCGATTAATTGGTTTCTAAAAAGTACCAATTCAATCGATTTGTCGTACCAAAGGTCGCTTACAATCTTAATAAATTCCACCGTAGCTTTTCTTCTATCTGCTTGAAAGGCTAACTCGTTTTCAAAAGTTTCGTTAAAACTCATTGTTTTTAATTTTTAGTATGTGTTGTTAAATGTTTTTCAACCATACAAATGGTTGAGTTGAATTTGGATGCAAAAATAAGACATTTTAACTGTATTAGACTCAGTTTGTAAAATAAAAATCCTCTGGAATTTTCCAGAGGATTGTATCTAATTTTCTTTAATTTATTTATTTGAAATTATAACGTTCTATTTCGCCTTTAGAATTTATAAGTTCGATCCTTAAAGGTTCATAATCTGATTTGTTGGATATAATTTCCTGAACATCATCTATATTATATACTTTGCTATTGTTTATTGAAATTACAATATCTCCTTCTTGAACGCCATTGGCTCTTAAATATTTAGAATAGGTTTGTCCCAAATTTGAGATTTTTACGCCATTTGTGGTGTTGTATTTTTTAAGCTCTTCTTTGGTGGCATTTTTTACAATTCCTAACTGTGGAATGGTAAAGGTTAGATTTCTATTTAGTGTAACTGGTATTTCTTTTAAATGTCCGTTTCTTAAGATGGTGATATTCACAATATCATCTGGTCGTTTAGTAGTTAAATAGCCTGTTAAATCGGAGAATTTTGAAATTTTCACATGATCAATTTTCTTTATAATATCACCAGGTTTAAGTCCAGCTTCAAAAGCTCCCGACTGTTCTTCTACCGAGTCAATATAAAAGCCTTCAGTTTCGGCTACACTTAATTTTTCGGCAAAACTACTATTCAAAGCTCCCCCAGAAATTCCTAAAACACCTTTTTGGACGTTTCCGTATTCAAGTATATCTTCTACTACTTTTCTCGCAATATTACTTGGTACGGCAAATGAGTAACCAATATAAGAGCCAGTTTGCGAAGAAATTGCTGTGTTAATTCCTATTAAATCACCTTGGGTGTTTACCAGGGCGCCACCAGAATTTCCTGGATTTACTGCAGCATCTGTTTGAATAAAGGATTGTGTGCTTCTACCTCCTGTTAAATCCCTGGATTTAGCACTTATAATACCAGCAGTTACTGTAGAGGTTAAATTAAATGGGTTTCCAACGGCTAGCACCCATTCGCCAATTTTAGCCTGATCGCTATCTCCAAAAGTGGTATACGGTAACTCTTGTTCCGTGTCAATTTTTAATAGGGCAATATCCGATTTGTCATCTGAACCTATAATCTTAGCGTTGTATGTGCTGTTGTCGTTTAAGGTAACGGTAAGTTCTTTCGAGCCTGCAATAACATGATTATTAGTAATAATATATCCATCTGGAGAAATAATTACACCCGATCCAGAGCCCACTTGAGATCGTTGTGGGGATCTACCAAAAAATAAATCCTCGAAAGTCATCTGTCCAGAATTTCCTAAAGTGGTGTTTTTAACATGGACCACGGTATGAATTGTTTTTTCGGCAGCCATAGTAAAATCGATACTATTTTCTGGAATAAAACTGGAATTGGAATAATTGTTTACAGGGAAAACCACGGGAACGTCCTCCATAAGGACGTTTGCTCGTGGGTTATTATTTTCTAAAAAAAGTTTGTAGGCAGAAAGTGTAATAATTCCACCTAACACCGAAACTAAAACTAGAGTTATGATCTTTTTCATTATTTAATAGAATTATAAGGTTTATAGTTTAATAACGATTAAAATTAATTTATTATTGAATTTGTTTTTAAGTTTTAACGATTTTTAACGTCACATTTAACGTGTGTTTAACAAGATGATTCATCGTCTTAATTCTTATATTTGCCTGACTTATGGAATTTACATTTTACAAATATCAAGGAACTGGGAACGATTTTGTGATGATTGATAATCGTCAACAACAATTCGACAAAAACAATACCAAACTGGTTGCAAACTTATGCGACCGACGTTTTGGCATAGGTGCCGATGGCCTTATTCTATTGGAAAACCATCCAGAATGGGATTTTAAAATGGTTTACTACAATGCCGATGGAAATGAAAGCTCCATGTGTGGCAATGGTGGTCGATGCATTACGGCTTTTGCCAAGCACTTAGGTATTATTCAAAACAAAGCTTCGTTTGAAGCCATTGACGGCATGCATCACGCCATTATTGAAAGTAATATTGTGAAACTGCAAATGCAGGACGTACTTTCAGTAGAAAACCATCCAAATCATGTGTTTTTAAATACAGGATCACCACATCACGTTCAGTTGGAAACCAATTTAAAGGAATTACCCATAAAAGAAGTTGGCTCAAAAATTCGCTATGGACAACCTTATAATGAAGCGGGTTCCAATGTTAATTTCGTAAAAAAACTTTCTGAAGCTGTTTTTCAGGTAAGAACTTACGAGCGTGGCGTAGAAGATGAAACCTTATCTTGTGGCACAGGAGTAACTGCTGTTGCTCTTGCCATGTTTGAAATTGGCCAAACTAAAAACAACATGGTAACGCTTAAAACTGAAGGAGGCGATTTACAGGTTTCTTTTGAAAAAGACAAGGGCATTTATAGAAATATCTGGCTTATTGGACCAGCAGTTAACGTATTTAAAGGAACTTGGACATGCTAACATTAAAGGGAGAAAACATTTATTTAAGAGCTTTGGAACCTGAAGATTTAGATTTTATACACAGTGTAGAAAACGATGAAACTGTTTGGGAAATTAGTCATACCCAAACGCCTTATTCTAGATTTTTAATTATGCAATATCTGGAAAATGCGCATAATGATATATTTGAAGTAAAACAATTGCGTTTAGTTATTTCAAATTATAGTAATATTGCCCTTGGAATGATAGACCTGTTTGATTTCGATTTTAAAAATAGTAGGGCAGGAGTTGGAATTTTAATCAAGGAAACTGCCGAAAGACAGAAAGGAATCGGAAATGAGGCCTTGGGATTATTAATCAATTATTGTAAAACACATTTAAACCTACATCAATTGTATTGTAATATTTCCGAAGAGAACGAAGCCAGCTTAAAGCTTTTTGCAAAACATGGCTTTCAGATTATTGGATTAAAAAAGGATTGGAACTACGTAAACGGTTCTTATAAAAACGAATATTTACTTCAACGAATTAATTAATGTATTTCAAAAAAATTCTTATTGCCATCGCCTTAATCGGACTAGTAATTGCTGGTCTTTTTGCCAACTATATTTACGGAGTTATGTTGGTGGGCAACACAGCCTTCAATAACGATCAGGCGTATATTTATGTGCCTACCAATGCCAATTATTCTGATGTAAGGGAACAATTAAAACCTTTATTAAAGGATATTGAAAAGTTTGACGCTCTTGCCAAACAGAAAAAATACATTTCCAATATCAAGGCTGGAAGATTTCTGATTAAAAAAGGAATGAATAATAACGATATCATCAATTCCATTAGAAGTAAAAACCTTCCGCTAAATCTAGCATTTAATAATCAGCCAGATCTAAAAGCTCTTGCAGGAAGAGTTTCCATGCAAATAGAGGCAGATAGTTTAAAGTTATTTGAAGTTATGAATGATGAGCAATTTCTTACCAATAATTCCTTTTCAAAAGCCACTTCTTTAGGAATGTATATTCCAAATAGTTATGAATTTTTCTGGAATACGTCAGCCATTGAATTTAGGGATAGAATGCTAAAAGAATACCATCGATTCTGGAATGATAGCAGAAAAGCCAAAGCAAAAGCCTTGGGCTTAACAGAAAATGAAGTGATGACCTTGGCTTCCATTGTGCATGAAGAGTCTAAACAAGCCGAGGAGCAACCAAGAATTGCAGGTGTATATTTAAATAGAATACGCATTGGCATGCCTTTGCAAGCGGATCCAACCTTAAAGTTTGCAGCATACCAATTACCAGAATATAAAAACACCATTATTAAAAGGGTTTTAAATATCCATAAAGATATAGATTCGCCTTATAATACCTATAAATATGCTGGTTTGCCTCCAGGACTTATTGCTATGCCAGATATTACCGCAATAGATGCTGTTTTAAATCCTGAAACACATACATACCTTTATTTTGCTGCGGATGCTAAAAGATTAGGCTATCATAAATTCGCCAAAACCTTAAGTCAGCACAATGCAAATGCTAGAGAATATCAAAGTTATTTATCAGCTCAAGGCATCAACAAATAAATTCAAATGCAGATTAAACATACCATAATAGCGTGTTTAATCACCTTGGCTTCTTTTTCTCAAAGTGGTTTAAATAATTTTTTAGAACCCAGCGATACTTTAAATATATCTAGACGGAATGCTGTAGTAATTTCAGAGGTTTCTATTGCCAGCTTAACTTTGGTTGGATTAAATCAGTTATGGTATGCCAATTATCCAAAATCCAAATTTCACACTTTCGACGATAATAACGAATGGTTTCAAATGGACAAGGTCGGACATGTGTTTTCTGCATATCAGTTAAGTAGGTTGGGAGCAAACACTTTAAATTGGAGTGGAGCCAGCCAAAAATCGCAGTTAATTTATGGTGCAAGTTTAGGATTGGGATTTTTAACTGCTGTAGAAATATTTGATGGTTTTTCAGAAGAATGGGGATTTTCTTGGGGAGATATGGCAGCTAATGTTTCAGGAACCGGTTTGTATGTTGGACAGGAATTGCTTTGGAATGAACAACGAATAGCTTTGAAGTATTCTTTTCATAGAACGAAATATGCGTCACAGAATCCAGATAAATTAGGAAGTGGGCTTTCAGAAGAGTTTTTAAAGGATTATAACGGTCAAACCTATTGGTTAAGTTTTAATTTACATAGTTTTTTTAAAGACAGTAAAATTCCCAAATGGTTAAATGTAGCTTTTGGTTATGGGGCAGAAGGTATGGTTTCTGGTACAAATTCATCAGGAGATGAGCCAGTAACCTATCCAGATCCTTACCGACAATATTACTTGAGTTTGGATGTGGACCTAACCAGAATTAAAACAAATTCGCACGTATTAAAGACACTTTTTGATGTTTTTAATGTGATAAAAGTGCCATTTCCAGCTATGGAGTTCACCGATAAAAATGGCATTAAGTTTCACGGAATCTATTTTTAGAAACACTTAATCGATTAAGTTTCAGATATTAAAAAAAAGTTCTATCTTTGCACACTGAAATTTTCAAGTGATTACCACATAGATAATTACTGAAGAAATTTAAAGATATGATAAAAAATATTGGAAGTTACTTAGTCTTATCACTTACAATATGTTTCTTAGTTGTTGGATCGATTTATATGAATGAATCGGTAAAAGAGAAAAATTACACCTCGCCACGATATGCATTTAACGATGAAGATCGCGGAGAAGTTTCTCAAGACAACTTATTCCCAATGCACGAAACCCAAGTACCTTATTCACCAACTTTAGGAAAATCTTTTGTAGGATTCAAAGAAGCTTTAGGCTTTAAGGAATCTGGAGGAGATTATTTTACGGTGAATACTTTAGGGTATTTAGGAAAGTATCAGTTTGGAAAGGAAACTTTAAAGTTGATAGGAATCCACAATCCAGTTCACTTTTTAAGTAATCCGGAATTACAAGAAAAGGCATTTATAGCTAATGCGGAACGTAATAAATGGGTTTTAAGGAAAGACATTAAACGTTTTTCTGGGAAAGTAATTAACGGAACAAAAATTACAGAGTCTGGAATTCTAGCAGCAGCGCATTTAGCCGGACCTGGAAATGTAAAAAAATACTTAAGAAGTTTTGGTGCCGACGGTTTTTCCGATGCATACGGGACTTCAGTAGCTTATTACATTAAAAAATTCTCGGGTTATGATACATCGAAGATTGAGCCAAATAAAAAAGCCAAGGTAAAACACTCGGCTTAGGCATTAGTCTTTATGGATAATAAATAGCGTAGGTCTTTTATGTAGATCTACGCTGTTTTTTTTCCAGTCGTTTACGCTTTGGGTTTTTATAAACTCAGTAGGCAACGTAATGTCGCAGGCCACACAAACCATAGTTAAGTCGTTTAAGGTACTGCAGATATCTTCAAGTAATTTGTTGTTTCTATAGGGTGTTTCTATAAAAGATTGCGATTGGTTATGACTAAAGGAAAGTTGTTCTAAACGTTTTAGTTCTTTCTTCCTTTCATCTTTATCTATAGGTAAATAGCCATTAAAAGCAAAACTTTGGCCATTCATACCAGAACTCATTTGAGCCATAATTATGGACGAAGGCCCAACCAATGGTACGACTCTTATGTTTTTTTGGTGGGCTAATTTTACAATATCTGCTCCTGGGTCTGCTATTGCTGGACAGCCTGCTTCAGATAATAATCCCACATTTTTACCTTGTAAACAAGGTTCTAAAAAGCTAGGAAGTTCGGAAGCATCTGTAAATTTGTTTAGATGAAACATTTGCAAACTAGACTGTTTTTTACTTGGTTTTATATGTTTGATAAAACGTCTGGCAGTCTTTTCATTTTCAACAATATAAACATCTACCTGTTCGATAATTTTTTTAACTGAAATAGGGAGTACTTCTAAAGGCGCGGTTTCACCTAAAGTAGTGGGTATTAAATAAAGTTTTCCGAGTGGGCCTGTCATTAATTAAATTTTATTTAATAATAAGTTTGTGGGTTTTTTTACGTCCTGTATTGGAAATAATTTCTGTTAAATAAAGCCCTTTTGCTATGTTTTTAGTGTTTACTTGAATTTTAGAAGCTTCGTTTCCAGAAATGGATTGTATTAATTTTCCTTGAAGGTTGTAAATGTTTATTGTTTCTATTAGAATTTGAGGATTCGAACTTTTAATGGTAAATAAATTATCTGCTGGATTGGGATAAATACTTACTTTCAACAAGTCGTTATCGGCAATACTTAAATTAGGGTCTATAATTTTAAAAATAGATCCAGAATCAATACCAACCACATAAAGTTCGCCATTAACATCTTCACCAAACGCTGTCCAGCCATTACCAGAATAGGGTTGGGTAAAAGTCATGTTCCAAGTTCCACCTGTATTTTTAAGGAGGCCAATTTCGTTGCTGCAATAATCGGCGAAAAAATACCAACCATTTAAATTTGGTTGTAGCGTTCCTCTATATACATATCCTCCAGTTATCGAGCATTTAAAGTTCCCACTAGAAGAATGGGTGTATTGTCCAATTGGAAAGGTTAATTCAGAACTATCTGGACAATTGCTAGAGGTGTCATATGTTTGATTGCCTTCATAACAACGCCAGCCATAGTTGAGTCCCGCTTGATTGATTGAAACCATATTAATTTCTTCAATTTGTCCTTGTCCTACATCGGCAATCCAAAGATTGTGTGTTTGACTATCGAACGAAAATCGCCATGGATTTCTTAAGCCAGAAGCCCAAATTTCCGGTAAAGCATTCGGATTTGTAGCATCAGGAAAGGGGTTATCGCTAGGAATACCATAATTATTACTGCCTTGAGGGTTGTCTACGTCTATACGAAGCATTTTCCCCAAAAGGGTTGTTAGATTTTGAGATCTGTTTTGAGGATCTCCACTACCGCCACCATCTCCTAAGCCAATATATAGATAGCCGTCGTTTCCAAAAGCTAAATCGCCACCATTATGATTGCTGTATGGTTGATTGACCGTAAATAAAATTTCTTCTGAAGCCGCACTCGCTGTGTTGGAGCTTGGAGGATTTGTTGTGTATTTTGCTATAACTGTGTTACCGCTATTGTTCGTGTAGTTTACAAAGAAAATTCCATTTGTTTGGTATTGTGGATGAAAAGCCAAGCCCAATAAGCCTCGTTCACCACCACTTAAAACTTTGGTGTCTATATCTAGAAAAGGAGTTCCGTTTACGGATCCATCAGGATTAATGATTTTAATTAAACCTCCGCGTTCTACAGCGAATAATCTATTATCTCCTGCGTGTTTTAAATCTAATGGGTTGTTAAGGCCCGATGCGAATACATTTAATTCGATATCTTGAGCAAAAAGAAAATAAGGAATTAGTAAAATAATGAAGAGATTGGCTTTATTTTTCATCTGAGTTTAATTTTTAAAAATTAGTATTAC
The DNA here is from genome assembly GCF_035306705.1 of Xanthomarina sp. GTDB lineage: Bacteria > Bacteroidota > Bacteroidia > Flavobacteriales > Flavobacteriaceae > Xanthomarina. The sequence continues at coordinate 22,347 of NZ_DATGNO010000011.1, forward strand.
AAAGTACGAAAAAAACAGATAAAAATATAAAATCTCTCAGTATCTGTTACTTAAGGAGTTTGTTTGCTATTTCTTGGCAAGCTTCATCCAACATTTTATAGGTGCTTTCAAAACCTTGGATACCTCCTGTGTATGGATCGGGAACATCGTAATCTTGATTTTTGTATATTTCGTTAAGGATCATTTTAACCTTAGCTATATCTTGATCGTTTCTAGCTAAACGTATCACATTTTGATAGTTTGAACTGTCCATAACGTAGATGTAATCGAAAGTATCAAAATCGGATGAGGAAAACTGTCGTCCTTTTTGGTTCGAAATATCTAAACCGTACTTCTTGGCTATTTTTATGGATCTAGGATCTGGGGGATTGCCAATATGATAATCTCCTGTTCCTGCCGAGTCTATAAAAAACATGTCTCTTGGAAGTTTTGATTGTAAAATGCCTTCGGCTAATGGAGAACGGCAAATATTACCCAAACAAACCATTAGAATTTTAGTCATAGTTAATTCTCCGTAAAACCCGGAAATTATTTAATTAAACAGCTAATTTTTTTGAAAGATCCTCAACGTATTTTCTAAATTGCTTATCTGTTGTGGAAAGGTTGTCTACCGTTTTACAAGCATGAAGCACAGTAGCGTGATCTCTTTTTCCAATTTGAGACCCAATACTTGCCAAAGATGCTTTGGTTAGTTTTTTAGCAAAAAACATGGCTAATTGTCTAGCTTGAACGATATGACGTTTTCTGGTTTTAGATTGAAGCGTATCGATATCCATTTGGAAATAATCGGATACTACTTTTTGTATATAATCTATAGATACTTCGCGCTTTGTGTTTTTTACAAATTTTTCAACCACTTGTTTCGCTAAATCTATCGTGATTTCCTTTTTGTTAAAAGACGACTGGGCAATTAATGAAATAATGGCGCCTTCTAATTCGCGAATATTAACTTTGATGTTTTTCGCCACATATTCGATAATATCTTCTGGCATTTCTACACCATCACGATATAACTTGTTTTTCAGAATAGATACGCGTGTTTCAAAATCTGGACTTTGCAATTCTGCGGAAAGTCCCCATTTAAACCTAGATAATAAGCGTTGTTCAATGTCTTGCATATCAACAGGAGCCTTGTCACTTGTTAAAATAACCTGCTTCCCATTTTGATGTAAATGATTGAAAATATGGAAAAAGACATCTTGAGTTCCTGTTTTTCCCGAAAGGAACTGTACATCATCAATAATTAGGATGTCTATTATTTGATAGAAATGAATAAAATCGTTTCTATTGTTTTTCTTTACCGAGTCTATATATTGTTGCGTAAACTTTTCAGCAGAAATATATAAAACTGTTTTTTCTGGGTATTTATCTTTAATATCAACACCAATAGCATGTGCCAAGTGGGTTTTCCCTAAACCAACTCCTCCAAAAATCAATAAGGGGTTAAAAGAGGTTCCTCCAGGTTTTGAAGCAACAGCCAATCCAGCACTTCTTGCCAAACGGTTAGAATCTCCCTCTAGGAAATTCTCGAAACTGTAATTAGGATTAAGTTGCGACTCGATCTTTACATTTCTAATTCCAGGAATTATGAATGGATTACGTAGTTCTGGGCTTTTATTATTTAATGGTATATCGACATCTTGCGCTTTTACAGCAGAGCGATTAGAACTAGGGATTTTTTCCGTAAATGGTTGTTTGTTACCATAGGTGTTTTCCATTCGAATAATGTAAACAAGCTTGGCGGTTTCTCCTAATTCTTTTGTTAAAGCTACTTTTAAGATTTTGACGTAATGTTCTTCGAGCCATTCATAAAAGAATTTACTAGGCACTTGTATGCTCAAAGATTTGTCAGTAAGCTTCACTGCAATAATTGGTTCAAACCATGTTTTATATGCTTGCGGCTGAATGTTATCTTTTATGAATTCAAGACAATTTTTCCAAACCGATTGCGCAGTTACACTCATTATAATTTTAAGGATTTATAGATTAATTATTATAGAGACTTGAATTCTCTGACTGATTTTATAGCTGGACAAATATGTGAACAAATTTCTTAAAAAAAAAATCAATTGCTATTGAATATGAATAAAATTTTTCTCATGTTTAAAGCTTTGCCTAAACTACAAAAAATAAATTAAAGTCCTATATGAATTTCGATGAAATACCAATAAGAGTGAGATATGGTGAAACCGACCAAATGGGAGTGGTACATCATGCAAATTATGCATTATACCTGGAAATGGGGCGTACCGAGTGGTTGCGCAAGAAGGGAATATCGTATAAAGAAATGGAAGATGATGGCATCATGTTGCCTGTTATTTCCATGAGTTTGAACTATAAGAAATCAGCGCTTTACGATGAGGTTGTTAAAGTGAAAACACAACTTAAAAAGGAGCCTTCTGTTCGAATTGAATTTGAATATGAAATTACAAATCAAGAGGGGGAATTGTTGGTAATTGCCACCACGGTTTTAGCTTTTATTGACATGAAAACCAAAAGACCAATAAAATGTCCTGATTATATTTTTGAGAAATTAATAGACTAACTGTCCAGCTCTTTTATTTCAATCTCAAAAATGGATTGAAAACTTTCTACGGTTTTTGAAACGTCTTTTAATCTTACTGAAATTTCAATCTTGCAATCCAATTCTAAAGTTTGGTTAACAATTTTAAGATTCTGTTCTTTTATGAGGCGCATCACTTTGTTCATGTTTTTGTAATCAAAACGTATTTCAAAACGCTTATTTATGGTTCTGGATACTATTTTTGACGCCTCCAAAGCCATTTGTGCAGTTGTTTTGTAGGCTGAAATCAAACCTCCAACACCTAGTTTTACACCTCCAAAATATCTAACAACCACGATGAGGACATTTGTAACTTCAAAGGATTGTATTTGTCCGTAAATGGGCATACCAGCACTGTTATTTGGTTCGCCATCATCGTTTGCCCGAAACTGAAGGTTGTTTTCATCTGTACCCAATTGATAGGCATAGCACCAATGTCTGGCCGAATGATGTTGTTTTTTTAAATTTTCTAGATGTTCTTTTACTTGATCTTCATTTAAAACCGGAAAAGCATAGCCAAAAAACTTGCTGTTTTTATCTTTAAATAAAACTTCATTAGAGGGTTTGGTTAAGGTTTTGTACGTGTCTTTTTTATCCATTAAGCCAAAGTTACTAATAAGATTGAAATAATTGCTAGCCCAACCCCAATCCAGTTTTTAAAAGATAGTTTTTCTTTAAAAATCAATAAGCCAACCATAGAAGTAAATAAAACGATAGCCACATTATTAATAGTAAAAATAGTTGAGCTTTCTAAAGATTCATGATTCAAGGCTTTTAGAATATAATAGATGGATGCATAATTTACAATCCCTAAAGCAATCCCTCCAAGGACACTTAAAGGGTTGAATTTGAATTCTTTTTTAATTATTTTTATAATAAGAATCCCAATGCCGATACATGCTGCAAAGAAGAAAATAGTTGCGGTAAATAGAGGAATGCCTCCCTCCTTAATATAAGTGGATTCTAGGTATTTTATAGATGTATCTATAATTCCTGAGCCCAAAAATATAATTAAAGGAAGCATTAGATTGCTTTTAAAATTGAAAGGCGCATTTTTTTTAACCGACACAAAATACACAGCAATCAAGGCAAATAAAATACCTAATAGTTTTTGAAACCCCGTACTTTCATGATAGACGTAAATGCCAAATATTACAGGAATAATAACACTCATTTTTGTGGCAACAGAAGCAACGGATATGCCATTGCGTTGTGAAGCAATAGCCATAGCATAAAAGATGCTTATAAATAAAAATCCTAAAGCTAAGGCGCCAACAAACCATTGAGAATGGATAATTTCCTGAACATCAAAACTGTTTTTAGAAGTTATAAAACCACAAAAACAAGCAGTTATATAGTTAAATACAATGGCTTGAAGTGTGTTTATTTTAAATCTATCAAATAGTTTGAAGATTAAAAAAATAAGCGTTGAGGCTAGAATACTTAATAATAAGTAGATCAAAAGAGGTCTTTTTTAACAGTAAATAAGTTGATAATATCTTCTGTTTTTGGATCAATGTTCCAAGTATGGATTCCTAATTTAGCTGCTGCAATTGTGTTTTCTTCTGTGTCGTCTATAAATAAACAGCTTTCTGGAGACAATTTATTTTCAGATAAAACAAATTGGTAAATATCGGCATTGGGTTTTCTAAGATTGATTTCATGTGACAGATAAAACACATCAAAGCAATTTTTAAAATCTTCGTAGAACGGAACATCATTTTTTATTAAATCTATATGGAGCGTATTGGTGTTGCTCAATAAAATAAGCTGATATTTTTTTTCGGATGCTAATTTTTTAATAAACTCCAACCGATGTTCTGGAAAATCCTTTATAATGCAATTCCAGGCATGAAGCACATCGTTCTCAGTTAAATCGGGGAAGTTTTCCAAATAAAATTCCAAAAACTCTTCTGTTGAAATTAGGCCTTGTTCGTAAAAGCTGTTAAAAGCAATCATTTCTTCAGAAAAGCTCTGTAGTTTAAATATTTCTAGGGCGTGATTCATGGCGCCTTCTTTATCTAAGTTGATAAAGACATCACCAAAATCGAATATGAGGGTTTTAATCATAATTATCTCGAAACTTTTTTATTATTGATTTGAATATATTTGTAATATATCTTCTAAAATAGAAACTTCTTGAATTTGTTTTCCTTTAAATTTAGGGGCTTTTACACCCTTATTAAAGATGGATTTTCCTTTAAAAACCCGAACTTCATCCCAAAGATTTTCATCTATAAAAGTTTGAAGTGTTTGTCTTCCTCCTTCGATAATAATAGATTGAATGTCTTTTTTATGTAAATAACTGCAGATTTGATTGGCCAGATTACTTGAAAAATCTATTTCATTTTCTGTAATAATCAGGGTTTTGGCTTCGTTATTAAAAATTTGATATTCTTTTGAAAGCTTGTTTGTTTTATCCAAAACCACACGAGTGGGATTTTTTCCAGTCCAATCTCTAACCGTTAAACTTGGATTGTCGTCAAGTACCGTTTTAGTTCCCACTAAAATAGCTTGTTCTTCTGTGCGCCATTTATGTACCAATTGCCTAGAATATTCGTTGGTTATCCAGACTGGTTTTTGTTCGTTTCTGGTTTCTGGAGCAATAAATCCATCTTCGGTTTGAGCCCATTTTAAAATAATATAAGGCCGTTTTTTGTTATGAAAAGTGAAAAAGCGTTTGTGGTGCTCTTTGCATTCGTTTTCCAAAACCCCAACTGTAACTTGACATCCAGAAGCCTTCAATTTTTCGATACCTTTTCCAGCTACTTGGCTATGTGTGTCTGTGGCTCCAATAATCACCTGAGGGATTTTGTGTTTTATGATTAAATCGCTGCAAGGAGGGGTTTTTCCAAAATGGCTGCAAGGCTCTAAGGTTACATAAAGCGTGGCTTTGCTTAATAAGGATTTATCTGTAACAGCCTCAATGGCATTTACTTCAGCATGATTTCCGCCATAAGCACTCGTAAAACCTTCGCCAATAATGTTGTTTTCATACACAATAACACAACCAACCATTGGGTTTGGAGCAGTAATTCCGAGCCCATTTTTAGCAATTTCAATACAGCGTTTTAGGTATTTTTCATGTATCTTCATCCCGAGAAATTTCAGTGTAAAAATAACATAATAAAGTGAGCTATAATAATATTGTTATTAGAGAAATATCTGTAGCAGATAATAAGCAAATGGCACAGGTAATTCGTGATGTTTTAGTCGAATTAGGAGCTCCTAAAGTGGGGACAGCTTATGAAGATGTGTCTTTGGATAAGATGACAGAAACTTATAGGAGCGAAAAGTCTGCTTATTTTGTAATTGAACGGGAAGGAAAGATACTTGGAGGAGCGGGAGTTGCGCCATTAGTTGGTTGTGAAGATCAAATATGTGAACTTCAAAAAATGTATTTTTTACCTGAGGCCAGAGGTCTAGGTTTGGGAGAGGAAATGATGCAAAAATGTTTAGAAAGTGCAAAAGCTTTTGGTTATAAAAAGTGTTATTTGGAAACCTTACCATATATGAAAGATGCTAAAAAATTATACAATAAAGTGGGATTTGAATCTTTAGATAAACCTATGGGAAACACAGGACATTATTCTTGTAATGTTTGGATGATAAAAGCATTATGAGATTAAAGGAAATTCAAAACATTTTTCACACAGAATTAGATGGCATTTTTGGTGCCAACGAAGTTAGCAGCTTTTTTAATATTTTAATTTCACATTATTTAAAGCTAAACAGAATTGCATTGGTTCTAGAACCAGATTTAACTATTTCAAAAAATGAGGAACAGCCTTTATTTGAAGCGTTGAGCAGATTGAAAGTGCAAGAACCTATTCAATATATTATTAGCGAAACCGAATTTTTTGGTTTGCCTTTTAAAGTGAATGAACATACGTTGATTCCAAGGCCTGAAACGGAAGAACTAGTCACATTTGTAATTGAAAGTTCAAGATTCAAAGTTCAAGATTCAAGGCCTTTAACCATCTTGGATATTGGTACAGGATCGGGTTGCATAGCTGTTTCTTTGGCTAAAAATATTTCAAACGCCAAAGTTTATGCCATAGATGTTAGTGAAGAGGCTTTAAAAATAGCGAAACATAATGCAGAGTTAAATAAGGCAGACATTCATTTTTTTAAAGTAGATATTTTAAACTCTAGTACTTGGAATTTGGAATTTAAAGATTTGGAATTTGATATCATAGTTTCCAATCCGCCTTATGTGAGACACTTGGAGAAAAAGGAAATAAAGAATAACGTTTTAAATTACGAACCACATTTGGCCTTATTTGTTGAAGATGATAATCCGTTGCAGTTTTATGAGGCTATTGCCAATTTTGCCATGGATAATTTGAACAAAAAAGGCTGTTTGTTTTTTGAAATTAATCAATATCTTGGAAACGAAACCAAACAATTGCTACAAGATAAAGGCTTTACCGATTTAGAGTTAAAACCGGATATTTTTGGAAATAACCGCATGTTAAAAGGTATAAAGAATTTTTAATCGATGACTATTAAAGAACAGATTTTACAATTACGCGAAGAGCTTAATAAACATAATTATAATTATTATGTGTTGGATAATCCCATCATTTCCGATTATGATTTTGATGTCAAGCTTAATCAACTTATTGCTTTAGAACAACAGCATCCAGAATTTTTTGATGCCAATTCTCCGAGTCAGAGGGTTGGAGGTGAAATTACCAAAAATTTTGAAACCCTTGTTCATGAACAGCGCATGTATTCTTTGGATAATTCCTATTCCAAAGAAGATTTATTGGATTGGGAAACCAGAATTGAAAAATTGGTGGATGGCCAACTGCAATTTACTTGCGAACTAAAATACGATGGTGCCTCCATTAGCTTGACTTATGAAAATGGAAGTCTAATAAAAGCCGTTACTAGAGGAGATGGCGTTCAAGGTGATAATGTAACAGCTAACATCAAGACCATTAAATCTGTACCCTTACAATTAAAAGGCGATTATCCAGAGAAATTTGACATTCGTGGCGAAATTGTTTTGCCGTTTGACGGTTTTAACAAAATGAACGAAGAGCGTATAGAAATAGGAGAGGAGCCTTATAGAAATCCTAGAAATACAGCTTCTGGAAGCTTGAAGCTTCAAGATAGTAGCGAAGTTGCTAAAAGACCTTTGGAATGTTTGTTATATAGTATTGTAGGAAACAATCTAAATATAAGTACACAATTTGAAGGCCTAGAAAAGGCCCGCTCTTGGGGTTTTAAAGTGCCGCAAGCTGCTAAACTTGTAAATTCCATTGATGAGGTTTTAGAATTTATAAATTATTGGGACGAACACAGGCACAATTTACCCTATGAAACGGATGGTGTGGTTGTAAAGGTGAATAATTTGCAACAACAAGAAGAACTTGGGTATACAGCAAAAGCACCACGTTGGGCCATTGCTTATAAGTTTAAGGCAGAACAGGTTTCTACCAGATTAAACAGTATAAGTTATCAAGTTGGTAGAACAGGAGCTATTACTCCAGTTGCAAATTTGGAACCTGTAGAATTGGCTGGAACAACTGTTAAAAGAGCATCTTTACATAATGCCGATCAAATTGAAAAGCTGGATATTCGTATTGGAGATGAGGTTTTTGTTGAAAAAGGAGGAGAGATTATTCCTAAAATTATTGCCGTCGATTTAAGTAAAAGACCAGAATATTCCCAACCAACAATATACATCACCCATTGTCCAGAATGCGAAACTGAATTGGTTAGAACCGAAGGGGAAGCACAGCACTACTGTCCAAATTACAATGGATGTAAACCGCAGATTATAGGTAGGATCCAACATTTTATTTCCAGAAAAGCTATGGATATAGAAGGTTTAGGAGGAGAAACAGTTGCTTTATTGGTAAACGAAGGTTTAATAGATAATTATTCAGATTTATACGAGTTGACTAAAGGTCAAGTTTTGCCTTTGGAACGAATGGCCGAAAAAAGTGCCGAAAATTTAATTAATGGAATTGAACAATCTAAACAAGTTTCATTCGAACGTGTTTTATATGCTTTAGGCATTAGATATGTGGGTGAAACCGTTGCAAAAAAGCTTGCCAAGCATTATAAGGGCATTGATGCTTTAGCTCAAGCAACTCACGACGATTTAATTAATGTGGATGAAATAGGTGTGAGAATAGCCGAAAGTGTTATCGATTTTTTTAATGCCGAAACCAATAAGGTAATCATCGAAAGATTGAGAAATTATGGAGTTCAATTGGAAATCTCGGCTGAAAAACTAGCCAATCAGACAAATAAACTAGAAGGAAATATTTTCGTGGTTTCGGGTGTATTCCATACAGTTTCCAGAGATGAGCTAAAAAAGTTGATAGAAGATAATGGAGGAAAAGTGTCCTCGTCTATATCCGGAAAAACCAATTATATTGTGGCTGGAGATAATATGGGGCCAAGTAAAAAAACAAAAGCAGAAAAATTAGGGGTCTCTATAATAACGGAGCAGGACTTTATAGATATGGTTTCCTAAGTTATATTGAAAAAAATGGATAAAGTGAATTTGTCTATCAATTAATTGTATTTTATTAAATACATTTGTTCCGAAAACTAATAAATAACTAGGGCATTATGGCAAACCATGTATTAGCCTTTTCTTTTTTTGAGCTTTTTCACTTTAGTGATGGTCTCTTTCTTGAAATGCTAATTGCACCCATAATTACTATTTTTTACTTTATAAAAGTTAAAAAGAAATCTTTACTCTTTAGCTTGTTTTTGCTTACTTATTCCATTTCAGATCTTATAAATTTTTTCGATCAGGAAAGTTTTGTTGAAGTCATGTATTTTATTTGCAATGGATTATATATGTTCTCCTATGTTTTCTTATTGTTAGAAATAGTAAAAACGGTAAACATGACGATTATTGTAAAAAAATTTCCCATCCACTTTGTTGTGTTGACCTTGCTTAATATTTATATTATTTTTGTTATGGTTACCATAATCAATCCTATTTTATTCGTAACAAATCATTTAATAATGATTCAGATTGTGGAGCAGACGTATAATGTTATTCTTTTGGCCATCTTAAGCATGTCCTTTTTTAACTATATACTTCACGAAAACAATAAAGCTCTGCTCTTATTTTGTGCTTGTCTAGCCGTCACCTTTTCAGAATTTTTATTGCTAGGATATTTTTATTTCTCGGAACAAATGTTCCTTATTCGGCTTGTTTCTATATTGTTAGAGTTAAGTGCGTTTTTGTTGTTTTATTTCTACGCTACTATGAAATCAAGAAATTCACGGCCCAATAGTTATATAAAGGATATTTTTTAGAAGGAATATTAAAATGCTTATAAGTGCTTGGTGGCTAATGGTACTGCTTTGTTTAGCTTGTTTTATTCTAAAAGATAATTTAAAAAATCACATTTTATCGATTAAATGTGTATAATTACCGACAAATAGTTAATTTTGTATATATTTGCTTTCAAATCAGAGTTGTATGGTTTTAACTAAGTCGAACATTTTATTAGCATTTATAATCTTGCTATGTGTTTCTTTTACTCTTTTTCAAGTTCAGGAGGAATTCTATATTTCCGCTGTTTCCAGAGCATTGATTGTGCCTTTAATTACGGTGCTATATTTTATGAATACCAGAGATAGATCTCTGTATTTCTCCTGGTTTCTTTTGTTTTTCTCTATTTCGGAGCTCATAGTTTTTACTGAATACTTTTTGCAAACGGGTAAACAATTGCACGTTTATTATTTTGTAGGCAACCTCTTGTATATTTTAGCTTATTTATCCTTGTTGATTGATATAATTAAAGGTTTAAATTTTAAGAAAGTTTTTAAAAATTATAAGCTACAACTTTTTGTGTTGGGTGTATTGAATATCTACATTGTATATATGCTTTTAAGTATTGTAAATCCCATTATAAAGAATACTAATTGGATTTATTTAGAATTAATTTATAACACAGTAATACTTTTATTGCTGACGTTTTCTTTAATATCCTACTTTTATAACGACAATAAAAAGACCTTACTTTGTTTTATAGCTACCTTATTTATCGTGTTTTCGGAATTCGTACAAATAGCGTATTTCTATATTTCCGATAAGAACATGCTAAATTTTATTTCTACATTTTTATTTGTCATGGCCTTTGGGTTCTATTATTTTTATGCAAGAACGAGGAGTGTAAAAACTTTTCGATTGTTTAATTAAATCTTTAAGCGTTGCATTTTTTACTCCTAACTTATTGGCTGTCTTTTCAGTTTTCTTAAAACATATAGAAGTTGTTTTTCTAAATTTAACACACTTTTCGATGAACGGCACGTTTGTGTCGATGTAATTACATATATTTGACTCAACCTACTTATGTTTTTTATTGTGAAAGAATGGCTAAATTATAGTTATAACAGGATATTTCTTGGTGTTCTGTTCCTACTTATTCTACTGAATATTTTTGCTTCTTTAAGCGAAAGCGATGTATTGATTCAAATTACAAAACCTTTGTTTATACCCATTTTTATAATGTTTTATTATATTAAAAACCGGTATGTTCACGTTTTGTTTATCATCTTTTTCATTCTGTCGTTTATTGGTGATTTTTCCTCACTTTTTCTGACCAATAATACCCTCATGAAATTTTCTGGATTTATGCATTTTTTAAGTTATTTGGCACTTACGATTTTTATAGGGTCCAAAATAAAACGCATTAGATTTGATAAGGTGGTTGCTGCTTATTTAGTGGTTGTAATTAGTATTAACTCCTATTTTTTATACGAGTTGTTTGGAGTAGTCAAAGCCCAGATTATCGATACTGCCGAAGTTAATTTATTTGCCGCTAAAAGTATTTCGTTGTTGGTGTTGAGCTTAATTTCATTTGTGGTTTATTTGAGTTCAGATACCAAACAAGCAATCTTGTTTTTATTTACAACCTTGTGTTTTGTATTTTCGGATGTGTTGTACTATATCAGTAATTACTATATTTACAATTGGAGTTTTGTTATGCTAAATCATGTTTTGCACTTGGTTGGCCTCTTCCTCTTGTTCAACTTTATTATAGGAGAAAACAGATTGCGTAAAAGACAATTGGTTACCGATAAAATGAATTCAGAATTAATTCCATCAAGAACTATATTTTCTCTACCTAGACAATAATAGAGGTTCCGTTAGCTGTTTTGTTTTTGTCGGTATCGAAAAAGAAATCGATGCGTCCTAAATTAATCCCATAGCAGCCTACTTGGTTTACAAGCACATTTTTACCTTCAATATTTTGAGCAACCGTAGGTTTTGGTAAAAACGTATGTGTGTGCCCTCCAATAACTAAATCAATATTTTTTGTACTAGTAGCAAGTTTTAAATCACTTGGTTTTTCTGGGTCATTGCTGTATTTATAGCCTATATGAGAGAGGCAAATAACCAAATCGCAGTGTTCTTCTTCTTTTAAAATCCGACTCATATCCTGTGCTATTTCGATAGGGTCGTGATACACGGTTTCTTTATAAAGATCTTTTAATACCAAGCCATCCAATTGAATTCCTAATCCAAAAACGCCAATTTTTATACCTGCTTTGTTAAAGATTTTGTATGGTTTAACATGCGTATCTAAAATGGTATTTGAAAAATCGTAATTGGCCGAAAGGAAATCGAATTCCGCATGTGGTAATTGTGCGTATAAACCGTCTATGCCATTATCGAAATCGTGATTTCCAATGGTTGCCGCATCATATTTCAATTTACTCATGAGTTTAAATTCCAATTCACCTCCATAATAATTAAAGTAAGGTGTGCCTTGAAAAATATCTCCAGCATCCAATAAAAGCGTATTCGGATTTTCGTTTTTAATAGTTTCAATCAAGCTTGCTCGTCTAGCAACCCCTCCTTTGTTAGGGTTTCTACCATCTTCAGGTCCAAAAGGATCAATATGGCTATGCACATCGTTCGTATGTAGAATGGTAATTTGAGTTTTTTTGTCAGCCGATATAAATGAAGGTAAACTTAAGCCACCTACAGTAACTAAAGCGGTTGCTGCTGTAGTTTTTTGAATAAAATTTCTTCTTTTCATGGGTTTAAACATCGTATTTTTTATTTGTCACATACAACCATATCATTATCTCTATTGAGGTTTAAAGATTAGGCATGGATGTTTTCCAAACTTAATGGTCTAATTTTATAAACCTGTCGTCAATAACAGGATTAATGGTATCATGTTTACGGAAATAATCCAAAAAGGCATTTCGTATTTTATAATTTAAAATATATAAGGTATCATTAGGTTTGAAGAAATCCATTCCATCTCCACCATTATATAGATAATCGTTTGTGGCCACATAGTAAATTTTAGAAGTATCTATTGGCTTGTTATTTATGGTGGCTTCAACTAACTGATAGTTTTTATCGACCACGATTTTTAGTTTGGAAATAGGATGCGCTCTTTTGGCCTCAAGCAAATAAGCAATCATTTGGTTTACTTGCGATCCTTTTATGGGGGCAACCACTATGCTGTTTTCAAAAGGCATGATTTCGAAAGCTGTTCTTGTAGTAATATTGCCTTTGGAAATTATGGCTCGTATACCTCCATGATTGGCTAAAACCATATCAATGTTTTTTCCGGTACGTTGTTTAAAAACTGGATTTCCTTCCTCGAACATTACATCGGCAAACAGGTTCCCAATAGCCGTATTTAATTCACCATCGCTTTTGGAATAAGTATTTGTGGCATAGCTAATAACACTATCTAAATCTTTGTTTAAATGATCTCTATAAGGTTTCACAAAGGCTTCAATATGTGCGTCAGTTGCCAGACTATCCGTTATAGCTATTTGTTTTCCTTCAATTCGTGTTAAATAGTGCGTTTCCTGTTTACAGCCAACTATAAAAACAATAAAAAATAGAGCGAAAAGTGGTTTAAAATTCATGATGAAACATGTATGTTTTAATAATTTTTTGTGTGTACTTTTACTACCTTTGTAACAAAGTATAAAGATATAATGATTTTAAAGGGTTTAAAAGAAAAATCTATAAAAAAGAGGTTGAATAGCATTCTAAAAAATCGAGAAGCACATTTTAATACAGTTAAAATAGAACATTTAGGGATTATTTTAAATGCCGATGAAACAAGCGATCTTGAAGCCCTAAAGGCTATTGCCCAAACCTTGGATGTACGACCTAATAAATTGAAGATTGTTGCGTTTACATCAAGTAAAGATGTGCTTGCCTATTCTTGGGATGCCTGTTTTAATACGAAGGATTTTACCTGGAACGGAAAAGTTAAAAACGCCGAATTACAAGCATTTATTGATACTGAATTCGATTTGTTAATTAGTTATTATGCGACAGATGTTTTGGAACTGAAATATTTAACAGCAGCATCTAAAGCACCGTTAAAAGTCGGGATTTTTCAATTGGACAAACGGATTAACGATTTGATTATTAAAACAGATTTTAATAAGTTGGATCTTTTTAAAACCGAATTAAAGAAATATTTAAACGTATTAAACAAATTACACGCATGAAAAACAAATTAACGGGTTTAGGAATTGCTATTGTTACGCCTTTTAAAAACGATTTAAGTATCGATCATGAAGCTTTGAGCAACATTGTGAATTTTAATATAGAAAACGGCACCAATTATATAGTAATAAGTGGTACAACTGGAGAAAGCGTTACAATTACCAAAGAAGAAAAAAAGGAGATTATTGCTGCCATAGTAAAGACAAACAACAATCGTGTGCCTTTGGTTTTGGGAATAGGAGGGTATAATACAGCAGATATAATTGAAGAATTACAAACAACGGATTTTACACATATCTCTGCCATTTTATCAGTTTCTCCAGCCTACAGCAAGCCAACTCAAGAAGGCATCTATCAGCATTTTAAAGCCATTTCGTTAGCCTCGCCAAAACCTATAATTCTATATAATGTTCCAGGAAGAACGGCGTCTAACATGTTACCAGAAACGGTTATTAGATTAGCAAGGGATTTTGAGAATATTGTAGCCATTAAAGAAGCAGCAGGAAACCTTTCCCAGTATTTTCAGTTAATAAAAGATAAACCTGAAGATTTCTTGATTATTTCGGGTGATGACGATTTAGCCCTGCCAGTAGCTTTAGCAGGTGGAGCAGGGGTTATCTCGGTTATAGGACAAGCTTTTCCGAAGGAATTCTCGAAAATGATTCGATTAGGATTGGAAGGAAATTCGAAGGAAGCCTATAAGCTTCATTATCAGTTTATGGAAGTGATTTCTTTAATTTTTTCTGAAAATAATCCCGCTGGAATTAAAGCTGTTTTAGAACAATTAGACCTGTGTGACGATACCGTTAGATTGCCACTAGTTGTTGCTACAAATTCCTTAAAAACAAAGATTGGAAGCTTTACAAATAATTTTCAAAATAGTTAAATTATACTTAAACCTAATATAAAGCGTGTTCAACCGTTTATTTTAGCTGAAAATAATATTTTTAAAATCCATTATAATAGCTTAATTTTGCATCCTGTTTAAAAATTATGAAGAAACTTTTTTATTTATTTATAACTTTCACTGTTTTAAGTTCTTGTAGCCAATATCAAAAAGCTTTGAAAAGGCCGGATATAGCTGAAAAATTTAGGTTAGGGGAAGAATTATACAATAAAGGGAAATATGCCAAAGCAAATAAGTTGTTTGCTCAAATAGTTCCAAATTATAGAGGAAAACCACAAGCTGAAAAGCTCATGTTTTTGTACTCCAATACGTTTTATGAAATGCATGACTACTATTTGGCCAGTTACCAATTTGAGCGTTTTGTAGCCTCATATCCTGAAAGTGAAAAAGTAGATGAAGCCGCTTTTTTAAGTGGAAAGAGTGCGTATATGCTATCTCCTGTTTTCTCTAAAGACCAGACAGAGACTAAAGAAGCATTAGAAAAATTACAGGTGTTTATTAATTTATTTCCAGACTCAGAATATTTAGCTGAAGCAAATAAATTGGTTCAGGAATTGGATTTTAAATTAGAGAAAAAGGCCTTCGAAATTGCAAAGCAATACAATACTATTGCAGGTTATACAGCAGATTATAACGCTTCTATTAAAGCCTTTGATAACTTTATATTAGAGTTTCCAGGGTCTGTGTATCGAGAAGATGCATTTTATTACAAATTGGACTCGGCTTATAAAGTTGCTATGAATAGTGTGGAATCCAAGAAACAAGAACGTCTTGAAAAAGCAAAAGTGCACTACAACAACTACAAAAAGAATTACAGCAATTCGGAACGTATGGAAGAAGCCAACGAGATGATAGAAGATATTGTTAAAGAATTAGAAAAATATAGTACTAAAAGCTAAATAGAATAAAATGGATTTAAAAAAAATCAAAGCTCCTGTTAATACAATTACTTACGACAGAAATAAAATTGAAGAGCCTACGGGAAATATTTACGAAGCTATTTCTATTATTTCTAGAAGAGCAGAGCAAATTAATTCTGAAATTAAAAAAGAGTTAATTGAAAAACTTGAAGAGTTTGCTACTTTTAACGATAGTTTAGAAGAAATCTTTGAAAATAAAGAGCAAATTGAAGTGTCTAAATTTTATGAAAGACTACCAAAACCTTATGCTTTAGCAGTGCAGGAATGGTTAGACAATAAAATTTATTACAGAAACACCGAAGACGATACTCAAGCATAAACACCATGTCTATATTAAGCGGCAAAAATATCCTGTTAGGCATTAGTGCTGGAATTGCCGCTTACAAGGCTGCAACATTGGTTCGGCTTTTTGTAAAAGCTGGAGCCCATGTAAAAGTAGTTATTACACCATCTGCAAAAGACTTTGTTACTCCGTTAACACTATCTACCTTGTCTAAAAACCCTGTTTACTCAACCTTTGTGGACGATGTGGATAGCGAACTTTGGAACAACCACGTAGAATTAGGTCTTTGGGCAGATTTTTTTATTATAGCCCCAGCAACAGCCAATACCTTGTCAAAAATGGCAAATGGTATATGCGATAATTTGCTGTTGGCAACGTACTTATCAGCTAAATGCCCAGTCTATTTTGCGCCAGCAATGGATTTGGACATGTACAAGCACCCTACTACAAAACAATCTTTTAAGAAATTGGAGAGTTTTGGGAATATTATTATTCCTGCTACCAGTGGCGAATTGGCCAGTGGTTTATTTGGTGAAGGCAGAATGGCCGAGCCAGAAGACATTCTTTCGTTTATTGAAAATGATGTTCTTGGCAAGTTACCGCTTCACGGAAAGAAAATATTAATTACTGCCGGACCAACATACGAAGCTATAGATCCCGTTCGTTTTATAGGAAATCACTCCAGTGGAAAAATGGGATTCGAAATTGCGAACGCTTCAGCCAATCTGGGTGCTGAGGTAATATTGATAACTGGACCAACACATCTTAATTTGAATCATAGCTTGGTGCATGTTATCCGTGTAACTTCGGCAGAAGATATGTATGTGGAATCACATAAATATTTCGACCAAGTGGATGTGGCTGTTTTAGCAGCTGCAGTGGCAGATTATAGACCGAAACTAGTAGCCAATCAGAAAATAAAGAAAAACGACTCCAGTTTAACGCTCGAATTGGAAAAAACAAAGGATATTTTAGCTTCTTTAGGTGCCATTAAGAAAAAACAAATCTTGGTCGGTTTTGCTTTAGAAACAGAAAACGAACTTGAAAACGCAAAAGGAAAATTAAAAAGAAAGAATTTAAATTTAATTGTTTTAAATTCGTTGCAAGATAAAGGAGCAGGTTTTCAACTCGACACCAATAAAGTAACCATAATAGACAATAAAGAAAAGGTTACAGCATATCCATTAAAGTCAAAAGCAGAAGTAGCTCAAGATCTTCTAAACGAAATTATAAAAGTATTACATGAATAGGATCCTTATATTTTTAATGTTGATTTCTGGTGTTTCAATGCATGCACAAGAATTAAACTGTAAAGTAGTTATCAATGCGGAACAAACAGGAAACAGTAATTTACCTGTATTTAAAACCTTGGAAAAGCAAATCTTCGAGTTTGTTAATAATACCAAATGGACCACTAAGGATTTTTCTTCGTTAGAACGTATAGAAAGCTCCATGTATATTAATATTACGGAGTATTCTGGTGATGTTTTTAACGCTACTATTCAAGTGCAATCTTCCAGACCTGTTTTTGGGTCCTCCTATACAACGACTGTACACAACATAAACGACAAGGATTTTGGCTTTAGATACCTCGAATTCCAAAATATGGTTTATAATCCGAATTCGTTTGAATCCAATCTAATTTCTGTCTTGGCATTTCATGTATATATGATTTTAGGCATAGACGCCGACACCTTTTCCTTAAATGGTGGAGACCCACATTTTAAACAGGCTCAAACCATAGTTAACTATTCGCAAGGCGAAAATACCAAAGGATGGAAACTAAGTGATGGCAACCAAACCAGATATGTGTTAATAGACAATATGTTGTCTCAAACTTTTGAAGGCTACAGAAAGACGATGTATCAATATCACAGAAATGGATTGGACCTGATGAGTGAAAACCTAAAAGAAGCAAAAACCAATATCTCCAATGCGTTAATTAGCTTGGAAGCCATGAATAGAGTGAGACCTAACTCCTTTCTTCTTCGAACTTTCTTTGATGCCAAGTCTGATGAAATTCTGGATGTTTTTAGTGCAGGACCTCAAGTAGATATCACAAAATTGGTGGGTGTGCTAAACAATATTGCGCCCATGTATTCTAGTAAGTGGAGAGAGATTAAATTCTAAATCTGCTAACAAAGAAACAGCTATTATATCAAGTGTTTTTGTTGCTTTCATTTCTTGAAATTACTTACCTTTAACCTAAATTCTAGAAATACTTTTGATTACATCCTTATCCATAAAAAATTATGCTTTAATAGATAGCCTTCAGGTAAATTTTAACCAAGGCTTTTCTATAATTACTGGCGAAACCGGCGCTGGAAAATCCATCTTGTTAGGAGGTTTATCTCTTATTCTTGGAAAAAGGGCCGATTTAAGTAGTATAAAAGACACTTCAAAAAAGTGTGTAATTGAAGCCGTTTTCGATGTAAGCAATTATAATTTAGAGAACTTATTTTTGGCAAACGATCTCGATTATGAAACCCAAACCATTATAAGGCGAGAAATCTTGCCTTCTGGAAAATCTAGGGCTTTTGTAAACGATTCGCCTGTAAATTTAAATAGTTTGCAACTTTTAGGCGAACAACTTATCGACATTCATTCACAACACGAAACCCTTCAGTTGGTAGACGATTCTTTTCAGTTTGAAATTATCGATGCCTTGGCAAACAATAAAGACGTATTAAAATCCTACGCCCTTCAGCTGAAACAACATAAAACCCTTCAAAAAGAATTGGACATCCTATTGGCTTTTAAAGCAGAAGCGATTAAGGAATACGATTATAATTCATATCTATTAAAGGAGCTTACTGAAGCAAACCTGCTTGACGGTGAATTGGAATTGCTTGAGGAAGAATTTGAAACCTTAAGCAATGTCGAAGAAATTAAGGCATCTCTTTTACACGCATCCCAAGTCATGAATGAAGAGGAGATTGGTGTGTTATTCCTGTTGAATCAACTACAGGCTAATTTTAAAAAAATAGGTTCTTTTGCACATAAATATCAAAGTATTGCTGAAAGAATTGAAAGTAGTTTTATAGAGTTGGATGATGTGTTTTCGGAAGTCGAAAAATTTCAGGAGCAATTGGATGCAGATCCGGAACGCTTGGAAAAAGTAAATGCGAAACTCTTGTTGCTTAACAACTTGTTTAAAAAACATCTGACAACTTCAGTTTCAGAATTAATTGAAATCAAGGAGAGTTTGAGTATAAAAGTCTCGGAAACTGAAAATCTAGACGAAAACATTCAGAAAAAAGAAAAGGAGTTAAAGGCCGAAAACGAGGCTTTAAACAAACTGGCAAAACTGTTGCATGACAACCGATTAAAAGCCATTCCAGAATTGAGTAAACAATTGGAAGAAATTCTAAGCACCTTAGGCATGCCAAATGCCAAGTTTAAAATCACATTACATATAAGTGATGCCTTTTTTGCAAACGGAAAAGATGAGTTGTCGTTTTTGTTTACTGCCAATAAAGGAGGGCAGTTTAACGAGCTAAAAAAAGCGGCTTCTGGAGGGGAGCTTTCTAGAATTATGCTGGCTATAAAATCTATTTTATCTAAATACAAACAATTGCCGACCATAATGTTCGACGAGATAGATTCTGGAGTTTCTGGAGAAATTACCAATAAAATGGGATTGATCATGCTGGAAATGAGTCAATATATGCAAGTATTTGCCATAACGCACATTCCTCAAATTGCCGCCAAAGGTCATACACATTTTAAAGTGTTTAAGGAAGATGTGGATAATGTAACCTTATCAAATCTAAAAGAATTAAACTACGACGAACGTTTGGTAGAATTAGCACAAATGCTTGGAGGAACAGAAATTTCAAGTTCGGCCTTAGCGCACGCCAAGCAATTACTTAATTAATAAAATAAAAGTGAAGTTTATAGATGAAAGTTTTATTAACTTTGACCTTTAAAGAACGTAACACCAAACAAAAATAACTAGCGATATGTCTAACAACTTATTAAAAGGAAAAAGAGGAATTATATTTGGGGCGCTTGATGAAAATTCTATAGCCTGGAAAACAGCCGAACGTGTTCACGAAGAAGGCGGTACTTTTGTATTAACAAATGCACCAGTAGCATTAAGAATGGGGCAAATAAACGCATTGGCCGAAAAAACAGGCTCGCAAATTATACCTGCCGACGCTACTTCTTTGGAAGATTTGGAAAACCTGATCGAACAATCAGTCGAGATTTTAGGAGGCAAGCTGGATTTTGTTTTGCATTCAATTGGGATGTCAATTAATGTAAGAAAAGGAAATGCCTATTCAGATCAAAACTACGAATGGACTCAAAAAGGTACAGATATTTCAGCCATGTCTTTTCATAAAGTTATGCAAACTTTATATAAAAAGGATGCTATGAATAAATGGGGAAGCATTGTTGCATTAACCTATATGGCCGCACAGCGTGTGTTTCCAGATTATAATGATATGGCAGATAATAAAGCCTATTTAGAAAGTATTGCCAGAAGTTTTGGTTATATCTTCGGAAAAGATAAAACGGTTCGAGTAAATACCATTTCACAATCGCCAACTCCAACAACAGCAGGAAGTGGTGTAAAAGGTTTTGATGGTTTTATAGCTTATGCAGATAAAATGGCGCCTTTAGGAAATGCTACCGCTTTAGACTGCGCCAATTACACGGTAGCCATGTTTAGTGATTTAACAAGAATGGTCACCTTGCAAAACTTATTCCACGATGGTGGTTTTAGCAATATGGGAGTAAGTAACGAAGTTATGGAAGCTTTTGTTAAAGGAAGCGAATAAGGCTTATGCAAGCCATAAAATAAGGTTTTAAAAAAGAGTCATAGCATTTGGCTCTTTTTTTTTACGCATACATATAGCCTTTACAAACAGTCTAAGTTTTATTTAAAACCCTATATAGGGCTCTCAAAGAATGTATTGAACTCTTTTTACAACCTGTATACCTGTTTTGCGTCTGGTCAGGTCTGTAGCTAGTCCGTAGATGGTCCGTACATAGTCCGTACCTAGTCCGTATAAAGTTCCACCTAAATATATTATTAAGAAACGTCCCTAACTTTTAGGGATTCGAAAAAGCATAAGTAGGTGCTTTCCTTATAATTCCATTTACATAATAAACTTTCCTAGGAGACCTCATACTAACTCAATG
>NZ_DATGNO010000012.1:0-20969 GCF_035306705.1 Xanthomarina sp.
TGCTGGTAATACAGGTACAGAGCAAGACTTTTTAGATTCTTTAATCGGAGCTGATGGCGCTGACGGAGCTGATGGAACGGATGGTGTTGATGGAACAAATGGAACGGATGGTATTTCTGCTTACGAAGAGTGGATCGCTGCCGGAAATACAGGTACAGAACAAGACTTTTTAGATTCATTAATAGGTGCTGATGGCGCTGATGGAACAAATGGAGCTGATGGTATTTCTGCTTACGAAGAGTGGATCGCTGCTGGTAATACAGGTACAGAACAAGACTTTTTAGATTCTTTAATCGGAGCTGATGGCGCTGACGGTGTTGATGGAACAAATGGAACAAATGGAGCTGACGGTATTTCTGCTTACGAAGAGTGGATCGCTGCTGGTAACACAGGGACCGAGCAAGACTTTTTAGATTCATTAATAGGAGCTGACGGTGTTGATGGTGCTGATGGTGCTGATGGTGCTGATGGTGTTGATGGAACAAATGGAACAAATGGAGCTGATGGTATTTCTGCTTACGAAGAATGGATCGCTGCCGGTAATACAGGTACAGAACAAGACTTTTTAGATTCATTAGTCGGAGCGGATGGCGCTGACGGTGTTGATGGAACTGATGGAACAAATGGAACAAATGGAGCTGATGGTATTTCTGCTTACGAAGAGTGGATCGCTGCTGGTAACACAGGAACCGAGCAAGACTTTTTAGATTCATTAATCGGAGCGGATGGAGCTGATGGCGCTGACGGTGTTGTTGATCCCAAAGATTTAACCGCTATTGGTACTTCAATTACGGTAACTAATGGTATAGGTGCCACTTTATTAGATACTAGCATCGAAGTGACCGATGGAGGAATTACAGCAATAAAAGTAAACGAAAATGTGGCTGGTTTAGGTTTAGTTAAAAACCCAACAACAAATGCTTTAGACGTTCAAGCTAATAATGGATTAAACGTAGATACCACAGCAGATGCAGTTCAATTAGGAGGGGCTTTAATAAAACCAACCACGATTGCTACAAGTGCAACTAACACGTTAGCACTTACTGGCTTGCAAAACGGCGATTTCGAAGACAATATTTTAGTTGTAGATAGAACATCAGGGGTTATAAAGCAATTAAAAGCAGCGATGCCAACTTTCTTTTATATGCCTTCTGTTATTATTTACACGGCAGCAGATCAGGTGCCTGGAGGAGATGTTTTTGGAACGATAGATTTATATGCAAAGTATCAACAACAATTCGGTTCACCAGTAGCATCAAATCCAGGAGCTATAACAAGCCTTCCGGTTTTACCTCGTAGTGAATTGGATTATTTTATCACCTTTTATGACGATACTGTTTTCGCCAACGTAGCAGTAAGTAATATGGGCGTTTTAACCTATACTGTTTTACCTACAGCAGAAGTTTCTTTGGGCTCTTTTATGAACATCGTATTTTCTGTAAAACCTTAATTAAATATGTATTTAAAAATAAAGTTTGCTATTCCAGGATTTGCCCTGTTTTTACTTGTAACAATTTCAAAGCTACAGGCACAATGCTATCTGAACCAAATAGTAACGGCGTCATTCGCAACTGGTGGAAGTAGTCCTTATATAGATGATGTGCTTTGGCTTACTTGGGGTTCTGCAAATATGCAAACACATCCTTATGGTAGGCACAATCAGCCATTAAGCGTTGGAGCAAAGTCTCATGCTTCTATTCATTTGGGTGAGGGAAGATATTTATGTATAGAGGCAGAAATTATAAGTATAGCTGGCAGTACCGTGAATTCTTATGCGCCAGGTAATTATTCAGGCGATCATTTAGATGATTTATACAATATAGGAGGAACAGGAACGAACAACCAGCTTGTTTCAGGAATTATTAATAGAAATGATAATAATTCTCCAAGATTGGTTATAAAATGTTCAGCGACTTTAGATGGGCTGCCTGTAAGACTTGCCGGTTTGGTGGTTGCCGATGCAGAATCCTTAAATGGAACCAGCGAGTATATTTATGCCACGGCCGATGGTAATTGGACCTTAGTTGAAGGTAAGAAAAATATTGGTCAGGGAG
Source organism: Xanthomarina sp. (assembly GCF_035306705.1). Lineage (GTDB taxonomy): Bacteria > Bacteroidota > Bacteroidia > Flavobacteriales > Flavobacteriaceae > Xanthomarina. The sequence goes on from NZ_DATGNO010000012.1 coordinate 2,055, forward strand.
CCTATGAAGTTCGAAAGGAAATCGTTATAGAAAACGGAGCTCCAACGTCTAAAAGAACTATGAAGTTTTTAAAGGGTAATGACAATAACACCATGGCAGTTTCATTTTTAAAGTTTAACGAATCTGCTTATAATACAACTGGTGCTAATCCAGATTTTTCTGTAAACGTAAATATTGATTTCAAAGGAGGAGGAAAAACGGCTATTGCATTAGGTTTATTACCGCCTACAGTAGATGGTGGCGATGCCCCGATTTCTTATGGAAAACCCTTGCATCTTATTCAAAAATTGAGTTTTACTACAGATGGTATCCCTAATGTCAACCCTCCTAGTAATAACAACAACAATCGTACTAATATTAATACAACCACATATACGGCAGGTGCATTAGTAGAAAATGTAAATCTTAGCCGCTTGGGCAGTACGGCTCCAGATACGGAAACCATTTCTTTGCATTCAGCAGATGCTTTAGGAGATGATAATTTTGGTCCAGCAGGACCTTTGGAAGAAGATGCATGGCCAGAACAATACAAACGTTTTTCATATAAAGTAAATTATTTACCTGGAAACATTATTTCTGCCAATATCCCTTATAGAAGTCAAACCAATGGATATATCGCTGGATGGATAGATTTTAATGGGAATGGTATTTTCGATCCAGAGGAGAAGCAAGAGGCACCCGCGCCAGCAACTGTGAATGCTACGGGAAGCGTCTTGTTGGAATGGGTAATACCAGGAAATAGAAAACCTTATAGTACATATGTTAGATTAAGGCTTTCCGAACTTCCAAATATGACACCTGGTTCATTTTTGAATACAGGTGAAGTAGAAGATCATAAAATATACATTTTATCTCCAACAGTTACAAATCCGATGATTCATTCTAAGGCGAAAGATAACAAGTAGATAAAATGATACGATTTTATGTATAAAGAATAGAGAGAATAAAATTATGGAACACGCCATAGTTATTTTTTAAAGCTTGTTAATAGCCACATGGTTAAATATTAAAAAACACATGCAAAATAAATCATTATATATAAGTATTCTAGTGCTCCTTATTTTCAGTGCAATGAAAGCCCAAACGAGTAATGAGGGAACGCTCTACGTGGCTGAAAACACCCAGTTTTCAACTGTAGAACGTTTCAATAACCTGTCCACGGGCTCATTCTACAACGATGGGGACGCTTTTATTTACAGCCATTTTCATAACGACGGAATCTTGGACTTCTACCAAAACACAGGACTTACCAGATTTATCGGTACAACAGAGCAGAACATCAGCGGGACACAGATAAGCTATCTGTACGATGTGCTTTTCAATAATAACAGTTCCTTAGAACCATTTAGATTATCCGGGGCCATGAATATTAGTGGGACCTCTAATTTCTATGACGGAATTGTAGATAACGACAATTTTGGCGGACAGATAACCTTCAATACCCATGCAAACCATATCAATACCTCCGATGCCAGCCATGTGGACGGCCCAGTAAACAAATATGGAGACCAAGAGTTTACGTTCCCAATTGGCGATGGCGGCTATTACCGCTTTGGTGGCATATCGGCACCATCCAGTTCCTCTGCCTTATTCGAAGGGAAATTTTACTTCGAGAATTCAAACCCGCTATATCCTCATGAACTAAAGGCAGGAGTTATTGAAGAGATTGACAACCAAGAATATTGGACCATCGAAAAAGTAAGCGCAAACACAGACAACGGATTGATTACGCTTTCTTGGAGAAACGTAACTACGCCTTCCTCCATGATAGCGGCAGCCGAACAGGGCGCATTGACCATCGTGCGTTGGGACGTAGCTTCCAACATGTGGGTAGATGAAGGCGGCGTTATAGATTTAGACAATCAGACCGTAACAACCTCAGTAAACAACTATGGGGTCTTTACCTTTGGACGCGTAAAATCCGATCTAATCCTGCCATGTGGCATTGTGGTCTATAACTCCGTGACACCAAACGGCGATGGTAAGAACGATTATTTTATCATCGACCAAACAAACAATGACTGCGCCCGAGACCTAAAGGTAAAGGTGTTCAACCGTTGGGGCGTCAAGGTTTTTGAAACGAACAATTACGGAACGAGTGGCCATATCTTTGACGGATATTCCTCAGGCCGATTGACCCTTAAAAATTCCGAGAACCTGCCATCAGGGACCTATTACTACATCCTGGAATATGGTTACGGGAATCAAGGAGAAAACAATTTTCACAAACAAGCTGGATTTTTATACTTAAGTGCCAATTAATATGAACCAAATTCAAATGACTTTCAATAAATCAAATTTATTTGTACTTGTACTCTTTGTGGGCATGTTTTTTATGGTTCCTTCAGCGCAAGCACAACAAGACTCTCAGTATACGCAGTATATGTACAATACCATTACCGTAAACCCGGCCTATGCAGGATCTCGAGGTTCCCTGAACATCTTGGGAGTTTATAGAAACCAATGGGTAGGTTTGGACGGGGCCCCAGAAACACTTAATTTCTCGGCACATTCACCTATAGGCGTTAAAGGTGTTGGTCTAGGTGTTGGCTTTACCAGCGATAAGATAGGACCCTCTTCCGAGAGCATCCTGACCACAGATTTTTCCTATACGGTACAGATGGCAGAAGAACTAAAACTATCCTTTGGCCTAAAAGGAGGAATGTCCATATGGAGCCTGGACCCTAACAAATTGAACATCTACGATCCAAACGATTATAACCTGAGACAGGAGAACAACAGTTCTCCCATCATTGGTGCTGGATTTTATGTGCATACCGAAAAGTGGTACGTGGGAATCTCGTCTCCCAATTTTCTGGAAACAGAACATTATGACGATGTCCAAGTATCTACGGCCATGGAAAAGACCCATCTTTATTTAATAGGAGGTTATGTCTTTGATTTGAACCCAAACTTAAAATTGAAACCGGCCGCCTTGGTCAAGGCTATTTCGGGTGCCCCATTGGCCATCGATATCTCGGCCAATGCTCTTTTATATGAAAAAGTAACTTTTGGTCTGGCATACAGATTGGATGCGGCAGTAAGCGCTTTGGCTGGATTCCAAATCTCGGAGAACATGATGGTAGGATATGCCTACGATTACGACACCACGGAACTGGGGAATTATAACAACGGATCTCATGAAATATTCTTGCGTTTCGAACTGGGCACAAAGCTACGGGCGAAAGTGAACCCAAGGTTCTTTTAATCCTAAAAAAAGATTTAATGAAAAACAGTATCACCATTTATAGTTTCTTTTTGTTCCTCCTGGGCTTCTCGGGTATCTCTTTGGTTCAGGCACAGGAAAAAAAACTGACCAAAGCCACAGAGAATTACGAACAGCTGAATTATGTCAATGCCCAAAAAGTATATTTGACCGTGGCCGAAAAAGGCTATCAGTCTGAAGAGCTTTTTACAAAATTGGCAAACAGTTATTATTTCAACGCTCAATACGATCAGGCTGTGAAATGGTACGAAAGCCTCTTCAATTTTACTGAAGAACCAGAACAGAACCTTGTGTACCTGCGTTATTCCCAAGCTTTGAAAGCCATGGGTCAAACCGAAAAAGCCATGGAGTATTACGATGCATTTGTGCTTCGGAGCGGATCGGAATCCAATGCAATAAGCGCAATGGATTATATGGAACTGATACAGCAAAACTCAGGTAGATATGAGATAGAAGCGCTCCAGGCCACCTACAGTGAAAATAAAATCTCCTTTGGATACGTAAAATTGGGAGACACTCTTTATTATGCTACTACCACCAACACCAAGAGTTTTCTGAACAAGAGGAGCGCTTGGGACGGACTTAGCTTTTTGTCATTATATACAATCCAGCTGGATACCTTAAACCGTGCCATCAGTAAGCCTAAAAAGTTAGGAGGGAATATAGAAAGTAAGTTCCATGAATCTTCGCCTGTATTTACTGCAGATGGAAACACCATGTATTTTACAAGAAGTAATATCACTTACGACAAGAAGAAAGACAACCAAAAATTAAAAATTTATAGATCTAAAAAAACGGATAACAAATGGCAAAAAGCCGAGGAGCTATCCATCAATAGCGATCACTTTTCTACAGCACACCCTACTTTAGGTCCAGATGGAACCAAACTTTATTTTTCATCGGATAGACCGGGAGGATATGGTGAGTCCGATCTTTATGTATCCCAGATCAATACCGATGGCAGTATCGGGGAACCCGTAAATCTAGGATCCAAGATCAATACCAGCGGAAAGGAAACCTTTCCTTTTGTGTCGGCCAACAATGAATTGTATTTCTCGTCCGATGGACATTTTGGATTAGGAGGATTGGATGTGTTTTATGTGAAAATTCAAGATACTGGCTATGGGAACTTATTGAATATCGGGGAACCGGTAAACTCCTATGCAGATGATTTTGCTTTCGGAATCGATCAGCAAACCGGTAGAGGTTTTATAAGCTCCAACCGCTCAGAGGTACAAGGACAGTTTGTTTACGATAATATTTATTCGTTCTTGGAGACCTCACCGATTATCGACGTCTATTTTGCCCAAATACAAGGGCTTGTCACCAATAAACAAACAGGCCTGCCAATTACAGGTGCCAATATTGTTTTGAGCGACGCTGAAGGAAAGTTATACAAACAAGTGATGACCGATGAAAATGGCCAGTATCTGGTCGAGATCAATAAGTTTGAATCCTATTTTATAAAAGCAAGCAAGGAAAGTTACGATACGAATGAGAACGTCTCCAAGCCTAACCTGGAAAATCAGGAAATCAACTTCCAGTTACAACAAAACGAAGTGGCATTGGTTCCTGGGGTAAACCTAGCAGAAGTATTGAACATCCCAATCATCTATTTTGATTTTGATAAATCGAACATCCGTCAGGATGCCCAAGTGGAGCTAGAAAAACTATTGGCTGCCCTTAACCAATACCCTAATTTAAAAATAGAGATCCGCTCGCATACGGACAGTCGCGGTAACGATGCCTACAATAAAGCGCTTTCCCAGCGTCGCGCCACATCCACCATGGACTATTTGATAGCACAAGGTATAGGTGCAGAAAGATTGACGGCCATTGGAATGGGAGAGACCGCTCTGGTAAATAACTGTAGCAATGGTGTGCCATGTTCGGAAACAGACCATCAAAAGAACAGACGTAGCGAGTTTATTATTGTAGAGTAAAAATAAAGGTATTTAGTAAAGCAAACCAAATTCTTAATTTAACAGCAAAAAAACCAGAGATAACCCTCTGGTTTTTTTTTCTGTCTGCTTAAATAATACCGGTAGTAAAACAGTTACAATAGTAGCTCCAACAGGTAAAGACCATTCTTTTTCAGGTCTTTTTTCTGAAGTTATTTAATGTGAATACGTGAAACTAAAGTGAATAAAAAATTAATTTTAAAATTTGCTTGGTAAAGTTCTCTCACTTTTTATATTTTAGTTTATTGATGTTAAAACATGATGTTTTTATTATCACACCTAAAAACTATAGATAAATATAATTCAGATGAATAATGTTAAGCGTAGAAACCTAAGTAAAACGATGGTTATTATCGGTCTTTTGTTTTTAATTTCTATGGATGCCAAGGCGCAAATTAATATAAATACAAATCCATATTGGCAAGGTGAGATTAGACTTTTTGATGGTACCATAAAACAGGGATATGTGATGGTTCCAAACAATTCCAAAGAAAACGAAATAGCGTTTAGGCCTTCTCCAAAAGGGGAAAAAGAAACCATAAAACGTAAACACATAGAGTCGGTAGGCGTGGTGTCCGAAAAAGGGAAGAGGTATTTATACGAAAACACTCCTATTGTATTTAGTTTTAAATCAAAAAAGGCGGCCGGTAATTCCTTGCTTTTAGTAGAAGCAAAAAACGATTATGTTACTTTTTATGTGGAATCTCAAGCTTATAAAGTAGACGCTAAAAGTGGGGAAATAGTGTTGTTATATCGATATAATTCTGGACAAGATTTTCCTACAATTACTCATTATATAAAAAAGAAGGATGCTCCTGTAGCAAATATGTTTTATATGACAGGACTTGTTGGTGGAATAAAAAAAGGAGCGAAATATCATTTAACGGAAGACCCAGAGTTGATGAGGAAAATAAATGAAAAGGAATTGGGTAAAAACGATATTTCAGAGATCATCAATAACTACATTCAAACCACCAATAGCTTATAGCGTTTTTGTAGGCATTAAAAAGCCTCATTAATTCCAAAATAAATACCGCTACTACCATCTACGCCAATCCCAGCATCCAAACGCACCCATGTATCTTGGGTTTTTAAAAGTTTAAATCGGAGCCCGCCTCCGGCACTTGGTTTTAAATCTCGAATGCTTACAAGTTCTTTTTGATCGTTCGCTACTTTTCCAAAGAGTCCGTAACCAGCTAAGGCCCAACGAGGTTTAAAGCGGTATCTGTATTCGGCTTGAAATAAGTATAGACTTTTATCTATATATCGACCTTGGTAGTATCCTCTAGCTCTATTTCCTCCACCATACCAAGCAAGCCCTTGAAAAGGTGGGTTGCCATAGTTTCCTTCGTAATATAGTTGTAGGGCTACAATGCTTTTTTTGCCTAATTTTTGGTAGGTGCGCAAATCGGCAATAAACTTATTGTAATTCTCTGTTGCTCCAAAAAGCTCACTAGAAAACTGGGCATTCATTTTTAAGAGATGCCCAGAAATAGGCGAACCCACATTGTCTCTGGAATCTAAGTTAAAAATCACCCCAAAACCACTTATTACTGCGCCATCGCTACCTGGAATGTCGCCAGTGCTTAAAAGGCCACCTTCCGTCACTTTTGTAACATCGTGGTTTTCATAAATATATTCAAAGCCAAAATTTAAGGCTGGAGGTAACCTTTTTAAGAAACTTACTTTTAAAATTTGCGAGGTCATATCATACGATTCCTCATTGCTATTTGGGGTAGTATTCCCAATTCCCCAGAAATTATTCGGAAATATTTTCCATTTAAAATTCATGTCCAGAAAATAATCGCCATTCCCAAAATATATTTGAGGAATCACATCTATAATAAACTGCTTGTTCGATGTCATGATAAAATCCACGAAAATATTCGACACCCGATCGTTATAAATGTTTTTCTGTTTTAATAAAAATATCTGTCCTCCAGCACCAAAACCAAAACTTGTTTCTGGAGTATAGAATATAATTGGTATGGCAACAAATTGAAATTTCTTGTTCTTATTAAGAGTGTCAGACTTTATCACATCGTCCTTAGCCTGACCATGACCAAGCGTGCTTATAAAAAGACTTATTAATAGGAATAAAAACAGTTTTTTCATTATAGAGGTTTCGAGTCTAGTAATATTTTAAATCCAAACGAAAAAGAGAGATTGCTAAGGGCATAGCTAACATTTTTAACTTTTGGATCGATAGTGGTTTCTTCGTCCAAATTTAACCAATACACATTATAATTCAGGCCTAAATCAAAAGAAACCCGGTCTTGAATAACATACGAAAACCCGAAGGTAGATAGAAAACCAAAGCCTCCTCCCTTGTTTAAATTTTCAACATACACATCCTGAACAATCCCTCCAATGGTTTCTCTGTAAAGCACATATCCCGGAGATAAACTAAAAAACACAGAACCAATACTGCTTGGCGATAAAAAATAAGTGCTTTTAGGTCCTACAAAAAATATTTCGGACGTGTTTTCAAAAGTGTCATTTTCAATATTACTTCGTTCCATATTGGCAGACAAGCCAATATTTAATCGGTCAATTATAAATTTCCCGGTACCAATTTCTATTCGGTACCAATTGCTAATGGATTTATTCTCGGTTTTAGTGTTTTCAAAAGTTCCAGAACCTATAGATCCTGTAAGACCTGTAAGCCATCTCCCTTTTCTAAAAGGTGTAATTTCAGTGTTTTTCGTAGAATCTATTTCCTTGTTTTGAGCGAAAAAAAAGCTAGGCATAACACAAAAATAGCTTAGGAATAAAATGGTATAATAGGTTTTGTTTCTCACTTAAATAGACGTGTTAACGCAGGTTCTAATAATGGTACTAAAGTATTAAAAAAAACCTACAAAATATTCTCTAGATGGAAAAGATGATAAACTAAAATGGAGATCTTGGTTTTATTTTCATTAGTTATTTGGTTTATACCGAGTTTAAAATTTTTAAAACTATCTTTGTGCTTATAAAATAATAGGATGCACAAAGCAGGTTTTGTAAATATTATAGGAAATCCAAACGTTGGAAAATCGACATTAATGAACGCCTTTGTGGGTGAAAAACTTTCGATAATTACATCGAAAGCACAAACCACAAGACATCGTATTTTAGGGATTGTTAATGGCGAGGATTTTCAAATGATTTTGTCGGATACGCCAGGAATTATAAAACCAGCTTACCAATTGCAGGAATCCATGATGGGCTTTGTAAAGTCTGCCTTCGACGATGCCGATGTGTTAATTTACATGGTTGAAATAGGTGAAAAAGAATTAAAAGACGAAACCTTTTTTAATAAGATTACAAGTTCAAAGATTCCAGTTTTATTACTGCTTAATAAAATTGATAAATCCAATCAGGAACAATTGGAGGAACAAGTGCAAAGTTGGGCCGTAAAAGTTCCCAATGCGGAGATTTTTGCTATTTCTGCTTTAGAAGGTTTTCAAGTAAAAGAGGTGTTCGATAGAATTATCGAATTGCTTCCAGAATCTCCAGCTTTTTATCCAAAAGATCAGTTAACCGATAAGCCAGAACGTTTTTTTGTAAACGAAACCATTCGCGAGAAAATTTTAATGCACTATAAAAAGGAAATCCCTTATGCGGTTGAAATCGATACCGAAGAGTTTTTTGAAGAAGACGACATTATTAGAATGCGTTCTGTAATTATGGTGGAACGCGATACACAAAAGGGAATTATTATCGGACATAAAGGGTCAGCCTTAAAACGTGTAGGAATGGAGGCTAGAAAGGATTTGGAGAAATTCTTTGGCAAACAAGTCCATTTGGAGCTTTATGTAAAAGTGAATAAAAACTGGCGTAACGATCAAAAGCAGTTACGACGTTTCGGTTACAACCAATAGATTATTTTATAGGAATTTGGAGGAGTAAATTTTGAACTTTAAATTCTAAACCAGTACTATCCTCTCAACGTATCCCTCATAAAACCGTGAAGCAGGCGCATTTCGTCCATCCCAACTTTTTTCCCCAATTGGCCAATAACATATAAAGCCACCCAAACAATCACCATAAAAAACATCATGCCAACTTGTAAGGCGTACGTTGTTTTTAATGCCCAATTAGTATAGGCCCAAACACCAAATGCTATAAACAATCCGGCAACAAAAAAATGAAAAAACATAAACATGGTCCAAACGGTTGGGTTTGGTCCAAATAAGCCACGAACCGTGCTGGAATTTGTTTCTAGTTCATCAATCTCCAAATGCAGTTGTGGCGACCAGAAATGCTGTTTGTGCTTGGGCAATCTAAGAAAGACATGATTGTCACTCCGAGATACTATAAAGTCTTCTTGTTCGTGCTTGGCTTTGTCGAACAAGTTTAATAGTTCTTCGTTATTTTGGTTTCTTTCAAATTTAAAACGTGGTCTTAAAACCACTTCATTGATTTTTGAGGAGTTGGGCATAAGGTTTTTTAAATCGGTTCAATTTTTAAATCAATCAAGGCTTTTAGAGGTTTTTTACTTTCGGAAAGTATCAACAAACAGGCACTTAAATCCTTAGGTAATAATAGGGGTTTTTAGTGACAGGTTCATTTTTATTTTTTTGAAGCAAACAAAATACAATTAAATACTTAGCATATCATTATATTTGCACCAAAATTTATTTAAAATGAGTAACATAGTTGCTATAGTAGGAAGACCAAATGTTGGAAAGTCCACTTTTTTTAATCGTTTAATTAAAAGAAGAGAGGCTATTGTAGATGCGGCAAGTGGTGTAACTAGAGATAGACATTACGGAAAGAGTGATTGGAATGGGAAAGAGTTTTCCCTAATCGATACAGGGGGATATGTAAAAGGAAGCGACGATGTTTTTGAAGCTGAAATAGACAAACAAGTAGAGTTAGCTATAGACGAAGCAGATGCCATTATTTTTATGGTAGATGTCGAATCTGGCGTTACAGGAATGGACGAAGATGTGGCAACCTTACTTAGAAAAGTTAAAAAACCTGTTTTTTTAGTAGTCAATAAAGTGGATAATGCGAAAAGAGCACAAGATGCTGTGGAGTTTTATTCTTTAGGTCTAGGTGAATATTTTACCATTGCCAGTATTAGTGGTAGTGGAACAGGAGATTTACTGGATGCCCTTGTTGAAGCATTACCTTTAAAAGAAGAAGTGGAAGAAACTGAACTACCTCGTTTTGCGGTAGTAGGAAGACCTAATGCTGGAAAATCTTCTTTTATAAATGCATTAATTGGAGAAGATAGATATATCGTTACAGATATTGCTGGAACTACCAGAGATTCTATAGATACCAAATACAACCGGTTTGGTTTTGAATTTAATTTGGTGGATACCGCTGGAATTAGAAGAAAAGCTAAAGTTAAAGACGATTTAGAGTTTTATTCTGTAATGCGTAGTGTACGTGCCATCGAACATTGCGACGTGTGTCTAGTGGTTATGGATGCAACTCGTGGTTTCGACGGACAAGTGCAAAACATTTTCTGGTTGGCAGAACGCAACAGAAAAGGAATTGTTATTTTGGTTAATAAATGGGATTTAGTTGAAAAAGATCATAAATCTACCAACGAATTCGAAAAAATTATTAGAAAAGAAATCGAGCCTTTTACCGATGTGCCCATTGTATTTATATCTGTATTAAACAAGCAACGTATTTTTAAGGCTATAGAAACGGCTGTTGAAGTGTATAACAACCGAACCAAAAAGATAAAAACAAGCAAGCTTAATGAGGTTTTGCTTCCTATTATAGAAAATTATCCGCCACCAGCTTACAAAGGAAAATTTGTAAAAATCAAATACATCATGCAGTTGCCAACGCCGCAACCACAATTTGCTTTTTTCTGTAACTTACCTCAATACGTAAGAGATCCTTATAAGCGTTTTCTAGAAAATAAACTTCGCGAACATTTCGATTTTAAAGGTGTTCCTGTAAGTGTTTATATGCGTAAAAAATAAATGCGCCATGCTCTTCTAACAATTTGATTTAGAATGAAGAAGTTAGCAGTCGTTTTAATTTGTGTAATTGTAACACAGTTGTCATTTTCCCAAAACACTATTTTGTGGAAAGTAACAGATACTGTAACCCATAAAACATCTACTATTGTTGGAACGTTCCATCAATTTGGAAACACGTTTGTGGATTCTATTCCACAAATTAAAATGTATCTGTATCAATCTGATTTGGCCATATTTGAGTCCATTAATACAACAGAACAAACCCAAAAATTAATTAATAGTAGGGAGAGTTCGAAAACAATTGAAAGGGAGTTTAGTAAAAAAGACTTCGCTAAACTTCAAGAAATAACTAAGGATTGGGGAGTTGATATCTATAAATTAAAACCCATTGAGTTGAAATGGAAACTGCAACAAGAATTTCAAAAGATAAAATGTGAAACGAATAATCCATTAGATACGTGGACACATTTTGATAATTATTTAATGCATTTAGCTACTGGAAAAGGTGTCGAAGTTTTAGGCTTAGAAACAAATACTTCGCAGTTGGAGTTTATTAATCAACATTTCGGTAATCCGAAATGGAAAGATGAGAAGAAAAATATCAGGTCCCTATTAAATATGCTGCACGGAGATACAAACTATCCCCAAAATTGTCAATTGGCCAAAGACTATAGGAACTTCCGTTTAGATTATGAATTTGATTTGCCCTGTAAAAATGATATTCTAGTTAAACAACGAAATGAAAACTGGATGCAGGTTTTACCCGATTTACTTAAAAATAAGAACTGTTTTCTGGCTGTTGGTTTTATGCACTTAAAAAACTCTTGTGGTTTATTGGAGCAATTAAAGAACATGGGTTTTATTGTAGAGCCTATAGTTATTGAAAAAAGGTAGAAGACCATCTGTTTACAATCTTAATTCCAAGTTTAAGCCAAATCCCATCCTTTATAAAGCTTCAATAAGTACTTGGCTACTTTATGGTTATGCCGTGCTTATGTCGTGGTTATGTCGTGCTTATGTCGTGCTTAGGTCGTGTTAGACTTATAAACCATCCCTAGACATTCACAGGTTACAAGGGAGAAAGTCTTTTATTCAACCAGATGGTTTTTATGGGATGGGTTTTTAGAAACCCAAGTAACCTATCAAACTTCCAAAGTAAGAGAAGCTAATAATTAAGTACAGAAGTCCCGAATCCAAACCAAAAATTAATTTTTAACCACCTACAAACTATAGCTACCAACTTCCGCCAGCGCCACCGCCAGAGAAACCGCCACCGCCAAAACCTCCGCCAAAGCCGCCTCCAGAAGAACCGCCAAAGCCACCTCCCGAAGAACCACCAAAGCCTCCACGTCCCATATTGCTTAAAATAATGGCATCGAGAATGCTAAAGCCTCCAGATTTATTGCTTCCAGAACCTCCAGAACCTCCTTTACGGTTTTTAGAAATAGAAATTAAAATAATAATGAAAAAGATAATCAGGAATATGATAAAGCCACCTGGAGATTCAGAATCCTTGTCAGCCTTTCTGGTGCCTTGGTATTCTCCCATTAACACCTGGAAAATGGCATCGGTTCCTTTGTCTAAACCACTGTAATAATCGCCTTTTTTAAATTCTGGGATAATGATGTTTCTAGTAAGTTCGCCAACAATGCCTGCGGTTAACCTATGTTCTACACCATAACCCGGAGAAATCCAAATATTTCTGTCGTTTCTTGCCAATAAAACAAATACGCCATTATCTTCTTTAGCTTGTCCAATGCCCCATTCTTGAGCCCATTTAGCCGATAAAAGTCCAATGTTTTCACCTTTGGCAGTTGGAATAATAACCACAACAATTTGAGTGGATGTAGTATCGGAATATTTAATGAGTTTCTGTTCTAAACTGCTTTTTTCTGAAGCAGTAAGCAGCGACATATAATCGTAAACACTGGTTTGTTCTTTTGGAATTTTAGGTATATCGAATTGTGCCAATAAGTTTTGCGAAAAACACAAACTCACAAACAGAATAATAAGATACTTGATGTGTAGGGTTTTTATCATTATCCTTTGGATATGTCGTTGGGTAATTCGTTGATGTCATTGTGTTGCCAAGGAAAGTGTTTTTCTAAGACGTTTCCAGCTTTTAAAATACCATCTACAAGCCCTTGCTTAAAGTTTCCAGATTTAAATTGGGCCTGAATAGCATCTTTGGTTGTATTCCAGAAATCCTTTCCTACAATGTCGTTAATGCCTTTGTCGCCATAAATAACAAAGGTTTGGTCTTCTACGGCTACATAAATTAAAACGCCATTTTGTTCTTTGGTGTTATCCATTTTTAAATAATGGAACACGTCCATAGCGCGTTCAAAAACGTCTATTTTAGAAGATTTTTCAAGATGCACCCGGATTTCCCCAGAGGTGTTTTTTTCGGCCACTCGAATAGCTTCTACAATTTCTTGTTCTTCTTGTGCAGTTAAAAAATCTTCTATTTTAGACATTACTTTTAGTGTCAGGTTCAAGGTTAAAAAGCTGTAATTTAATTGTAATTACTTTAGCTTGTATATTTGTTTTAGTCTCAAGAGTTATTAAGTTATTATGACGTTCCAACTAAATAACTCAATACCACTTTTGCAATTCCATTGTTACTTTAAAAATCCTACCAGAATCGTTTATCTGGTAGGTATGGATATCAAAGCCGTATTTGTTTAATTAAAATCGAATTCTACTTCCACAGGTCTTTCCGCTCCAGCTTCTGCATCGAAATAAGGTTTGCCTTCAAAGTTGAATAAACCGGCTAATACCGAATTAGGGAATTTCTTAACATGGGTGTTATAAGGTTTAATGGCTTCGTTATAACGTGTTCTTGCTGTTTGAATGGTGTTTTCTGTACTGGTCAATTCGTCTTGAAGTTTCAGGAAATTCTGATTGGCTTTCAATTCCGGATACCTTTCAACAGTTACCAATAATCTAGACAAGGCACTGCTTAATCCTCCTTGTGCTTGGTTGAACTCTTGTAATTGCTCAGGAGTTATATTCGAAGGATCGATGGTTGTTTTTGTAGCTTCACTTCTTGCTTTAATAACAGCTTCTAGTGTGCTTTTTTCAAAGTCGGCTGCACCTTTAACCGTGTTTACAAGATTGCCAATTAAATCATTTCTACGTTGGTAAGAGGTTTGGACATTTCCCCAAGCTTCGCTTACGTTTTCATTAAGTGTAACGGCTGTGTTATTAAATCCTACAGCCCAATTATAAATACCAAAACCAAGGATGGCTATGATAATTACTGGAATTAACCATTTTTTCATGAGAGTTTGTTTTTAAGTGTTAGTGTTTATTTTATTAGTTGTAAAAGTAGGTAAATTGTTACAGTTGATCTTTAATTTTAAGAAGTTGCGCCTTAATATTTTTCAATTTATTAATAATCTCGAAGGTTTCTAAGGGTTTTTTCTTTTCTTCTTTAAGATGGGCTTTCGCACCATCAAGTGTAAATCCTCTTTCTTTAACCAAATGGTAAATGAATTTTAGATTATGAATATCTTCAGGAGTGAATTTTCTATTTCCTTTGGCGTTTTTCTTTGGTTTTAAAACATCGAATTCTTTTTCCCAAAAACGAATTAAAGAAGTATTCACGTCGAAAGCTTTTGCAACTTCGCCAATACTATAATAACGTTTTTCAGGTAATTCTATATGCATTAGTCTAACGATTGATTTTCTAATGAAGCATGTTCAAGAAGTTCATTAAATTCTTCGGCAGATAAACTTCCATAATAGAAATTAAGAGGATTGATACGTTCGCCATCCTTAAATATTTCGTAATGTAAATGTGGACCTTGAGATCGGCCGGTACTTCCTACAAACCCAATAACATCCCCTCTTTTTACCTTCTGATTTTTTTTAACATTATACTTATACATATGGCCATACAGACTTACATAGCCATAACCATGATCTATACGAATGTGGTTGCCATAACCCGCAGAACCATTATCTGCTCTAACTACAACGCCATCTCCCGAAGCGTAAATAGGCGTTCCACGAGGTGCAGAAAAATCCATGCCCCAATGCATTTTTCTTGCTTTTGTAAAAGGATCGGTTCTAATTCCATAACCTGAGGCCATTCTAGATAAATCGGCATTTTTCACTGGCTGAATCGCTGGAATGGCTTCTAATAACTTTTCCTTATCGGTTGCCAATTTGGCGATTTCGTCTAAAGATTTTGATTGAACAACAATTTGTTTCTGTAATTGATCGATACGTTTATGACTTTCTATTATTAGTTTGGAGTTATCAAACCCTTCTAAATCCTTATATCTGTTAATACCACCAAAACCAGCTTTCCTTTGCTCATCAGGAATCGGATTGGCCTCAAAATACAATCTGTAAATATTATTGTCCCTATCTGCAATACTGGCTAAAACAGCTTCAGATTCATCCATTTTTTTATTTAAGAGTTGAAGCTGTAATTGGGCATTTTGTAACTCGTGTTTTAAACCTTTTTCTCTTGGGGATTCGATATACTGACTAGCAATAAAAACAAACAAAAAGGCAAATAGGGCAGATGCCAGTATAAATATCGAAATATACGTAACTGTTCTTCTTTTTCTACGCTCTATTTTTCTATATGCAAGCGTATCTGGATCATAATAATATTTTACTTTACTCATTGTCTAATTTATGCTATTTTTGCATGGAATTAATATTAAACGATTTATCAATTAGTATCCAAAACGAACAAACCTACAAAATATTTTCATTGTAAATTTAGTGAAAACTAAACGATAAATTGGGGAACTAACGTCTCTCAGTCCGAAATTTAAAATAGATTTGTAGAGAAATTGTAAAAACTATGTGGTTTTATGCAATATTTAACATAATAGCTTTCAAAATAAATAGATGAAATCTCAAGAAGTACGTTCAAAATTTTTAAGTTTTTTTAAAGAGAAAAAACACAGCATTGTGCCTTCTGCACCTTTGGTATTAAAGGACGATCCAAGTTTGATGTTTGTCAACTCTGGAATGGCGCCTTTTAAAGAGTATTTTTTAGGAAATGCCGAGCCAAAAAATAACCGAATTGCCGATAGCCAAAAATGTTTGCGCGTATCTGGGAAGCACAACGATTTGGAAGAAGTGGGTTACGATACCTATCACCATACGCTTTTTGAAATGCTTGGGAATTGGAGTTTTGGCGATTATTTTAAAAAAGAAGCCATTGCCTGGGCTTGGGAATTACTGACCGAGGTTTATGGAATAGATAAAAATATTTTATACGTAACGGTTTTTGAAGGGGATGAAGGAGATGGAACTCCTATGGATCAAGAAGCTTTCGATTTGTGGAAGCAATTTATTTCAGAGGACAGAATCCTTATGGGAAATAAAAAGGATAATTTCTGGGAAATGGGAGATCAAGGACCATGTGGACCTTGTAGTGAGATTCATGTAGATATTCGTTCAGCTGAAGAAAAAGCCAAAGTAGATGGGAAATCCTTGGTAAATATGGACCATCCGCAAGTGGTGGAAATATGGAATTTGGTGTTTATGCAATACAACCGAAAAGCGAGTGGAACTTTAGAGTCCTTGCCAAATAAACACATCGATACAGGAATGGGCTTTGAGCGTTTATGTATGGTGTTGCAAGGTGTACAAAGTAATTATGATACCGATGTTTTTACACCAATTATTCGTGAAATTGAAACGATTTCAGATAAGGAATACGAACCTCAAGGAGTAAGTGCCGCCAATTCTGAACAAGAAAAAATAGATGTCGCAATTCGTGTTATTGCAGACCACGTTCGTGCCGTGGCTTTTTCAATTGCCGACGGGCAATTGCCAAGTAATACAGGTGCAGGCTACGTTATTAGAAGAATTTTACGTCGTGCCATTCGCTATAGTTTTACCTTCTTAGACCAAAAGGAACCTTTTATTTATAGGTTGGTGGATGTTTTAAGCAAGAAAATGGGCGATGCTTTCCCCGAATTAAAAGTTCAAAAACAACTGATTGAAAACGTAATTAAAGAGGAAGAAGCTTCTTTTTTAAGAACCTTGGATCAAGGTTTGGTGCTTTTGGATGGCATTGTAAAAAGTACTTCTGGCGACACTGTTTCAGGTGAAAGAGCTTTTGAATTATACGATACTTATGGGTTTCCAATAGATTTAACAGCTCTGATTTTATCCGAACAAAATTTAAAATTGGATGAAAAAGGGTTTAAAGAACAATTAGAAAAACAGAAGAAACGCTCTCGAGCAGCCAGCGAAATGTCCACAGAGGATTGGACCATTTTAATAGATGATGCTGTCCAAGAATTTATAGGGTATGACGCTTTGGAAGCTAAAGTGAAAATAACCCGTTACCGAAAAGTAACTTCGAAAAAGGATGGCGATATGTATCAGCTTGTTTTTAATTTAACACCTTTTTATGCTGAAGGCGGGGGACAAGTTGGAGATAAAGGATATTTAGAAGATGGAAATGGAAACATAACATATATCCTAGATACTAAAAAGGAAAATAACGTAGTGATGCATTTCGCTAAGGAATTGCCAGAGAATTTAAACGATGCATTTACGGCCTCTGTCGATGCCAAACAGCGCTACAGAACCGAATGTAACCATACCGCTACCCATTTATTGCACCAAGCCTTGCGCGAGATTTTAGGAAGTCATGTCGAGCAAAAAGGATCTGCCGTACATTCAAAATACTTGCGTTTTGATTTCTCGCATTTTTCAAAATTAAGTACGGAGGAATTACGTGATGTAGAAATTTTTGTCAATGCACGTATTGCTGGAAAACTACCACTTCAAGAAAAAAGGAACATTCCTATGGATCAAGCTCTGGAAGAAGGAGCTATGGCCTTATTTGGCGAAAAATATGGCGATACCGTTCGGATGGTTCGTTTTGGACAATCCATTGAATTATGTGGTGGGACACATGTTAAGAATACAGGAGATATTTGGTTTTTTAAAATCGTATCGGAAGGAGCTGTTGCAGCTGGAATCCGTCGTATTGAAGCCATTACAAACGATGCCTTAAAAGGATATTTTGGAGATATCAATAAGACTTTTATTGAAATAAAGTCTATGTTGAACAATAACGAACCAGTTAAAGCGCTTCAAAATTTACAGGAAGAAAATAGCCACCTTAGAAAACAAGTGGAAGCGTTATTAAAGGATAAGGCCAAAAACTTAAAAGGCGATCTTAAAAATGAAATAACCGAAGTTAATGGCATTCAGTTTTTAGCTAAGAAAATAGATTTAGACGCTAGTGGTATAAAAGATTTGTCTTTTGAATTAGGAAGTCAGTACGACAATTTATTCTTGTTATTTGGTTCTGAAAACGATGGAAAAGCCTTGCTGTCCTGCTATATTTCTAAGGAATTGGTAGAAAGCAAAGGACTAAATGCAGGGAACATAGTTAGAGAATTAGGAAAACACATCCAAGGAGGTGGTGGCGGACAACCTTTCTTTGCAACTGCTGGTGGTAAAAATCCAGCAGGAATTGATGCGGCTTTGGAGGCTGCTAAAAAATATTTGGACTAATAGTTTTGACACAGAGTTGCACAGAGTAAAAAACGCAGAGATTCACGAGTATATGTTTTGTAAAAACCTCTCTGCGAATCTCTCAGGATCTCAGTGTAATAAAAAATAAAACATGAACCTTCAAACAAAAATACCACTCATACAACAACAGCATAATCAAATAGATTATCATTCCAAGTTGTTGTTAATTGGTTCTTGTTTTGTTGAAAATATGGGAGAGAAATTAGATTATTTTAAATTTCAAACCCTTCAAAATCCGTTTGGAATTTTATTTCATCCGAAA
>NZ_DATGNO010000013.1:0-13442 GCF_035306705.1 Xanthomarina sp.
TTTTATCTTATTAGCAAACTATTATTGAAGTATTTCTTTGTTTTTTTTAACCATATGCCCCTAGCCACTTAATTTCAGCACGTTAAACATCGGCTTGTTTTATGCCATCTGGCAAACGACCAGGATTATCGGCCACAGGGCGGGCATTTTGTACGTGGTTTATCCCGAAAAGATGGAAGTGTGCTCCCGGACCGATATACCGAAAAAAAAACATACATATATATAGGTGCGGATCAAACAGTCTATAAAAAGAAGTTCCAAACAAGTCCGAATCGGATCGCGAAGTCTCGATAGGGATGGTTAGGTGCAGAATAATAATTGTACCCAGTCCATGCTGCATTGAAATGTTCAGCTTTAATATATATTCTAGCTCGTTGAATTTTTGCATTCACAAAAAAATCGAATCTTGGATATCCACCAAATTCACGATCTGTTTGAACATAAAATTCTGCCATAAGCGGATCGTAGGCATTCATATAATACTTAGTGAAGTAATTAAAGGTAACTCCCGTTTGCAGAAAGAGCGCTTTTTTGAAAAAGTGACTGGAATAATATAATGTGTTTCTTGTTACAAACTCAGGCACATTAAATACCTCATTATCATCTTTTACCGTTTGATACACAATCGTATTGTCCAGAGCAAACTTTTTATACTTAATTTCCTTTTGAAGCTTAATGGTTAGATAGCTTATAGATTTATCGCTTTGAAAAGGTTTGACCAAACCTGTATCGGTTTCTTTTTTAAAATAAGCATAGTCGTTTATATTGGTAATGTCTACTGATAGGTTTGCAATTTTATCTGAATTTAAAACAAATTCTATGTTTTGGGTTTTAACATTATTGAAATTTGTTTGCCAATTATAATTTTGATAAACACTTTGGTATAATAGGAAGTTGTAATTTGGAGCTTGCGAATTATGTTTGATCCTTGCGCTAAAAGCAATATCTTCAGTAAACTGATAGGACGCGGCTCCCATAATATAATTACCATCAAAATCTCCCGAAATATTTAATCCAAAGTCTCCTTCTAAATTGAACCTCTTAATACTTTTGGAATAAGAACCTCCAATAGCCACTACATCTCCTAACAATCTATTTGTTATTAATGTATTATCTATATAGGTTACTTTATCGTATCCATAATTAAAGTTATTGTAATCGATATGGAATTTCATATTCCCTAACACATTATTACCATATTCCACATAACCCTGGGCATAAAAATTCTCGAGTGTTACCCGATCTCTTAAGTTGCTCTGCTGAAATGCTGCACCAAAATAATCATTTTGTTTCGTTTGATTATACTCGTAATACTTATCTTCAAAAGAAAGTATGTTACCAATACTAAGCTTATTTTTAGTTAGGGAGTCTTGTTCTTTAAGAAGTCTATATCTATGGTCCAAGTAAAATCTCTTTCCTTTTAATATGTTTTCGGCATCTTCAAAATTTACTGCTAAAACAGCCCTGTCTTTAAATTCTTCGTTTCCAGACTCGAAATATGTTATATTACTATCTTGAAGTCCCCCATTTTCTTCGTTCATCAAATCTTGCATAACAATATGTGCATTGGCTATATATCTATTGTTTTTAGTTTTGTAGCTTGATGTAAACCTAAAGTTTCCCGTACTTGTTAAAGCATTTTGGTATTTCCCTATAGAACGCAATCCTTTGTAAGCAACGGAAAAATTAAACTGTGGGGACGTATTTACCGTGAAAAAAGCATCTATTTGCTGCCCTTGGGTAAATGCCGTTTTGTAATAAAGGTCTGTAAAAGGTGTGGGAACGTGGTAATAGTAAATGTCTTCTATTTCCATATAATTAAAGTGCCTGGCTCTTGCACCAAACAAAGGCATGAGCTTATTGGCATCAAAATTATAGATTAAGGTATTATAAGGTTGACCAACATTGGAGAAAGCCATTAAATTGAAATTGTCTTTTCTTAAGTAATTAAACTTATACTCCTTTTTTATTGTTAGAGAAGTATCCACAATAGTTGTATCTCTGGTGTGAGAGATAATTAAATACTGTTCAATTTTAGCATCTTTGTTTACAAGTCCCTTATTACTAGTGCTTTTTGTGGAGCCCCTATTAATAGTTTCTTGATATTCGCCATCTCTAACCAAACCTCCATCGTCCTTACTACGAGTAGGTGAAATTTGAGAAAACCCTAAATTAACAATAGCTAATAAAAAAAATGCTAAAAATATTCTCCTCATAATTATTTTTTAGACCTTGCAGGAGCTAAGACGTTTTTGAATTTGTTCAGTTATATTTGATTTAAATAAACAGATAGTAAAATAATTTTCGTCAAAAATAGAAAATATCTTTTTGGATTTTATTTATTATAGACAATATTACAATTAATAATAACGTCTTATTCTTAAGAATTATATAAATGCTGAAATTTAATTATTCGAAATTCACCCTAGAATGTGGTACAGATGAAGCCGGCAGAGGCTGCTTATCTGGACCAGTAACAGCTGCTGCCGTTATACTTCCTGAAGGTTTTGAAAGTGAGATTCTAAACGATTCGAAACAACTTTCTGAAAAAAAGAGGGATTTTTTAAGACCTTATATTGAAGAGCATGCATTAGCTTTTAGTGTTGCTCATGTTTTTCCTGAGAAAATTGATAGGATAAACATTCTTAATGCATCGATCCTCGCCATGCATGAAGCGATTGAAAACTTAAATATAACACCCGAATTTATTATAGTTGACGGGAATAAGTTTCATCCTTTTAAAAATACACCTAGTAAAACCATTGTAAAAGGAGATAGCAAATATCTTTCTATTGCTGCCGCGTCCATATTGGCAAAAACATACAGAGATGAATATATGAAGAACATTGACAGAGAATTTCCTATGTACAATTGGAAACAAAACAAAGGCTACCCAACCAAAGAACATAGGCTCGCCATAAGTAAACATGGCATAACAGATTATCACAGAAAATCTTTTAGGCTCTTGCCAAACCAAATAAAATTAGAAATATAAGTTGCTATATTTGCACAAACCCTCAAGTAAATGAAAGAATTTTTTTATTTTATCTGTGTCACCTTGTTAATTACAAGCTGTAGTTCCGATAATAAGTATAGCAAACCTTCAGATTTTATTCCAGAAAACGCAGCGTTTGTAATAAAGATTTCCGATTTAGAAAGCCTAAAAAATAATATCGAGAACAATCAGTTTCTACAAGAACTTTCAAAATCGGAGGCTTATTCTACAATTTCAGGAAAATTGGAGCTCTTAAATTATTTTAATACCACTAACGAACTACTGCTTTCGTTTTCAAAAGATACTAAAGACAGTCTTCAATTTACCGTAATAACACCATATTCAAAAAGCTTATTTGCTGTAGATTCCCTGCCAAACCATAAAATAGAAACCATTAGTTCCAAAACACATGATGCCATAACAAAAACAACCGTGGAAAACAATGTCATGTTTAGCATTGTAAAAGACAGCATATTTATTGGTGCCTCGCAATTGGAGCTTTTAAAAAGGTCTTTAGATAAAAAGAATCAGCCTTTAAGATTGGCAAAATCATTAAACACAGCAGATAAAGACAGTCAATTGTCCCTATTAATTAATGAAAACTCAAATTATTTAACCTCATTTTTTCTGAACGATTCATTAAATCATATAAAACTAGCAACTTCTTTATTGTTTGATATCGATTTAAAGCAAGATGAAATCTTGTTTAACGGAATAGCAAAAGCTACAGATACTACAAAAAGTCTGATAAACGTTTTTAAAAACACCATTCCTCAAGAAAACAAATTAGCTAAAATTACTCCTGCCAATAGCGATGGGTTTTTAAGCTTTACATTTAATAATTATGCTAATTTTAAAGAGAACTTAGACAAATATCAGCCAATTGATTCTTTACTAACTGAAACTACTTTGTTTGATAACATTATTGAAGTAGGTGTTATTTTTGAAGGTAAGCAAGAAGCTATTGTTTTAAATTCTATAGATGATCTATCGACAGGCGATGCTTTATTAAACGAACAAAACCTGGTAGAAAGCTACAGGCAAATTGATATTTATAGCTTTAGTAAGCCTGATTTATTTAAAAGAAGCTTTTCACCTTTTATTCAATTTAATCAAGCTAGCTTATATTGTGTTCTAGATAATTTCTTTGTTTTTGCCAATTCTAAAGAAATGCTTCAGAACATTATTGCCAACTATCAAAATAACACAACCATTCATGAAAGACCTTATTTTGAAGCAGTAAAAGAGAATTTAAGTGATGAGTCCTCTTTATTATACGTTATGGCTCCTTCTACATTAAACAATAAATTAGAGTATTTTCTCCAAGAAGCGTTTTCTTTAAATTTAGAAAAATACAATGCCTCTGCTATTCAATTTATTTACGACACTAATTTTGCCCATGTAAATGCTGTGATAAAAAAGAGCAAAACCAAAGCTGTAGAAAATTCGGTAACCGAGGAGTTCAATATCAAAATTACCGAAGACCTATTAAATACGCCTCAATTTGTAGTAAATCATGAAACAAACCAAAAAGAAATTGTACTACAGGATGTGAAAAACAATTTGTATTTAATTTCAAATACAGGCACGCTTATTTGGAAAAAACAGTTGGATGGACCTCTTTTAGGTTTAGTTGAACAAATAGATATGTACAAAAACGGAAGGCTTCAATTAGCTTTTGCCACACCAAATAAGGTTTATGTTTTAGATAGAAATGGAAAGGATGTGTCTCCTTTCCCCTTAAAATTCACCGATAAAATTACACAACCTCTTTCTGTTTTCGATTACGACAATAATAGAAATTACAGATTGTTAGTTACTCAAGGAAAAAACATTCTTATGTACGATCAGCTCGGACATGTCGTAAAAGGTTTCAACTTTAATAACGCCGAAAGTGATTTGGTACATCAACCTCAACATATTAGAATGGGTAAAAAAGATTATTTACTCGTAAAAACAGTAGACAAACTATATATATTGGACAGAATAGGAAAAATACGAATTAAGCCGAAAAACACATACACCTACTCCAATCAAGCAGTTTATTTATATGATAACAAGTTTATTACAACCTCAAAAGATGGCAAACTAATAACTATAGACACGCAAGGAAATACCTCTGCACAAAATTTGCAATTAACCGATTTGCATCATATAACAAGTACCAGTAAAACCCTTGTAACGCATTCTGAAAATAGACTTAGCATAAAAGGCAAAACCTTAGAAATGGATTATGGCAATTATACGGCACCCGATATTTTTTATATTAATGATAAAATATATGTATCCATTACAGATTTACAAGCAAAAAAAATATACTTATTTGACAGTCAAGGCCAGACTATTTCCAATTTTCCTGTTTATGGTAATTCTAAAATAGCTCTAGACAATATAGATAAGGACAGAAATTTGGAGTTTGTTACAAAAGGTGATAATAACGCCATTATCATTTATCAAATAAACTAGTTAACTTAGCATCGTATTTTTTATTTGTAAAAGATTTCTTTCTAAAATGTTAACCTTATAAAGTCTAATCCATTAAATACAACGTACATTATATAAACATTAACGTATTATTTAAAAACTTATCAATTATGAAAAAAACCACTTTAGCTCTATTTCTTTTGTCACTAATATTAGTTATCAACACAAGTTGTAAAACTGATGATGAGAAAGACAATACCGAAGAACCTAAATTAACCGAAACAAATTATGTATATGAAGGTGACTTGCGTAAATTCTATTTAAATGCTGAAATTGTAAGACTAAACGACGATATTGAAATTTGGAGTGAAGTTCTAGAAGGCTATCCAGATTACGAAGAAGCGCAAACCAATATTCAAGTAGCTATGGCTCAAATAGAAGAAAATGAACTTGAAATTTCTTCTATTCCAACACCTGCTAATGCTTTCTTTATTATTAATCCAAAATTACCTCCAATTCCAGTTCCATCACCTTGTTTATGTTTAGAATTATATAACTCCATACAAAACATTGTTTTATTACCTGGAACAGACCAGATGAGTCTTTCAATATTTTCCAATAGTGACGAGTCTGGAATAGCATATACAAACATCGATACGAAATTAGAAACGATTCCTAACACTCAAAATACAGGACATTATCAACCTTTCAATTTTGAGCAATCAGGGTTTACTGGAGAAGCTACCATAATTATCCAAACCAATAATGACAGTTACTCCATTCCAGTTAATTTCAACAAATTGCCTTAATATATAATAGAAAATATTATTCATTAATTAATTGTAAATTAGTCTTCAGTCAAACTGAAGACTTTTTTTATGAAATTGCCTCTAACTTTACTAGTCCTATTATGGTCTACAAGCCTTGCCATTGCGCAAAATGCAAATGATTCCATATACGACAGTACCATAACATCTCTTTACCAAAAAGTATATAAATATATATATTCGGAACAAGATTCTGCCTTTTACTACTTCGACAAGATTAATAATGAAGCCATTAAACATGGAGATTTCGAGAGTTTGATAAGTAGTATATCTGCTTCGAACAAAACGGCTGCTCATTTTTATAATCTGGACAAAATGAAAGTCAATCTAAGAAAATTGGATTCCATTGTTTTAAAAAATGATAAAGCGCTAAAAAATACAGGCAATTATTTAATTTATATAAATTCCATTCTTTTTGATAAAGGCATCTATTATTTTATACTAAACGATTACATCAAATCCAGAAAAGCCTTCCAAGCTATTATCGATTCCACAGAAGCTCTAAAGGAAGATGATCTCGACATCTATCTGATAGATCTCTTAACTAGTGCATACAGCTTTATTGCAAAAATGTACGTAAACGATGGGAAATATAATTTAGCAAAAGATTATTACACGAAAAACATTCATTTTCTAGAAGCCAAAAAATCAGAAGATATTATAAAAATAAACAGGACTTACAGCCTGCTTGCCGAAGTATTAAAAAATCAAAATCAATTAAGCACTTCCACTACATACTTTAAAAAATCGTTGGCATATAATTTAAATCATCAAGGAAATTCAAGTAGCATTATTACTGAGGCCAATCATTTATTAGATAATTATTTAAGTAAATCTAAAACAGATAGTGCTTTTTATTACTTGAATATTATTAAAGATCACCTTTCTGAAAACCATCCAAAATGGAACATGTATTATGAAGCCAAAGCTAAAATATACGAAACCACAAATGATTATATTCTAGCAGAAGCTGAACTACAAAAAGCCCTAGAGCTAGTAAAACAAAAATGGCAGAACAAGCCACATAACGATATTGCTAAAATACACAACGCCATTGCCCAATTACACTTCAAATATAACCACCCGGAAAAAGCTTTGGAGTACTATAATTTAGCTATCAATCAGTTTTCTTTAGACAAAACAAATTCTACCATCAACCAAACCACACTTTTAAAAGTCCTTAAAAACAAAGCGGATTTATTAAACACCCAAGCAAGCTATGCCAAAAATATTTTAAATGTCAACCAAGCCTTGCGGATTTTAGATGAATTAAAGCCAACTTTTAAAAGCAACGCAGACAAACTATTTTTAATGGACGAAGCCTTCCCTGTTTTCGAATCTGGAATGGACGCAACCTATAATTTGTACAAAAATACCAAGCAAGATTCGCTAATTGACCGTGCTTTTTATTATTCAGAGAAAAGCAAAAGTGTTTTGCTATTGGATGCGCTTTTAAGTACTCAGGCTACAAAATTTGCCAATATTCCGAAAGGTATCATTGAAAGAGAGCAAGTTTTAAAGTCGCAAATCAATCATTTAGAAAAACAGCTCAATCAAACAAAAACAGATGATTTAGAAAACGAATTGTTCGAAATAAAGCGTCGTTATAGAGAACTTATAAGTTCTATTGAAACCAATTATAAAACCTATTACGATTTAAAATACAGTCAGGAAGTTATCTCCTTAGGTCAACTGCAGAAATTTTTAAAACCTAATGAAGCTTTAGTGTCTTACTTTTATGGAAATACAGCTATTTACGTAATAACCGTTTCTCAGAAATCAAAATCTATCCATCAATACAAATTAGATGCTAATATAGAGAATGAGATAAGTTCCATTTACAGTATGTTAAACAACCCGAAGTCCAATCTTCAGGTATTAAACCAAAAGTCGTTTGACTTATATAGTAAATTAGTGGCTCCAAGTCTTGAGAATCTTTCAAAAAAGAACCTCATCATCGTAACAGATGGTTTATTGAATTACATTCCATTTTCTAGTTTATCAACAGATGGCAAAACAACTTATTTAATAGAAAAGCATGCCATTAGCTATGTTAATTCGGCAACTTTATTAAAACAACTTACGGAAAAAGAAGGTGTTAATAACAAGGTTTTGGCCTTTGCCCCTAGTTTTGAAACCTCTTCGATTAATGGTTTACTGCCTTTACCACACAACCAGAATGAAGCAGAAGGTATTCTAAATTATTTTAGTGGAAAAACCTTAACAAATATGGATGCGACACTTCAAAATTTCAATTTAGAAAGCGAAAATTATGGCTTGTTGCATTTTGCAACCCACGCCATTTTAAATGATGAAGCTCCAGAATATTCGTATTTGGCATTTGAACCAAACACAAGCAATACCAATAATTTGCTCTATGTAAGCGATTTGTACAATTTAAACCTCAACACCAATTTGGTGACATTAAGTGCTTGCGAAAGTGGGATTGGCAATTTAAAACGTGGCGAAGGTTTTATTAGTTTGGCCAGAGGTTTTTACTTTAGTGGAGCTTCCAGTATATCCAGTACATTGTGGAAAATTAACGATGGTTCGGCTTTAAAGATCATGGATGGGTTTTATAAAAACCTATCGGAAGGAAAAACCAAAAACCTAGCTTTACAACACGCACAAGTAGCTTTTATTAAAGAAAACAATCAAAATGCCTTGGTGCATCCTTACTATTGGTCTGGCTTTGTAATTTCCGGAAAAACAGCGGCCATAACAACAACGACTTCCTGGTGGTATTATTTGTTTGGAGTTGGAGCGCTTGTAATATTGGTAGTATCTATAGGTAAATTTAGAAAATCTACCTAAGATCTTTTAAAAGTTTTTGGGCTTTCTCCTTATTATAAGTGTGATTACTTATTAAGTTTTCAAGATAGGTTTTGGCTTGATTTTTTTCATGATCCTTAATAGCTATTAAAGCTAGATACCATATAGATTCGGCCACAAAACCATCGTTTTCTTGAACAATTTGCTCGAACAAGGCTTTGGCAATCTCTGTGTTTTCAATACCTAAATACGCTTGTGCTTTATAAAAACTAACATAACTATTCTTGGTACTTTCTGGAATAGCATCAAACATTTCGATGGCGATTATATAATTTTTAGTTTCGTAAGCAACAAAAGCTTTACGCTCTACAGAATTTTCATCATCGCTTCTTGTAATCGTATAAACCGTATTTGGATAAGCACTAAAGTTAGTGTTATAGAGATTGTTATAATTTGTATCAAACAAGCTATTGTAACCAAACCAACCAACCAATAAGGCTATAGAAGCGGCAATGGCCATATTCCTATAATTAAAAATGGAGAGCTTGGGTAGGTTTATTTCGCTTTCAATCTCCTGGAGCTTTGATTTTAGTCTATCGTTTTCGTGGCTTTTAATGGCTTTTTTTAAATGCTTTTCAAATTCAAATTGCGCTTTAAATTCAGCATCCGTCTCCAATAAATTTTGAAAAATAATTTCTTGTTCAGGTGTTAAGCTGTTAGAGAAATAGTGATATAGTAAGTCTTGATTGTTCATTGCTCTTATGCGTTACTATTAATTCGTTCCTTTAAGGTTTTCATACATCTGGATTTGGCGCTTTTCACTACATTTTCACTTGCATATTCGGTAGTTTCAATAATATCCTTTATACTATATCCTCTAAAATAGAACAAGGTTAACAGTTCTTGACATTTTTTTCCTAAAGTGGCAAAATGCTTTTTCAATAAAACTTGTTCAATAGTCAAATCATTTTGATCCATATCTAAATTAGGATCAACCAGTTCTTCATTTTCCCTAATAATAGATAAATCGAAATCAGGATTTATGGTCTTATTGTTTTTTTTCATTTTATCAAATATTAAATACTTTCCAATACTAAATAAATAGGTTGAAATAGAACTTGTAAATTCTTCTATCTTCCCTTCCATCACATTGTTGTGGAAAATGATATAGGTATCTTGATAGATATCTATAATATCATCTTGCTGCAAGTGATACTTTCTAGCAAAATTTAAAAACTTGTCCCTATTGTCTTCATATATTCTTCTGAACAACACATCGGAACCTTTTTTCAAATCAGTTATAGTAATGTTCTCTTGTACTCTATGCATTTAATATCCTAAATTATAAAAGGTTAACACGTTACTGCGAAATTAACTTTTTTTGTGTAGAAGTCATTAATTTTCTTATAGATATATCATGTTCAAATAAAAATTGAACTCAAAATGTTGACATTTTAATTAAGCACTCCACTAAAAGATATAATTTATAAATACTTATTTATGGAAACTTTCAAACAAAAGCAAGTAATCTAACAGAACCTGCTTTTTACTGAAACATGGATATTATCAGGAAATGTAATTACAGCAAACCTATTTTTAATTGAATATCCAATGGAGCAATATTCTCTTAAAGGCAATCTTATGCAAACCAATACACCTGCTACTTATTCTGGAACCATATTATGGGGACACTAGGCACTGCCTGATAACCATCGGCTCCCATTTTATAGCGTTCTTGATTAAAAAGAGGTCTAAAATAATTGAAAGTCAAAATTATTACTTCGGCTTTTTTATGGGTCTGTGTTAACCTTTTGTTTAAAACCTCATTAAATAGAAAACATAAACATTATAACATAATTAAAACATGAAAAAACTAAACGTTCAAACAATTAAAAACAACAAAATCTTTTTAACACTTGCCGTGTTATTTTTTATTGGCACTCAAATTCAAGCCCAAATCTCTATTGGTGGAGGACTTGGATACAACGCAGAAATCTCTGGTCCAGGAATAACAGGAAAGGCAGAATTCAATATTACTGAAGAGATTGCCGTTTCTCCAGGAGTTACCTACTTTTTTGGAAGTAGTTTATATGGTTTCAATAGAAACGTTCTATCTGTAGATGCTAATGCTCACTACTTTTTTGAAATTATTGAAAGCAAATTAAAAATCTATCCATTACTAGGTCTTAACTACTCCAACTACAATAGCGGATCCTCTACTTATTATGGCTATTACTATGGCACAAGTAAAGTAAGCAATAGTGCTTTTGGAGCCAATATAGGTGCTGGCGCCAGATGGGCCTTTTCTGAAAAGTTAAGCGTGTATTTAGAACCTAAATATGTAGCTAGTAATTTTGATCAGGTAGTTATTAATGCTGGGGTTTTATATCAATTATAATTTACAATTTCTGCTATTTTTAATCTATTTATTTTATTTGAATTAGTCTTCAAGATAAAAAGCCAAAAATAAAGTTTTTGGCTTTTTTCTTTCAACCTGTTAACCTTTAAAAAGTACAACCATTAAGCTAGTAATATAAATCAATAAAAATTTAAAAAAATCATGAAAACAATTTCAAAACATTTCAAAACATTTCAAAAAAGTATTTCAAAATCAAAGTATGTCTTATTAGCTTTTTTAGTGGCTTTTAGTGTTTCCTGTTCTACAGAAGATGGGGAAGATGGCGCTACTGGCCCAGCTGGCACAGATGGGGTAGACGGCACAGATGGTAATGCCAATGTGCAAACTTTTGTATTTGATACTTCATCACAATCTGGTTCAATTATGTCTTTTCCCATAGCAGAAATTACGCAAGATGTATTAGACAATGATGTGATTTTATCTTACAACTCTAGTAATGGATTTTATTATCCAATGCCTGGACCAGGTAATGCAGCTACTTATATCACAAGAGTCTATATTAAAGTTGGAATATTTAGTTTTGACATTAATGATTGGAATGGAAATTATTATTCTATTGCAGCAGGAGATATAGATGAAGTGAAAGTTGTAATCATAGAATCTTCCAGTACAACATCTGGAAGAACAGCACAAGGAAAACAACAAATCTACAACGAGCTCAATCAAGCTGGCGTAGATATTAACAACTATCATGCTGTTTGCGATTATTATGGAATACCTTATTAATCAAAACCTTTTTAACAATTTAAAACCGAAGCTCAACCCTTCGGTTTTTTTATGCCTTATGTTAGCCTTTTTAAAATTAATTTATTAAATTTATAAAGACTTATAAATCAATATTTTAGAAACATGAAAATAACAGTAATAAAATCAAAGCACTTCCTATTTGCTCTTTTAGTAGCTTTTAGTGTTTCCTGTTCCACAGAGGATGGGCAAGATGGTGCAACTGGTCCTGCTGGTGCAGATGGACAAAATGGTAATGCCAATATAATTTCTTCAGACTGGATTGTGGCACAATATATTGGTATTAAACCGACTAGAAGTTATTTTACTATACCTGCTCCTGGACTGACTCAGGAAATAATGGACACAGGTATTATATTAGTTTATGGAAAACAAGGTCCTGAAGTTTGGAATCTGCCCTTACTTTTACCTTTCACAGGTGAAACTTATAGTTTTGTATGTAGCGCTACAGGAAGTATTACTGTATTTCTTGATTCTAGTGATGGTATCACCCCATTACCATATGAAGTATCTTTAGAAAAATTTAGATATGTACTTATTCCCGCAAATATGGGAGGTAGATCTTCCTTAGATTTTAAAAACATGCCTTATAACGAGGTCATGGATTATCTTGATTTGGAATATTAGCTCTTTGTATTAATTTATTTAAACCGAAGCTCAACCCTTCGGTTTTTTTTATGCTCCATGTTAACCTTTCAAAAAATAAAAACATTAATAGTATATAACTATAAATCAATAAATCATGAAAACAATTCAAACAACAATTTTAAAATCAAAGTATGTCTTATTAGCACTTTTAGTAGCGTTTAGCTTTTCCTGTTCTCCAGAGGATGGAACCGATGGAGCTCCAGGAGCAATTGGACCTGCCGGAACAAATGGTGAAGATGGAAATGCCAATGTACAATCGTCCGACTGGTTTCAAATTCAATTTGACTACCTTAATGATGAAGATAACTATGGAACCATGTTATTAGAGATACCAAACATTCAAGATTTTATGGATAATGGAGGAGTCTTTATAATGTATGTTAAAATTGAAGTTGAAGAGCATTCATTTATTTATCCATTACCATATGATGATAGTTATAGTTTCGTGGTTGTTAATGGACCAGGCGAAGACATAGAGAGTTATGTGTATCTTAATGCTGAACATTCTACCGTTAGTCAAATAGAAAATAACCCTGACTATACCTTTAAATATGTTTTAATCCCTAGTAATCGTATTGGCCAAAACAAATTAGATAGTACTAAAATGTCTTAT
>NZ_DATGNO010000014.1:0-21469 GCF_035306705.1 Xanthomarina sp.
TTTTATCTTATTAGCAAACTATTATTGAAGTATTTCTTTGTTTTTTTTAACCATATGCCCCTAGCCACTTAATTTCAGCACGTTAAACATCGGCTTGTTTTATGCCATCTGGCAAACGACCAGGATTATCGGCCACAGGGCAGGCATTTTGTACGTGGTTTATCCCGAAAAGATGGAAGTGTGCTCCCGGACCGATATACCGGAAAAAAAACATACATATATATAGGTGCGGATCAAACAGTCTATAAAAAGAAGTTCCAAACAAGTCCGAATCGGATCGCGAAGTCTCGATAGGGATGGTTTCATTATTCATATATATAATATGGTAGAATTATCGAGCTATCATTGTATGTAAATTTTTATACTATTATCTTTGCACTCTTATTTTTAATATACATATATATAATGATACATATTACATTACCGGATGGTAGCATCAAGTCGTTCGAAAAAAACACGACAGTCATGGAAGTTGCCAAAAGCATTAGTGAGGGTTTTGCCAGAAATGTTATTTCAGCTAAATTTAACGATACTGTTATTGAAACCACCACTCCACTAACCACCGATGGATCATTAATTCTATATACATGGAACGACAACGACGGCAAAAAAGCATTTTGGCATTCGTCTGCACACATATTGGCGCAAGCTATCGAAGAGTTGTATCCAAACGCCAAGCTTTGGGTTGGTCCTGCTATTGAAAATGGATTTTATTACGACATAGATTTAGGAGACGACACAATTTCCGATAAAGACTTTAAGCGTATTGAAGATAAGATGCTAGAAATAGCTCGAGGAAAGCACGAGTTTAGTATGCGTGAAGTTTCAAAATTAGAAGCGCTATCATATTATAGAGATAAGAACAATTACAAACTTGACCTTATAGGAAATCTAGAAGATGGCACAATCACGTTTTGCGATCATTCAACATTTACAGATTTATGTCGTGGTGGGCATATTCCTAATACAGGTATCGTTAAAGCTGTGAAAATATTAAGTGTTGCTGGTGCTTATTGGAAAGGCGATGAAAACAATAAACAATTAACCCGTATATATGGTATATCCTTTCCAAAACAGAAAGAACTTACCGAATATTTAGAACTACTTGAAGAAGCTAAAAAAAGAGACCATAGAAAACTAGGTAAGGAATTGGAGTTATTTACTTTTTCACAAAAGGTAGGACAAGGACTTCCACTTTGGTTACCTAAAGGGGCTGCTTTACGCGAACGCCTAGAAAATTTTCTAAAAAAAGCTCAGAAGAAAGCTGGTTACGAAATGGTTGTAACCCCACATATTGGTCAAAAAGAGCTTTATGTTACATCTGGTCATTACGAAAAATATGGCGCAGATAGCTTTCAACCTATACTTACACCAAAGGAAGGTGAAGAGTTTTTATTAAAACCAATGAACTGTCCACACCACTGCGAGATATATAACAGTAGTCAGTGGTCTTATAAAGATTTACCAAAACGTTTTGCAGAATTTGGGACTGTATATAGATATGAACAAAGTGGCGAACTTCATGGATTAACACGCGTTAGAGGTTTTACTCAAGACGATGCGCATATATTCTGTACAGCTGACCAATTAGATAAAGAATTTAAAGATGTCATTGATTTGGTGCTATATGTGTTTGGATCATTAGGATTTGAAAATTTCACAGCACAAGTATCTTTAAGAGATCCAGAGACTCCAGAAAAGTATATAGGTAGCCTAGAAAATTGGGAAAAAGCAGAACAGGCCATCATTAATGCCGCGAATGATAAAAAATTGGATTATGTGATAGAAACAGGCGAAGCTGCTTTTTACGGTCCAAAATTAGACTTTATGGTAAAAGATGCTCTTGGCAGACAATGGCAACTAGGAACTATTCAGGTTGATTACAACTTGCCAGAACGGTTTGAATTAACCTACAAAGGCAGTGACAATGAGCTTCATAGGCCAGTAATGATCCATCGTGCACCTTTTGGAAGTATGGAGCGATTTATTGCTATTTTATTGGAGCACACAGCAGGTAATTTCCCGCTTTGGTTGATACCAGATCAGGTTATAGTCCTATCAATTAGTGAAAAATATGAAAAATACGCGAAAAAAGTTTTTAATGTGTTAGAAAATAACGAAATTCGCGCCTTAATTGATAATAGAAATGAAACCATGGGGAAGAAAATTCGGGAAGCCGAAATGAAAAAGATTCCTTTTATGGTTATTGTTGGTGAAAACGAAGAGCAAGAAGACATGATTTCAGTCCGTCAACATGGTGGTGAAGATCTTGGCATGGTTACTGTTCAATATTTAACCGATATTATTAATTCAGAAATACAAAAAACATTAAAAACATTTTAAAAATAATAAGTTTAATTAAAAATATAAGGCCATAGCAATACGTAGAAGAAAACAAGTTTCGAGACGAGTAAGTCAAGAAGATCAGCACAGAATTAATTCTAAAATTAGGTCTGAAAATGTGCGCTTAGTAGGTGACAATATCGTAGTTGGTGTTTATCCAACTAAGGAAGCACTTGCCATGGCAGACGAACAAGGTTTAGATTTAGTAGAAATTTCGCCTAAAGCAGATCCTCCTGTTTGTAAAGTTATGGATTATAAAAAGTTTCTTTATGAGCAAAAGAAACGAGAAAAAGTTTTAAAATCTAAAGCTAGTAAAGTTGTAGTTAAAGAAATTCGATTTGGTCCACAAACCGATGATCATGACTATGAGTTTAAAAAGAAACATGCCGAAAAGTTTTTAAAAGAAGGTGCGAAGCTAAAAGCTTTTGTATTCTTTAAAGGACGTTCGATTGTTTTTAAAGAACAGGGACAAATACTCTTACTTAGATTAGCTCAAGATTTAGAAGAATTAGGTAAAGTAGAACAAATGCCTAAATTGGAAGGTAAACGTATGACTATGTTTATCGCTCCAAAAAAATCAAAATAATTCCTGATTTTCAGGTTGAAAATAATAAGTGAAATAATAAACTAGGAGAACAAGATGCCTAAAATGAAAACCAAATCTAGTGCCAAAAAACGTTTTAAATTAACAGGTACTGGTAAGATTAAAAGAAAACACGCTTTTAAGAGTCATATCTTAACAAAGAAATCTAAAAAGCGTAAACTCGCTTTGACCAAAATGACATTAGTTCATAAGGCAGACGAGAACAATGTTAAAATCATGTTACGTTTAAAGTAATACGGTTTTAACCGGTTAAAATAAATTATAAACCCTGGAGTTAGGCTCAATGATTAACGATTGCAAATTGATTAGTTTTGATTTGCGATGTTAAAAAAACAAAGTGTCGATTATCGACCGCCTACTACAAAAAACAATTAAATTATGCCAAGATCAGTAAATTCTGTAGCCAAAAGAGCCAGAAGAAAAAAGGTGCTTAAACAAGCAAAAGGTTACTTCGGACGTCGTAAAAACGTTTGGACAGTAGCAAAAAACGCGGTTGATAAAGCGATGCTATACTCGTATAGAGACCGTAGAAACAAAAAGAGAACATTCCGTGCTTTATGGATTACGCGTATTAACGCAGGAGCCAGAGAACATGGATTATCTTATTCTCAATTTATAGGGAAATTAAAAGCTAATGAAATTGAATTAAACCGTAAGGTTTTAGCAGATTTAGCTATGAATCACCCTGAGGCTTTTAAAGCTGTAATAGAGAAAGTAAAATAAGGCGTTTCGCCTATTGTATAACATATTTCACTTATAAAAAAACCGATTCTTTTGAATCGGTTTTTTTTTGTCCTATTTCCTCTTACTTTCAAGACGATGTTTCAACAAGCATAATAAAAAAAACACGTCCTATAATTAATCCATTCAATTACGGTTCCTCATAGATGCAAAAACGAAAGCAATCAAATTTATAATCTGAAAACAAAAACAGCGATTCCTTAATTGGAATCGCTGTGCTTTAGTTTTAATTAAATCCCTACATCTAATTAATTTAAATACCACAACTTCATGTTGTAGTCGTCTTAATAGCTTACTAGTTTCAAATTTAGTGTTTATATTAGAAGACAAATAAAAAGTGTTTTGAAATGCATTTCTTTGTATGTAAAAAGCCAATGTAGTGTTCTAATCCTGTTCTCTTCAATTTAAAAAATTGAAAAAGTAAGAATCTAAATTCCTTTGAACAATAAAAATAGGGACACCAACAAAGGGGAAAACTGTTTTCAACTCCTTCTAAATTACTATTATTATTACTTTTACCACTCTCTAATAAGTCCTTCCTCATTTACTTGTACTTATTGGCATGCAATTGGTTTAAACGCAACCTCCCATTTAAACTCATAAACCGTAATTTTAGATTCTTGTGCATTTGGTAAACTATAAGAAACTCTTTCATTTTTTGGATTTGAGTAAATACTTATATTGTTTTACGTAATTACTTCCTCAACCAATAACGTGTCTTTCACATGAACCACAATATATACACGTTTACTTTCACAACCATTATCATTGCTACTAGACATACAAAATGATATTGAACCAACTGAAGTATCTGGTATTGGAGCTAATGTTTTGTGCCTTCGCTAAATTAAGGCTTATAAAAACCAATAAAAAAAGTGGGTTTATGTTTTATAACGAATAGATTTAGTTTGGTTTACTAAGACTCAAAACTAAATTTTAATCTCTGAAATGCAATAATAACGATTAAAGCACAGGGTTTTATTTGTCTAAGGACTACTTAAAGGATTTGGAAAAAGTTCGGGATAAGGGTATTTCTACACCATTTATAACTACTGAAATTGAAGTAACACGTTCTACTTTATTTGTATTAACCAGATAAGAGCGATGTGTTTGTTTAAATAAGTCTGAAGGGAGTTGCTCGGAAATGGTATTCAAAGCCTGACGAATGGTATATTTTTTTGATTTTGTATGGATATTGCTATAATTGCCATCAGCCGAAATATACTTAATCTCATTATAATTTAAATTAATTATATCATAACCGTCTTTAAACTGAAAGGTTTGCACTTGTTTTTTATGAATGGCTAAACTAATAGAAGCCAGCAAATCTACTTTCTTTATGGGTTTGGTTAAATAAGCATCCGGGTTAGTTTTTAAGGCTTCATCCATTAAAGCAAAATCGTATTGTCCTGTGATAAAAATAACCGATGCATTGTCGTTTTTAGCCTTGGAAAGTTCTATCCCAGTATTTTTTCCATTTAGATTAATATCCATTAAAATAATGTCTGGCTTAAAACCATGCATTTCTTGTAGAGCAGTTTCTTTATCGTTGGCTATTTTTAAGTTTTTAAAATATTCTTCCTGTAAAAGTTCAGAAATATATTCCGCTATAATGACTTCATCTTCTACTATAAGTATTTTGATTAATTGTTGGTTATTCATCGCTAAATTCCTTTTCAAATGAAAATGAAAACCCCCTTTCAGTTTCTATTTTATAGTTAATTTTTAATTGACGACAGAGTTTATCAATCAGTTTAGGTTCTATTAATTTATTAGTCACTAATTTTCCATTATCAGAATAATTGAAATATAGGAGCTTTCCCGTATGACTTAACTCAAAATTAATTTCTTTACGCTCTAGATCTTCAAAAGCATACTTTACCGAATTGATGCAGAGTTCTGTTAATAATAGCCCTAAATACATGGCATAATCCGTGGGTATTTCTATAGAAGCTATCTTAAAGTTGGTGTAAATATCATTTTCCTTAAACACATCAAAAAAACCAATCCTAACATCATTCAAATAATTGAATGCATCTACCTTATTTTTGTCATTATTTTTATATAAATGCTTGTGCAAAGTGGATATCGCTTCTACTTTGGTCAAAATGTTTTTAAGATAAAAACTGTTTTGATCGGACATTTTTTTCATTTGA
Organism: Xanthomarina sp.; assembly: GCF_035306705.1. Classification (GTDB taxonomy): domain Bacteria; phylum Bacteroidota; class Bacteroidia; order Flavobacteriales; family Flavobacteriaceae; genus Xanthomarina. The sequence goes on from NZ_DATGNO010000014.1 coordinate 5,845, forward strand.
TCTGAAATAAGAATCACCACCAATTGCAAATTATTGTTAATACGATGGTTGGCTTCACTTAATAGAAACTCGTTTTCCTGTGATAATAACTGGAGTTTTTTATTGCTTTGTCTTGTTCTCCTTAGAAAAAAGGCAATCAATATGGCCACAACAATAGCAAAAACAAACAATGCAATACTCACATCAAGATTTATTTTATTGGAGGCTAAAGCTTTGTTTTGGTTTTCAATTTTAAGGTTATTGATTTTAATTTGGTTATCCTTTTCTGCCAGTTTATATTTTTCTTCAAGTTCAAACAAGTATTCACTATGTTCCTTTTGATAATATTTGTCAGTAAGATCCAATCTAATCTTTAAATACTGATAGGCCTTATTTATATTCCCTAATTCTTCATGAATATTACGGATATTATCTGTAAATAAAATTTCATTAAAAAGTAAATTGTTCCTTTTGGCAAATTCTAAGGCATTTAAACTTTCGTTCAATGCCTTTTTGAATTGTTTATCCTTAATTAAAACCCTGGTGTAATTAATATAAGCATCGGCTTGATGCTGAATTAAGTTGTTGGTTTTGGAATATTCAATCAATTCCTGTAGATACTCTAAAGCTTTATTATACTGATTTCTCTCTTCATAAGCACCAGAAATTTCGAGGGTGGAATAAAAAATATTATCCTTGTCATTGGCTGCTTTTGAAAGTTTCAAAGACTTTTCCGCATACATGAGTGTGGAATCTGGATTGTAGAAATACTCCGTAAAGAGAGCTGCTTTTCTATTATAAAATCTTGCTAGGTTTTTGTCGTCAATTGGATGGTCTTTTAATATCTCATCTGCCTTTTCAAGTTGATCAAGAGCCTCATCAAACAACGTTCTTTTTCTATAGAACTCGGCCATTTTTACGTGGTAAAGAAAATCTAATTGAGGGTTTTTAGTGCGTTTAATTTGTTCAAAAGCTCTCGCGTAATATTCACTAGCTCGGCTGTAGTCTAACTGTAACTTATAAACTTCAGCTAAACCTAGAAGCAAATGAACGCTTTGTTCGGTATTTTTTGGTTCAATTAAATGTTTATTATAATAAGAAGTAGCAATATTTAATCGGTTTTCATTTATTAAATTTTGCCCAAAATCAACAATTGAATCACTTTGGGAAAACACTACTTTAAACATAAAAAACGATAACCAGAACAATAAACACCTCATATTAGGTTTTCTGTTTCTTTTTTCTTGCTGCGGGAAACAAAACATTGTTTAAAATAAGTCGATACCCTGGAGAGGTTGGATATAAATCCAATTCTGTTTTTGGATCTCCTACCCGATGCGTATAATCTTCGGGATCGTGTCCTCCATAAAATGTAAAGAAGCCTTTTCCTTTTATTCCATGAATGTATTTAGCTTCACCATTGGTTTTGTTTTCACCTAAAACTAGCACGTTCGATTTAATTTCCTCTCGTGTAAAAGCCGTTGTTTGTCCCATAAAACCTTTTACCAGAGCTGTATGATTTTGACAAAGCATGGTTGGAATTGGATCCCATTTTGCCGAAAATTCCATAAGTGTAAAGTAATCCGTCATCTTAGGAATTCTTCTTTTCGATGTCATGTCTATAGAGGAAAACTCATATATAAGTGGATTTCTTTCTAAAATAAAATCTTTAAAAGCAAATGTTTTGCTATAATCGATTTTAGATTGGTAGTTGGCATCGCTTGGATCTCCATCGAACATCGGCTCACAAATATCAACACCTTCTGCCGACAAAGCAATATCGAAACTATCTGTTGCACTGCACATGGCAAACATAAAACCTCCACCAATTACATAATCCCTTATTTTTAAAGCTACCGCCAATTTAGCTTCGGAAACTTTAGAGTATCCTAATTTAGTAGCTAAGGCTTCTGCCGATTTCTTTTCTTCAATATACCAAGCTGCTGTTCTATAATTGGCATAAAATTTTCCAAATTGTCCCGTAAAATCTTCATGGTGCAAATGCAACCAATCGTATAACACTAAAGCATCGTTTAGAACTTCTTCATCGTAAATGGTTTCATAAGGAATTTCGGCATAGGTTAAAACCATTGTTACAGCATCATCCCAAGGCAGTTTTCCTTTGGGCGAATAAACTGCAATTTTAGGAGCTTTTTCCAAAACTACAGCTTCCATATTTTTACTAGGACTACTAATTTCTTCTAAAATTGCCTCAGCTTTGGCATTGGATAAAACTTCAAAAGAAACACCTCGAATCTGGCATTCACGCCGTATTTCTTCAGAATCTGGCAATAAAAAGGAACCTCCTTTATAGTTTAATAACCATTTAACCTTAAGTTCTTTCTCTAAAGTCCAATAAGTAATTCCGTAGGCTTTTAAATGATTTTTCTGACTTTCCGCATCCATGGGAATAAGGATGTACGAGGCAAAACTATTTACCCAAAACAATAAACTAAATATTAATGCTAACTTTTTCACAGTTGAAATATAGTCAAAATAAATGCCTTAAAAATAGATTTAAACAATTTTTAACCTCTTGTATTTACTTCTTATTTGCAGAAAGAATATTGGAAAGCACTTTAGTTTCTGGAAATTGGTCGAGGATGATTTTAATACATACAGTAATTGGAATGGCCATAATTAATCCCGGAACACCCCAAATGAAACCCCAAAGCATGAGCATGACCAAAACTGTAATAACATTCAATGAGAAGGATTTTCCCATAAAAATAGGTTCCAAAATCGTTCCAAATAAAACCTGAACTCCAGTTATAGAAAGTATAAAAAAGAATAAAGTACTTGTTGGCTCTAATTCTACAAAGGCGAAAATTGCCAATAAAACAACGGTTATTATAGATCCTACCATTTGTACGAAATTTATAATAAAGGCAAATAAGCCCCAAAAGATAGGAAAACTTATATCAAAAAACACACAGGCCAAACCAGTTCCTATACCTGTTGCCAAACTAATAAAGAATTTAACTTTTATAAATTTTATAAGATCTTTTTCTATTTTAAAAAATGTTTTAACGGAAGTATGGCGCTGTTTAAGAATGGTGCTATTTAATACTTTTTGGATATTGATTGATTCCGCGAGCCATAAAACCACAAAAAAGATGGTCATAAGAATCATGGTTAAGGTCTTTCTAACAAAGTCTATGGTACCTCCAATATTGTCTTTTTGTACAAATTGATTCAACACATTCTGTTTGTTATCCATTTCGAAACCAAATGTTTCTTGGGCCAAAATATATAAGTCATTTATTTTTGTTTCAGCTTTAGTGAAAAAATCAGAATCTGAGTTAAGAATTTCTTTAGAAGAAATTTGAATTAATTCGACACCTATTTTCACTCCAACCGCAATCAATAAAATAACCACCAAAATACCGATTGATTTTGGAATCTTCTTTTTACCCAGCCATCGCATAATTGGTAGGAATAGCAAAGCAATAAACATAGAAAACACCAATGGAATAAATATAAACGAAAGTATTTTTAATAGATAAAAAACTAACGGAACTACTATAACTAATAATAATATGTTTGTGGTTCTTAACTTGTCCATAAAACTTAGTAATTAAAAATAGATTTGGGAGATGTTAGAAAGGGATGTCATCATCTTCTTCTGGATCTCCAAAGGCGTCACTTGCTGATGGAAAACTTGTTGTTTTAAATGAATCATCGTTTGCTGCAGCATTCATTTTAGAATGGAACTCTTGGCCGAAAGGAGTGTCGAAATCATCTAAGTTGTCAAATTTACCTAAATGTCCAACGAACTTCAATCGGATATTATCTAAACCACCATTTCTGTGTTTTGCAATAATAAATTCGGCTTGTCCTTCGGTTGGAGTTCTTTCATCATCATCCCATTCGTCAATTTTATAATATTCCGGTCTGTAAATAAAGGACACAATATCGGCATCTTGCTCAATAGCTCCAGATTCACGAAGATCTGATAGCAAGGGTCTTTTACTTCCTCCACGAGTTTCCACAGCACGAGACAATTGCGAAAGTGCAATAACCGGCACGCTTAGTTCTTTTGCCAGAGCTTTAAGGTTACGGGAAATGGTTGAGATTTCTTGTTCTCTGTTCCCTCCTTTTTGACTACTTCCGGCTGTCATTAATTGTAAATAATCGATCACAATTAATTTAATACCATGTTGCGAAGCCAAACGTCGCGCTTTTGCTCTTAAGTCGAAAATAGAAAGTGATGGGGTATCATCAATAAACAAAGGTGCTTTTTCAAGACTTTTCACCTTCACGTTCAGTTGTTCCCATTCATGTTTTTCTAATTTTCCAGTTCTAAGTTTTTCTGAAGACAATCCAGTTTCACTAGAAATTAAACGCATAATTAATTGTACAGAAGCCATCTCTAAAGAGAAAAATGCCACTGGAATATTATGGGTAACAGCTATATTTCTTGCCATAGAAAGCGTTAAAGCTGTTTTACCCATACCTGGACGAGCAGCAACAATAATCAAATCGCTTTCCTGCCAACCTGAGGTTAGCTTATCTAATTTAGTAAAACCAGAAGGAATACCACTTAAACCTTCTTTATTAGAAATTTCCTCAATTTTCTTTTTCGCCTGAATTACTAACTCCTGGGCTGTTTCACTCGATTTTTTTATATTTCCTTGTGTAACTTCGTATAATTTAGATTCTGCACGATCCAATAAATCGAAAACATCTTGGGTTTCATCGTACGCATCTTCTATAATTTCACTTGAGATTTTTATTAAACTTCGTTGAATGAATTTCTGTAAAATAATACGTGCATGAAACTCAATATGGGCAGAAGAAGACACCTTTTGCGTTAGAGAAATAAGGTAAAAATCACCACCTACCAAATCTAACTTTGAATTTTTCTTTAGTTGGCTAGAAACGGTTAATAAGTCTACAGGTTCACTGTTTTCGAATAATTGAAAAATGGCTTCAAAAATGTGTTGATGGGCTTCTTTATAGAAAGCTTCGGAACTCAAAATGTCGATTACTTCGTCGACACCTTTCTTGTCAATCATCATTGCTCCAAGCACAACCTCCTCTAAATCAATAGCTTGAGGCGGAATCTTACCTCTTTCGAGACTAATAAGCGTACTTTTATCTACTTGATATCCTTTTATTTGATTTGGTTGTTTCATGTTTACGAAAGTAGCTAAATTGAAAAGATTAATGATGACAAAGTCCATCTAGATTGTCCACCATAAGTTAACAATTTAACTGTTAATAACTTAATTATATTGTTAATAAGCATAAAAAAAATCTGAAATAAGACATTTCAGATTTATGTTTTATAGGTTTTAAAAGTCTTAACCTTTATAAACCCCAATTTCCAAATATTTCTCCATGCGTTTATTTACTAAATCTTTTGGTGATAAGTTTTTAAGCTCCTCAAAAGTTTTAACAATGGCATTTTTTACGGCCAAATATGTTTTTTCTCTATCGCTATGTGCGCCACCAAGTGGTTCTTTAATAATGTCGTCTACAATGCCTTGTTTCTTCATGTCTATTGCAGTCAATTTCAAGGCTTCTGCTGCTTGTTCCTTATATTCCCAGCTTCTCCATAAAATAGAAGAACAAGATTCTGGTGAAATTACAGAATACCAAGTGTTTTCTAACATCATCACTTTATCTCCTACTCCAATTCCTAAAGCTCCACCCGAAGCTCCTTCACCAATAATTATTGTGATAATTGGCACTTTGAGTCGAGTCATTTCAAAAATATTTCTAGCAATAGCTTCACCTTGTCCACGCTCTTCGGCTTCTAAACCTGGGTAAGCTCCTGGAGTATCTAATAAAGTAACTACAGGAATACCAAATTTTTCGGCAGATTTCATTAATCGTAAGGCTTTTCTATATCCTTCTGGATTTGCCATTCCAAAATTTCTAAATTGTCTGGTTTTGGTATTATATCCTTTCTGTTGACCAATAAACATATAGCTTTGGTCGCCAATTTTCCCTAAACCACCAATCATGGCTTTATCATCTTTAAAACCTCTGTCGCCGTGCAGTTCCAAAAAACTATCTCCACATAAGGCATGAATATAATCTAAAGTATATGGGCGGCTTGGATGACGAGACATTTGCACACGCTGCCAAGGAGTTAAATTTTTATATATTTCTTTTTTTGTAGCAATTAGTTTTTTCTCAATTTGCTTACAAGTTTCAGAAACATCTACTTCACTTTCCTTACCTATAATCTCACATTTCTGTAATTGTTCTTCAAGTTCTTTTATAGGGAGTTCAAAATCTAAATATTCCATAGGAAATTATAGTTTGTTTTAATTAGCACACAAAATTACACAATTTATTTTGTTTTAATTTTAGAATCAAAACGAAATACCGGGCAAATTTAGTCAAAAGGATTTAAATGGATCTATCTGACTAATTTTAAAAATATTACTGCAAGTTTTTCTGAAGTAATTTTCTAGCTTTTTTCTTTTTCTGATTTTTCAAAACGCCGTTTAACATAACCACACTAATTATAATTAGCGCTCCTACGTAGAAGGATGAACTCATTATTTCATCTTCAGGAAAAAATATAAGCGCTAGAATTATACCATATACAGGTTCCAAATTATAGGTTAAAACTACTGTATAAGGACTAATATATCTCATTACATATACCGCAGCAATAAACGCATAGGCCGTACAAACAGAAGCCAAAATAAATAAATATCCAAAATCCGAAGTGCTTAAAACGAAGAATTCTTTTGAAAAGCCATTTCTGAAAATTAGCATAAACAAACTAATAAACAGAACACCACTTATAAACTCGTAAACAGAAATAACCGTTGCAGTATGCTCTTCTAAAAACTTGCCATTTAAAACCGCAAAGGTTGACGAAAGAAAAGCCGAAACAATTCCTAAAATAATACCATTTAAATATTTAAACTCACTATTTGTTATAACGGCAACCCCAACAATTATAAGGAGTCCGAAAATAATTTCGTACCATATTATTTTTCGTTTGTAAATTAAAGGTTCTATCAAAGAAGCAAAGAAAGCTCCTGTGGAAAACATGGCTAGAGTTATGGAAATATTTGAAACTTTAATCGATTCGAAAAAGGTTATCCAATGTAAAGCGATAACAACTCCTGCAAAAGCTAATTTGGCTACCGATTTTAAAGGGATTCTGATCTTGATCTTAGCCACAACAACAAAAGCAAGCATTAAAATGGTTGCCATAAGCATTCTGTACCAAACCAATGGTACGGCATCTATGCTTATTAATTCTCCTAAAACGGCCGTAAATCCTGCTATAAACACCAGAAGATGTAAGTGCAGATAATTCTTTAATTTATCGTTTTGCATTGTAAAGTAAATAGGCTGCTAAAACTCCAAAAATAACATTTGGAAACCAAACGGCCACTAAAGGAGAAAAATCTGATTGCGAGGCCAAAACCCCAAATATCTTATCGAAAAACACAAAAACCATAGCAATGCAAATACCAAAAGCTAGGTTTACTCCCATTCCACCTCGACGTTTTATAGATGAAACGGCCACAGCAATAATGGTCAAAATAAATACAGAAACAGGTAAACTCCATTTACGGTATTTTACCAATTTATATCTATTAATATATGAAGAACCTCTTTTTTCCTCTTTTTCAATAAACCTATTTAATTGGCCATAAGGCAGCGTTTCAGCAATATAAACCACAGGCGTCAAATCTTCTAAATCGAAAGGGAAAATGGTGTCTTTTCTTCTTGCTGATTCAATAATATCGTTTCTGTCTCCAATAAAACGTTTTGTATAGTCTATTAAACTATAGGTAGAGTCTTTCTCACTGTATCTAATAGTTTTGGCACTTATTTTATAAGACATTTTATCGTCTTTAATATGTTCCAATGTAAAATCCCGTCCAATTTTCTGTTTTGCATCAAAACTACTAACGTAAATATAATCGTGATCGTTTATTTGCCGATACACGTTTTGATTATCGAGTGCATCGTTCTTGTTTTTAAGGTATTTATAGTTGAAATCGTTGAATCCACTGCTGGCATTTGGAGCCAAATACAAACCTAGAATCAAGGCTAAAATGGCTACAATAGTAGCACCAATCATATATGGCCTTAAAAATCTAGAGAAGGAAACACCCGAGCTTAAAAAAGCAATAACCTCAGTGTTATTTGCCAGCTTGGACGTAAACCAAATAACCGAAAGAAATAAAAACAGAGGAAATAATAAATGCGCAAAATAAATGGTGAAATCTAAAAAATAAAGCATCACTTCGCCAAACGGCACTTCATTTTCAAGTATTTTTCCAATTTTCTCAGCTAAATGTACGGTTATTCCAATAGGAATAAACAACAATAACATGATGATAAATGTAAACAAATAACGCTTTAATATGTACCAATCAAGTATTTTCATCCGCTCCCAACCTCAGTAATTGGGGTGTTTTTAAGTTATTATTTTATTAAAAAAGAACATTATCTTTTTTCTTTAGTCCGTTTTCTGCGTTCTGTATTCTAAAGTCGTTTATCCATCTGTTTAACCATTAAATCTTTCCAGGTTCTAAAATCTCCTGCTAATATATGTTTTCTCGCTTCACGAACCAACCACATATAGAAACCTAAATTATGAATGGTCGCAATTTGGGCCCCTAATCTTTCATTAACAGTAAATAAATGACGTAAATACGCTTTGGTGTAATCTGTATCAACAAATGTCATTCCAGCCTCATCAACTGGTGAAAAATCATCTGCCCATTTCAAGTTTTTAATATTTATAGTGCCATGTGCTGTAAAGAGCATCCCATTTCTAGCATTTCTTGTTGGCATTACACAATCGAACATATCTATTCCTAATGCTATATTTTCCAAAATATTAATTGGGGTTCCAACACCCATTAAATAACGAGGTTTATCTTCTGGTAAAATATTGGTAACGACTTCTGTCATGGCGTACATTTCCTCAGCAGGTTCTCCAACAGACAAACCACCAATGGCATTTCCTGCTGCTCCCGCATTTGCAATGTATTCGGCCGATTGCATTCTTAAGTCCTTATATGTACTTCCTTGAACTATTGGAAAGAACGTTTGATTGTAGTCGTATTTTAAAGGTGTTTTCTCCAAGTGATTGATACATCTGTCCAGCCATCTATGCGTCATGTGCATAGAGCGCTTGGCATAGTTATAGTCGCAAGGGTAAGGCGTACACTCATCGAAAGCCATAATTATATCTGCACCAATAGTTCTTTGGATTTCCATAACTTTTTCTGGTGTGAAGGTGTGGTAACTTCCATCGATATGCGATTTAAACTTAACCCCTTCCTCTTTAATTTTTCTATTATTAGAAAGCGAATACACTTGGTATCCTCCAGAATCGGTTAGAATGTTTCTGTCCCAATTCATGAACTTATGTAATCCTCCAGCTTTTTCAAGAATATCGGTTTGAGGTCTTAAATATAAATGATAGGTGTTTCCTAAAATAATATCTGGATTAATATCGTTTTTTAATTCTCGTTGGTGCACTCCTTTTACGGAAGCTACTGTACCTACCGGCATAAAAATCGGGGTTTCTATTTTTCCGTGATCGGTTGTAATCACTCCTGCTCTAGCTTTAGATTGTGCGTCTTTTCCTTTTAATTCGAATATCATGTTCTTATTTCATCAAGTGGCAAATATAAATAACATAAGCCTATAGATTCTTAAACATTTAATAAAATTGATTTATATTAAAAAGAAAAAAAATTCTTACCGATATCGCATCGTATTTTTTAACTAGACAAAATTATAGATAGAACCAACTAACATCTTTTGGAATTAGCCTAATTGTTAGCAAATGCATGCAATTGGTTAATAAGTGCGCCATATCTCTTTTTGATTCCGTATATTAAAACTTTATTTTTGCAGCTATATAATTAACTATTTAAACATGTCAAACACACAAGAATTAAAAGATTTAACAACACAAGTACGTAGAGATATTTTACGTATGGTACACAAAGTGAATTCAGGTCATCCTGGAGGTTCCCTAGGTTGTGCAGAGTTTTTTGTAGCACTTTACCAAGAGATCATGGATAGAAACGAAGGTTTTGATATGGATGGTATTGGGGAAGATATATTTTTCTTATCCAATGGTCATATTTCTCCAGTTTTTTATAGTGTTTTAGCTAGATCTGGATATTTTCCTGTTGACGAGTTAAACACCTTTCGCTTAATTAACTCGCGTTTACAAGGACATCCAACAACCCATGAAAATTTACCTGGAGTAAGAATTGCTTCTGGTTCTTTAGGTCAAGGCCTATCTGTGGCTTTAGGAGCCGCACAAACTAAAAAACTAAATAAAGACCCACATTTAGTCTATAGTTTACATGGAGATGGCGAATTACAAGAAGGCCAAAACTGGGAAGCCATTATGTACGCTGCTGGAAATAAAGTGGACAATATTATTTCGACCATCGATTTAAACGGACAGCAAATTGATGGTTCTACGGACGACGTACTTCCTATGGGAAGTATAAAAGCGAAATTTGAAGCTTTTGGTTGGACGGTTGTTGAAATTAACGAAGGCAACGATATAAAAGCTGTTTTAAAAGGAATGGCCGAAGCCAAGTCTAAAACTGGAAAAGGAAAACCTGTTTGCGTTTTATTAAAAACCGTTATGGGCAATGGTGTTGATTTTATGATGCACACACATGCGTGGCATGGGAAAGCACCAAACGACGAACAATTAGCAAACGGATTGGCTCAAAATCCTGAGACTTTAGGAGACTACTAAAACAGTTTACAGTTGCAGTTTACAGTGCGCAGTAAAAAAATGATTAACAATTAAAAGATACCCACTTTCGTGGGCCTAGAAATGAAAACATATACAAATACAGGAAGTAAAGATACACGCTCAGGTTTTGGAGATGGCTTAACTGAACTTGGAAAAACCAACGAAAACGTGGTCGCTCTTTGTGCCGATTTAATTGGTTCTTTAAAAATGGACGATTTTAAAGAAAATCATCCAGAACGCTTTTTTCAAGTAGGAATTGCTGAAGCCAACATGATTTGTTTAGCAGCTGGAATGACCATAGGGGGGAAAATCCCTTTTACAGGAACTTTTGCTAACTTTTCTACAGGTCGTGTTTACGATCAAATTCGCCAGAGTGTTGCTTATTCAGATAAAAACGTGAAAATTTGTGCTTCTCATGCCGGTTTAACTTTAGGGGAAGATGGTGCCACACACCAAATACTTGAAGACATAGGTTTAATGAAGATGTTGCCAGGCATGACCGTTATTAATCCATGCGATTATAACCAAACCAAAGCAGCAACTATAGCTATTGCCGATCACCAAGGACCTGTTTATCTGCGTTTTGGAAGACCTAAAGTAGCTAACTTTACTCCAGAAAACCAGAAGTTTGAGATAGGAAAAGCGCTTCATTTAGTGGATGGTACAGATGTTACAATTGTTGCAACTGGACATTTGGTTTGGGAAGCTCTTGAAGCTGCAAAAGCTTTAAATGAAAAAGGTATTTCGGCCGAAGTGATAAACATTCACACCATTAAACCATTGGACGATGCCGCTATTATAAAATCGGTTACAAAAACAGGTTGTATCGTTACTGCCGAAGAACATAACTTTCTTGGAGGTTTAGGTGAAAGTGTTGCCAGAGTATTAGCAACCAACAAACCAACACCACAAGAATTTGTTGCCACTAAAGATACCTTTGGTGAATCTGGAACTCCAGAACAACTTATGGAAAAGTACGGTTTAAATAGCGCGGCTATTGTAAAAGCTGCCGAAGCTGTTATAAAAAGAAAATAATTGCTAAATTGTTTCGTTTAATAGTTGAACTTAAAAACGAAACACATGAAAAAAGCACTTTTTATAAGCTTAGCATGTTTGTTGATTACTACTTTTTCTCAGGCCCAAAACGCAACAGGATTTGGATTTAAAGGGGGTGTCAATTACAATGCAAATGGCGATTATTTTGAATCCATAAATAGTAATGCCGAACATCCAGAAAGAAATATTGGATATCATTTTGGGATTTTTGGAAAGATTGGTGGTAAAATTTACGCCAAACCAGAATTAGTTTACACTAGCACAACTAGCGACTATAGTACGGGAAGCTTTAAAATGCAAAAACTGGATGCGCCACTTTTAGTAGGTGTCAGATTCTTTCATATGTTTAATGTGTTTGCAGGACCTTCCTTTCAATATATTTTAGACAGCGAATTTGAAGGTGTCAATATTACAAACATTAAAAACGATTTTACCGTAGGGTTAAACTTTGGAGTTGGAGTTAGCTTCAACAAAATAGGAATCGATTTAAGATACGAAAGAGGTTTTAGCGACAATGAAGCTAGCTTTATAAACAACAATGTTACACCAGCAGCCGAAAGTAGAATTGATACGAGACCAGATCAACTTATTTTAAGCTTGTCGTTTATATTATAATCTAATTTTATACAATCATAAAAAAAGCCACTTAAAACAATTTAAGTGGCTTTTTTGTGCTTCAAAATCACAGTCTTATCCAGGATAAGTAGGATCTAAATAATCAGGAGTGCCATTACCATTGGAATCTATATAAATAACCGTTTTTAAAGTAAAGGTCCCATCGTTATTGTCTGTTATGCTATATAATAACTCTCCAGGAGCCGCATTTACATTAAAGTAAGTTTCAGCTGCCTCGTACGTGGTGAACGGTTGCATACTTTCATTTTGATTATAAGTATTTCGCTCTATTTCATCTTTAGTTAAAACACCATCACCATCATCGTCCACATCCAGAAAATCAGGAATACCATCACCATCCGTATCGTCATTAAAGTTATTGCCATCGTTGTTTATATCTTCTAAATAAGAAAATACGCCATCCATATCATGATCTAAAAGGATTCTTTTTTCAGGTCTAAAAGAAAAAATCATATTGGAGTAAGCAGGTATATTATTTTGAGTTTGAGAAAAATAACCCAATCCTGAAGGAACAAAAACAGCTCCAATACCATGATTATGATTTGTTACCGTTCCGTCTAAGTTTTCTGTAAAAGCTTCTCTTGCTTTAAACATGATAAGTCCTTCTTTAAACCCATCAACCACTCCCAATTGAGTCCCAACAGAAGTTAAATAAAAAGGCACTCCAGAAACCGTGCTATCAAAAAGAGTCCCGTCTACTAAAAACCCTTTGTAATTGGCAAAAACCTGATCAATAGGATGAATATCTCCTCCTCGACCTTCTCTAACATTCAAATAATATAATGTACAAGGAATACCATCGGAATCCTTTACTATTTTACTTGAAACTTGATTTATTAATGGAATTTTATCGCTATTTGCTCCTGCAATGGTATCAAAAACAATTTCAAAATTATCGTTAGGAGTTACAGTATAAGGAAATGTGCTTAAATTGCTATACGCATCATTTTGCTCAAACTCTTCGTAATTATAAAAATGCGTGGATAAATACGCTTCTATTTCAAGTATATTCTCATCATAAACTTCCTGTCGGTCTCTTGGTGGAACTACAATAGGTCCATCATCATCGTCATCCTTTTTACAAGACAAAACAACCAAGCCAAAACACAATATTGCTGTTGCTAAATTTCTAAATTTCATTATTGCTTCTTTTTTGAGGTGCAAGATACAATTTATTAATAATTTTGCACAAGAACATTAACGTTGATTTAGATAAAAGTTATGCGAATTGATAAGTATTTATGGTGTGTAAGGTACTACAAAACAAGAAGTATTGCTACAACAGCGTGCAGAAAGGGACACATAAGGGTAAATGGAGATGTAGCAAAACCAAGTCGCGATGTTTTCCCAACAGATGAAATCCAAGTCCGAAAAGACCAAATAAATTACACCTTAACCATAAACGATATTCCCCCAAACAGGGTTAGTGCCAAATTAGTTGATATCTATAGAATCGATACCACGCCTAAGGAAGCTTTTGAAGCACAAGATCTTTTAAAATACTCTAAGGATTATTATAGAAAGAAGGGAACCGGACGTCCTACTAAAAAAGATAGAAGAGATATTGAGGATTACCAAGATGAAAATGAATGATAAAATCATCTTATGTTTTAAATTTGTATTTTATCTTTGAATAAGCAACCTAACAAATTCCTATTAAACATGGCTTTAACTAAAAATGTAATTTTAGACCACGACGAAATCAATCATAAGATTAAGCGAATTGCTTATCAGATATACGAAAACAATGTAAACGAGACTGAAGTTGTTTTAGCTGGGATTGATAGAAATGGGTATATTCTTGCAGAAAAACTAAAAGCAGCCTTAATTGAAATCTCACCGATAACTCCTGTGCTATGCAAAGTGAGCATTGATAAAAAAAATCCTAGGAAAGATATTAAAACATCTATTAGTGCTGAAGATTACAAAAATAAATCGGTTGTTTTAATTGACGATGTTCTAAATTCTGGCACGACTTTAATTTATGGCGTTAAGCATTTTCTAGAAGTTCCTTTAAAACAGTTTAAAACTGCTGTGTTGGTAAATAGGAATCATAAGAAGTATCCTGTGAAAGCAGATTTTAAAGGCATCTCCTTGTCCACTTCTTTAAATGAGCACGTAGATGTTATTTTAGATGGAAAAGTGTATAAAGCGTATCTAAAATAGTTTTGCAACAATATCTCCTACCACTTTTTCCTTAGGTTTGTTGGCATCTATTTTAAAATTGGCCTGATTATAAAAGTGCAAGCGCTCAAACAAATGTTTTCCTACAAACTCTAACATGTCGTTTTCAGTAGTTACATATTGAACCAATGGTCGATTTGCTTCATCTGCCATTAATCTTTTTGACAATTCATTTAATGGAACATTTAGAAAGAAAGATGTGACATCCTCGTTTTCTAGTATTAATTTTAAATTATTAGAAAAACATGGAGTACCTCCTCCAAGAGACAAAATCATGTTGCCTTTTAATGATAAAATCTCTTTTAAATAGCTATTTTCAATTTTTCTGAAAAAAATTTCACCTTTTTCTAAAAATATTTTTTGGATCGTTTTGCCCTCTTTTTCTTCTATAAATTTATCGAGATCTAGAAATTCGAAACCTAAAATTTTAGCTAATTCACTGCCTATTAATGACTTTCCTGAAGCCATGTATCCTATTAAAATAATTTTCATAAATATGATCCTGTTATAACTTTTTGTCTTTGCAAAGTAACAAAACAAAAAAACAAAAATATTATTAAAAAAAGGTTTGGAATATTAATTAAACATTCTATATTTGCACCCTCAATAAAGAGAGACAAACAGAATGACCTGGTAGCTCAGTTGGTAGAGCATCTCCCTTTTAAGGAGAGGGTCCTGGGTTCGAGCCCCAGCCCGGTCACAAAAAAAAGTTAAGCAAAATTGCTTAACTTTTTTTATTTTTACTCATTATTAGAATGCGCACGTGGCGGAATTGGTAGACGCGCTAGCTTGAGGGGCTAGTATTCGCTTAGGATGTGGAAGTTCGAGTCTTCTCGTGCGCACTTTTAATTAAAAAATACGATTAAGAAATTCTTCAACACTTAGTTAATCAAGCTTTACAAGCTGTGCATCTAACGTTCCATTTTCAATCCATAAAATTTTAGTAGCAGATATTTTTCTAAATTTAATAGCTATCGTTATTCCATTCTGGATAAATCTTGCTTCATAAGTAGTATCAGTAGTAGAATCCGAGCTGGAAAATTG
>NZ_DATGNO010000015.1:0-6650 GCF_035306705.1 Xanthomarina sp.
ATGAAGCGTGTTCTTATTGTTTACAAGGAGAAGATGGCTTTGAAGCCGTTGAGACGCGTGGCCTTTTTATACAAACAAAAAGGGCGTGGAGACTCAACTTACTGGTTCGAGGTACTGGTATACCCACACACAATAAGCAAGCCCACGCCCGGGTCGTGAGCATTATGCTTATCCTCTCGTGTGTTTAAAAATTACCAGTTTCCGAACCGAGATTCAAAGCGAATGCTTCTAATATTTTACTTTAAGAAGTTTCGCAAATATATAATTATGATTCAAATATAATAAAAATATTTTAATATTACCGAATTCGGTAATGATTTTATGTAGGCGAATGTTCACATTGTGGTAAAACACAATTATGACTGATAACAAACCAGAAAAAATAAAGGAATTAATAGCTTTGCAAGTAAAAAAAACAAAAGGAGATCTTCCTTATAGTAAAATATCAGAAAGATGTAATACTACAGCTGCACGAATCAGCGATGTGGCTAATAATAAAATAGATTGTCAACTCACTACGTTTATAGATATAGCGATTGGTTTACGTATACATCCTAAAGATTTACTGGATATTCCTTTCGATTTCGAAGAATACTATTCTCAACTAGATGGGAAATAATCTTTTGAAAGGAGAAGAGGACAAGTAGTTTTCTCATGTTGTTACTTTAAATGGAATTTGACGCATATGACTACTGAACATAATCAGACTCGATTAACAATGAGAATTTGTGAAGCCAAAAACTTAAAACTTAGTGAGTTCTTTAAAATGGTAGGATTATAAAGGTCTTTAAATCAGGCTTTTGCTATTGCTAAATCAGAATTAATATATAACCATACTTGTAGAAGTGTTGTCGAGACAAGTTACTAGCATTTTACTTGTTTTTTACCAGAGTACTTTGTTACCTGCCGTTTTGTTTGGATTGCTATTCGAAAATCCTTGTTTTAAATTCAGTTCGCAACTGTTCAAAATTTAGTTTTGGTTCTTTACAAATGTATATGGTTTGCCACAAATCTTTTTCATCATCCGCATAGGGATTATAAATTTGTTTTACCGCGACAACCGATCTAAAGAAGGACTGAAAAAAGTCTATTCCAGCCTCTCCGTTTGAAAACGCTATAATTGTTTTAGGTAATTCGCCTTTTTCTGGTGTCCAAAGGTAGAAACTCCCGTGGTATGAAAACGCTTTGGGCATTTGATAATTTTCCCTAAAAAGGTTTACTCCGCCTGCTTGGCTATAATGTTTGCCCCAAATTAAACAATCCTTTCTTTCGTTTATGGGTAGGCTATCGTAAACGGTTTGAAGTCCGCCCATAGTTTTTTCCCATTTTGATTTCGAGTAATATTCTTTGTATTCTATTTCGTAACGATTGTTTTTCTTTTCTATTCCTGCGAATTTTATAAATGTATCCAATGGCAGAACAGCTAAGCCAAATGGTATCAACACGAGGCCCGAAACAACAAGAAGAGCGCTTGCGGGATATAAGATCCATTGGCGTTTTGATAAGATTGTTTGTTCAAACCAGATGCTTCCGAATATTAGTAAAGTAATTATTGCGGGATAAAAATAGTATGCTTTGCTTTTGTTTAACGCCATAAGAAATATGGACATGACGATTGTAGATGCGATTGGGCGATAATAACTAGGATTGTTATTTGTTCTAAACATATAGATTAAACCGCCAATCCAAAAAAACAAGGTTAGTGGATTTAAGGATATAACAATACTTTCAAGAACTCCTATTATTGTTAGTTTATCTAATTGTGTTTCATAAAGACGTGAGAACATATCAAGTACCGGAAAACCTTGCTTGTATTGCCATATAACATTTGGGGCTATTAGAATAAGGAACAAGAGCATATATTTCCAAATGTCCTTTTGTAAAATTGATATTCTTGTGCTCTTGAATAGAAGTAAACCAGAAAGGCCTGCTATGAAGAAAAGTATATCATATTTTGTGAGAAATCCAAAACTAAGGCAGATTGTTAGGTAAAGTAAATATTTTTTGTCAAGAGTTTTGATGAACCTAACCAATTGATAAAACGATAACAACCAGAAGAAATGGGTAAAAACCACAGGTTGAAATAATTGATGTCCACGGCCGAAAGCTGGTGCCGTTACAATACAAAGCAGTACAATAAAAACTGCTTTTGATTTCCCACCCAGTTCAAGTGTTGTACGTGCGATTACTATTAAAATCAATAATGAAGCGATGTGCGAAAAGATGTGATGGACAAAAACAGACTGGGAATGAAATTGATTTTGGATAAAGGCCAGCCAACCAATAACGGGTGGAAACTCCATATATCCAAAACTCGGGTAATTTCCTGTTTCTATGTGCAATAATTCGTCCCCTTGAAATCCTGAATTTGAGTCAGCAATGAGATGAAGCGTTATTTTTACAATGCAAAAAAACGCTATGATTGTTGTTATTTTTCTATTTGGCATCTTGATTTGTCAAATGGCAGTTAGGGTGTTTGGCTATGGAAAAGTAGCGTGGTTTGTTACGAACAATGCAAACAGGTAGTGGGAAATCCGCTCCCGAGAGCTATCGGGATTCCAAGTAGGCGAGGACAGGCCCTTGCTTATTCACACGGTTAGCCACAGTTATTTTTTAACGATTAGTCTTTTATTTGGAATATCCATCGTAATTTTTTTACCCATCCAATTTATACCCATAATTCCTTCGTATATTAATCCATCGATGAATGTTACCTGAAAATCATTTACAGAAACGTTATTATTTATATCCGTCATTTTTGATAAGGTTGTATAATAATATTGGTTACCAACTTCTGGTTTGAACATGCTTGGTTTAAATTCACTCTTAATGTTTTGTTTATCAACTCCAAGATGCTCCATAAACCTCGAACTAAATCTAAAAACATTAAATCCAGCACCACTGTCTAAATTTACATTTAAAGTTAGTGTGTTATTCAGTTTGATTGTAGTGGCAATTTCGATTCTAATATCTCGGTCGTTGTTAATTTGGATTGGCAGCTCAAAATCCATTTCCGCAATGAGTTTTGTTAATGAGTCTTTTGTTTCGACGCTCAATATTTTATTCTCAAAATCAATGGTTATTGCCTTGTCTTTGAAGGGAGTTAATGAAATTAGTCCGTCAAGTGGGAAATCAATATCGTAGACTGCAAATTTCTCTTTGCTTGCTTTAAAGTCGCCAATTTCTAAATATTTGGAATTCCACAAATCCGATTGTAATTCCTCGCCTGTAGCTCGATGTCCTGTGTAGAAATGATGGGTTTTTTCGAGGTCGGTTACTTTATCCGCAAACTTTTTGGTCAATAGATTTATTCCTGCTCCTGTGTCAAAAATAAAACTTCCTTCAATTCCGTTAATTTTGGCTGGAATTATTATATGTCCGTTTGCTGTTTGAGTGAACGGAATTTCAATTTTTTTAATTGACTTTTCTTGAGCGACATTTAGTGTTGTAAATAGAATTAATAAAGTTGTAAATAAGATGTTCATAAAAATATGTTTTGGTTTTCCTTTTTAAATAAGACGCCTAATTGGGTTTTTTGTAACAATTTATTTTTGAAGGTGGAGTTTTTATAATTGTTATACTCCCTAAGGAGTTTATTCCTATTTTATATACCGATTATTTGATTCTGAACTAATATAAACCATTTAAAGAGAACGACAAATACCAAGTAATAGGTATTTTTAATTAGTGCTTGTTTGGTTTTTTCAAGACTTAAAAAAATAAGCAGATTTTTTGAGGATTTGTTAGGGGTGTCTGTAATGTGTTGAAAAGAAGGGTTTGTTTTGATAGTCCAGGCTTTTTAAGAAGAAATGAATGGTGTTTATTAAGAGGTTTAGTAGATTGTATGGAACGCCTGTTTGGAATTGTCCGTGACGAACCACGCCACTGCTCATACACGAAATGTTTTATATATTCCTTATTTAATTTTGAACCCATATAAGACATTTAAAGATTGATATTTATAAGTTGGCAGGTAAGGACAGGGCTTTGACACGAATGCCACTAATTTTCAAGAATACTTAGTTAGGTGAAAATTATTGGGGAACTGATTTACTATCTATTTCACGAATGAAACAGACTTTTTAGTTTGTTTTAAAAGCTCTGGTAGAACATTTGTTGGGCTGGTATGGTGCTTTAGTTTA
This sequence comes from Xanthomarina sp., assembly GCF_035306705.1. Classification (GTDB taxonomy): domain Bacteria; phylum Bacteroidota; class Bacteroidia; order Flavobacteriales; family Flavobacteriaceae; genus Xanthomarina. The sequence continues at coordinate 4,143 of NZ_DATGNO010000015.1, forward strand.
TAGTGGTTTAGTTAATAATTAACTATTAAAACAAGCCTTTGCAAATACTGAATTGGGATTATTATGTGCTGCTGTTTCTAGGTGTGATTTCGTGAAAAGAAGATTGGATTTTACTTGGTTTTTAACATGGTGTTTTGTTGGCAAAAGGCTTTCTATTGCTTTTTGTAAATTTCGGGCGTTATAGAAATCTCCGTTGCAAACGAGCGCCAGCTTCGGGAAACACTTACTTAACGTTTGGTCGTTAATCAACTTATTTATATTACTTTTGAACCTTAAAAATAATTTATCATTAATCTTTAGTTTATGCCTTATCAAAATGTTTTCGACCTTTTCTGGAATCAAGTTATAGCAAGTATTCAGGAGGGTAGCTTTGCTAAACTGACCATGGCAAAAACCATTGGTAAACCTAACCTAAAGAATATATTTGTGAGGCCTCTCCATACAGAGGACAGCTTTAAGGTGTTGGTGAAATCGCACTACAGGTCTAAAGAAACAGAAGATGAGGAACAAGAGCTTCGTCTAGAGGACGCCTATACATTTTTAAAATCGCATCTCCATACGTCTTTTTCATCGGTGCTTTTATTTACTACAACAAAAGATATCACTTTTAAAATCAACAAAAAGGGAGCGGGACGAATTACTGAGAACCATCCAACATTTCGTGACGTTAAGCAAGCCAAAACTGATAACGAATAGGGAGCTAGTCAATTCTTAGCTTTATGAAATAGCCCTTATACTCAACGTGTTTACTTCGTTTTTCTGACAGCTCAAAAAGGGGATTGTTTCATGCGATTTAGTTTTCTTAATTTCGGGGAAGGTATATTTAAAAAGTCAGTATAATATCTCTGGGGTTATTTTATATGGTGGTTTCATTTTTGATATTATCATTTAATCTTATCAAAGGTGCGGGTAACTAATGAAATTTTTTAATTGTGTGGCTCGTAACTTTCTGACAGCGTTTCAACTAAAACGTTTATTACAAAACATTGAAAACCTGGAATCCTATATGTGTATTAAGTCCATGTGCTTCGTTTTGAATAAGCTTTTAAGGAGATGGCTAAAGTCTCGATTGCAATAGGTGGAGGGACAAGATGTTTTTAAGAAGCAGATTGGATGAGAGCCCTTAAAACCTCTAAAAATTTAAGTATTAGAGAACCAAGTAGTTATTTTTCCACGGCATTAATAATAGTGTTTTTTAATGTATTGTTTAGGCTGGTGATATATTCTTTTCGTTCAATTAATTGACCGAAATCTGTTTCAAATGTTTTGGTTTCATTTAGATTTGGGAATGATAGCTTGTTTTTAGCTATTGAATTTGAAATCAATATATTAAAATAATTATAAGTTATAATTGCTTTTTGTAAAAAGTCCGTTTTAATGATTTTAAAACCGATTTTCTCGGCAGTTCTTTTGTTCATGATGTAGCTCGTGCCCCTAACTTTCATTTCATTATCATTTTCGTAATTTTCTATCAAGCACAATAATCCTTGCAAATATTGTTGGATTATAAAGTTTGTACGCTGTTTTCCATTCAATTTTTTATCAATCACAAAATAATAATCGAACAAAGTCCCACCGTGAATTTTAATTATCTTGTTTTTTGGTTTTTCGGTAATAAACAAGGTCGAGTAATAAATTAATTTCCCGCTTTTTTTTAGTGAAGGTGTATCGAAGAAAGGTGCTGCTATCGATAAGGTTATTGTAAATGTTAAAATTCCGAGCAGGTAGAGGCTTGTTTTTAGTGAAATAATAATTGATAGGATGATTAATGAAATGGCACAAACCGCTATTATCGCTTGAATTTGATTTTGCTCCTTTTTTCCTTTTTCATAAAAACTGTGTTTCAATATATGTGAATTTTATTTTATTACTAGCGCATATGGTTGGTTGCGTTTTTGGGCATGAAAGTTAACGAATAAAAACTGAATTGAAAACTTGCCCGGATTTTTACGTTTCGAAATGGAGACTAGGAATTTTTGGCTATAAATTACTGAATGTTTTTGAATGGAAGTTTGCTGATTTTTTCAAAAGGCTTTACACCAGTAAAAGTTTGAACGCTGTTGTGTTCTTGGGACTTTTTTTATGTTTGGAATTAGCTACGCTGATTCTTTTAGGGGAGGCTTACAACAGTAAAAGTCCAAACGCTATCGCGTTCTTGGGACTTTTTTTATGCTTTTGCACCTTGAAGCGAGCTTCAAGTGCAACGCATAAAAAAAGCCCTGCACTTTCGTGCAGGACTTTTACTGTTGTAGCGAGATCGGGAATTGAACCCGAGACCTCCGGGTTATGAATCCGACGCTCTAACCGACTGAGCTACCTCGCCATTAATAATTTTATCATATTTATCGGTTATGATTCCTATGCTCCCCGTCCGAACGTTCCTTCGGCACGGGCTGGTAACCGACTGAGCTACCTCGCCATTAATAATTTTATCATATTTATCGGTTATGATTCCTATGCTCCCCGTCCGAACGTTCCTTCGGTACGGGCTGGTAACCGACTGAGCTA
>NZ_DATGNO010000016.1:0-2918 GCF_035306705.1 Xanthomarina sp.
GGTTTGCAGTAGCTTATAACATAAAAAGGCTGTCTAATTTATTTTAGACAGCCTTTTTATTTAGATGTCATATCTATTTTATTCTTTCTGCTCGCTTAACTTGGCTCTCTTTTTCTGTTGCATCTTCATTTGGTGGTTGCCTTTTCTTTCTTCACGCAACTTTTCGTATTTAGCGTATTGTTCCTGGTTAAGAATTTCTTTCATTTCCGCTTTCATTTCTATTTGCTGATCCAAGCTTTCGTTTTTCATTTTAAGCTTTTCATCTTTTGATAGACTTTCTCTTGAAGATTTTTCAGCACCAGACAGATTTCTTTGTTCCATTTTGGCTTTTCTTGTTTTTGCATTTTCAAGAAATAAGGTTTCCACTTGCTTTTGTTGGGCTTCGGTTAAATCTAAATCTAGAGTGAGTTGTTTTGTTTGCACCTGAGCCATTTCTTCTGGTGTATAATCTTGCATTTTTTGTTTGCTTTGCATTTTTTCTTGTGCTTGAGCAAAACTTGTAATAAAAACGAGGGTCATTAATGCTAATTTTTTCATAATAATAGAGTTTATGTTTATATATGTAAGACTGTTAAAACTTGAAAAGGTTTAATGGGTACTCTTTGGTTTACAGCGTATTCAAATATTCACGAATCAAATCGTAGCCTTCAGGGTGCGTCATGGTGGTTCCTGTTAATGGCATACTTATACCATTCATATACATAGACATTCTAAAATCGATGTTAGGTTTGTCTTCCGTAATGTAGGAGTCCGCTAAAGGGATGTTGTAAGCCAATCTTAAATAAGACTGGTCGCCACAAAAGGCACCTTCGCTATGGCAATGGGCACAATTCATGTCAAAATAGGCTCTGGCACGTTCTTCTAAGGTATAGTTAACAGCATCTTCCCAATTTGGCAAAATGGACACTTGCGAGGCATTTGATAAATTGGTGATGTAATTTTCTGAAATCCATGTTTGCAATTGGTTGTTGCCGTTTACCGCTCTAAGTTTTGGGCCAATAGGTACAATTACGTTGCTTGAGTTATGGCAATCGATGCAGTTTTGGGCAGAAGGAATGACATAATTCACATTCACGTTATTTCCATCTGTATTGGTATAGCTAACTGGAACGGTGCTGGTGGTATTGTCCAGAACCGCATCTGTTTGTAGGGCATTCCACTTGTAATTTCCAAGTTCCCACACGCCATTTTTCTTAATAAGAATTCGGGTTTCAATAAGTTGTCGACCTTCGGTTTCATCCCGTTCGTTGTTCCAATAATAAAAGGTTTTTGCTATGACCGTATTGTTTGGGAAATTTGGTAATCCGTCGTCTACAAATTCCATAGAAGTACCTTCAGGCAAAGCTAAAACACGTTGTTTGTATGAGTAATCTGAAAAAAGAGTTGTGTTTAGGTTATAAATAAACGCTCGATCGCTAGGTGTTAAGTCGTTTAAGTTTTCGGTAAATAAATTTAATTGCGACAAATTGGGTAAGAATTCTGGAACAACTAAAGGTGTTGGAGGTGGTGTTGGATCTGGTGGTGTTGGCGAATAATTGGTGTCGTCCGTATCATTGGAACAAGAGAAAAAGCATACAGACCATAACATTACTAAAAGTATTTTTTTCATTTTCAAGTTTGTTAATTTCGAAAGTGAAAATAAGAAAAATGTTTTATTGTTAAATATAAATATCGATAAATTATTGATTTAGACCGATTAAGGCTTCTTATATGGATGGCTCCTGTTAAAAGTATGGGTTGAAAACAAGAGGAGACCCAACTGTTTTCTTCTTAACAAATAGGAGTTTGTTTTTGTTTAAGGTGCATGAAAAGGTATTAAGGTTTGTTATGATATTTTGCTATCATCCATACGCATTCTAGCAGAGGTATTTCCTGGGATCAATACCTATTGAAGCATCTATTCTAGTTTGTTTTCTAATAAGAAGAGATTGTTTTTAGCTAAAAAAACCATCATAATAGATGTTATGTGGATCTTACATATAAGATTCTTTAGGTTGAAAAAGAATCGCAGCCACTTGATTTCTAAACTTGTTATTGCGTATTAAAATTTGAAACAAAAAACCTATGTTTGTACTATGCAAAATAAGCTCGAAACCTATATTCCACAGTCTGCTGTAGCACCCGTTTTATTACTTTTAAACCATGATCATTTAACGGTTAAAGTAAAAAACGAACGTAAAACCAGGCATGGAGACTACAGACGTTTGTCCGATGGAACTCATGTTATTACCGTTAACTCTAATTTAAATCCGTATCGGTTTTTAATTACTTTAATTCACGAAATCGCTCATTTTGAAGCTTATAACACCTACGGTAAATTTATAAAGCCACATGGGAAGGAATGGAAATATACCTTTCAACGTCTCATGTTGCCTTTTTTAAATCCAGACGTATTTCCTATGGAATTGCTGCCACTTTTAGCAAAGCATTTTAAAAATCCAAAAGCTAGTAGCGATACAGATGCCACTTTATCTTTAGCTTTAAAACAGTTTGAAGCCGATAACGATAAAACGTATGTATTTGAATTGGCCAAAGGAACCGCCTTTAAACTTTATAATGGGAAAGTTTTTAAAAAGGGAAATACACGAACAAAACGAATAGAATGTGTTGAAATAAAAACTGGAAAGTTGTATCTTTTCAATCCAAATGCTGAGGTAGAATTAATGGAACAATAAGTTTATTTCATGAAAATCTTATCGTAGCTTATCGATTTTAATAAAAACAGTTTCCCATATCTGCCTATTGGTTCACAGGTTTATGGGAATAAAAATAATATACTTAATGAACAAGAATTATTATGCCATTTTAATGGCTGGAGGCGTTGGATCTAGATTTTGGCCTGTTAGTACGCAAGATTTTCCGAAGCAATTTCACGACATGTTGGGAACGGGGGATACCTTGATACAAAAAACATTTCA
>NZ_DATGNO010000017.1:0-3684 GCF_035306705.1 Xanthomarina sp.
ACATAAACAGATTTTGGTTGTTGGCACATTGGTTTTTAGTCTGGTTGTTGGAATGACTGTTCCGGATATTAGCGGGAAAGCTGTGGCTAATTTAGAATACGAATCAGTAAAACATTTAGGACCTGTTTTTATTAACGATACGATTTATGCTAAAACAGAAATCTTGGATAAATGGGAAACCTCGGGAAAAGACAGAGGGATAGTTTATGTAGAGACAATTGCTTACAATCAAAAAGGAGAGAATGTTTTAAGTTTCAGAAGAAAAGTATTAATTCCTAAAAAATCAGAGATATGAGTGATTACTTAATGAGAAGCTTGTTATTTGTGCCTGCCCATAATCAAAGGTTGATGGACAGTGCAATTAAAGCAGAGGCAGATGTTTTGCTTTTTGATATCGAAGATTCAGTTCAGCCTGTAGAAAATAAACAGAAAGCTCGGGATCTGGCTGTGAAGATGATCAGCGAAGGAGCTTTTAAAGACAAAGTGATTTTTCCGAGAATCAATGACAGAGAAAGCGGTCAATTATTAAAAGATGTAACACAACTCACTATTGACGGAATTACAGGATTTATGTATCCTAAAGCCAAAAAAGGAGAAGATATTTATTTCTTTGATAAGCTACTTGAAACCATTGAATATGAAAAAGGAATCCCTGTGGGAACCTTCAAAATTATTCCACTGATAGAAACAGCTTCTGCTGTACTGAATGCTCAAGATATTTGTAATGCTTCTTCAAGAGTGGTTGCTATTGCATACGGTTCAGAAGATTTTATTGCTGATTTGGAAGGACAGCACGATTTAGAACACGAAAGTTTGTTTGTACCCAGAAATATGATTGCTATGGCAGCAAGAGCCTGCAAAGTTATTCCTATTGATACAGTTCAGGTAAGAGTTAAGGATTTGGAAGATTTGGAGCAGAATTTAATCTTATCCAAAAAACTGGGATATGAAGGAATGTTATGTTTGAACCCGATAGAATTATCATTGGTACATAGATACTTTTCACCATCAGAACAAGATGTTTATGAAGCAAAAGAAATTTTAAGATTAGACAAAGAAGCCAGAGAGAACAATCAGGGAGTTGCCATTATGAACGGAAAATTCGTAGGTCCTCCTTTTGTGCTCAAAGCAAATAAGATTTTAAAGAAGCATCAGAAAATAACTAGTAAGAAAAATGGATAAAGTGATTATTATTGGTGGCTCAGGAGCTGCTATTGTTATCGGAGAAGCTATAAATCACGCTAAGGAAAAATTTGGTTTAAATGCGGAGTTTGTGGGATTGTTAAACGATGCAGATGTTTCTGAAATTAATGGTGTTCCGGTTTTAGGAAAAACTGCTGATGCAGCTAATTTTATTAAAGAAGGGTATAAGTTTTTGTTTACTATTTATAAAATGGGGGGACAACCCGGCAGGATTAAACTTTTTAGAGATTTGAAAATTCCTGATGAATCTATGTTTACTTTCGTTCATCCGTTATCTTTTGTTTCTCCTTCTGCAAAATTAGCACCAGGTGTTGTTGTAATGCCAAATGCGAGTATTTCTTGTGGAACTAAAATAGGGAAATGTTGTTTAATAATGAGTAATGTTACTATTGGACACGACAATAATATTGATGAACATTGTTTTTTTACTGCAAGTTCGTGCTTAGGTTCCTATTTAGAAATAGAGGAAGGCGTTTGGGTTGGGATGAATGGTACAATTAGAGGAAAACAAAAAATAGGAAAACATTCTGCAATTGGAATAGGAAGTATTGTTACAAAAGATGTTCCTGAAAATGAGTTATGGATAGGAAGCCCTGCCAAATTCCATAAAAGTGTAAATGATAAAATTACAATGTGATGTATAGGCATATTAAAAGAGTTTTTGATATATTGTTCTCTTTTTTACTGATTTTAGTAACATTACCTATAATGGTAGTTTTACTCGTTTATCTAAAAATACATTTTAAATCTAATCCGATATTTAAACAGAAAAGATTAGGATATAAAAATCAGGAGTTCTTCATTTATAAATTAAAAACAATGAAAGATCTTTTTGATGAGGCAGGGAATCCACTACCAGATAAGTTAAGAATTACGGAACAGGGAGCATTAATCAGAAAGTTATCTTTGGACGAAATTCCACAGGTTTTTAATATTTTGAAAGGCGATATGTCTTTTATTGGACCAAGACCACTATCAATAAAGAATTTACCATTTTATACGGAAAGAGAGTTAAAAAGGCATAATGTTAAGCCAGGAATTAGTGGCTGGGCACAAATTAATGGTAGAAATTCATTAGATTGGGATAAAAGACTTGAGATGGATGTGTTTTATGTAGAAAACCTGTCAGTTGGTTTAGATATAAAAATTTTTTTTAAAACGATTCAAAATGTTCTTTATAGAAAAGATATTGCGATAACTCCTCAAATACCTTCATTAATAAAAACAAGGTCGAAAAATCATAAAACGGTAAATGATTAATATAATAAAAGAAGACTTAAGAATCGTCCGTGACGACCTTTACCCGTTTTTAGGAGGCGGTAACAAAGGTCGTAAGATGGATGCTATTGCAAAAGACATTTTCTTAAAGAATGCCAATGCTTTAGTAACTACGGGAGGAATTCAATCCAATCATTGCAGAGCGGTTGCAATTTTTGCAGCTCAAAATAAAATGAAATGTTCTTTGGTTTTACACGGTTCAAAAGCGGAGTTTGAAAAGCAGTCAGGCAATGCTAAAATAATGCGTCTTTCGGGAGCAGAAATTGTTTTTGTAGAGGAAGCTAGTCAGATTGGTAATGCAATGGATGAAGCTATGCTGCAATATAAAGATCAGGGTTTTATACCTTATTACATTTGGGGTGGTGGGCATACCTTAGAAGGTGGTTTGGCTTATATTGATGCTGTAAAAGAACTTAAAAAATATTGTGTAGAAAACAATTGGACACCTGACTATATTTTTCACGCTTCAGGTACGGGTTCTACACAGTCTGGTATTCTAGCAGGTTTGGATAAATATGGTTTTGACGATACGAAAGTTATAGGAATATCTGTAGGAAGAAAAGCAGAACAAGCCACAAAAATTGTGGATGAATTTTATAAAGAGTTGTGTAGTCATTATAATATTGATTGTTCAAACAGAGAGTCTATTGTTTTAGATGAATATTTAATGGGTGGTTACGGACAATACAATAGTGAATTAAAAGAATTGAGTTTAAATTCTATAAAAGAATATGGCTTCACATTAGACACTTGTTATTCGGGTAAAGCTTTTTACGGGATGATGGATTATATAAATAAAAACAATTTAAAAGATAAAAACATTCTTTTCTGGCATACAGGAGGGATTTTTAATTTTTTAGCAGAAGAATAAACTATGAACATACTTCTTGTACGTGCAGGTAGAAGAAATTACTTCTAATAAAGAGCGATAAATATTGCACGTATTTAATATATATTATGACCACAGAGCAAATCACACAACTCATCACTTCCGGAGAAAACGCCCGTATAGAAAGAACTATATCGGTAAATAATACTGATAAGTTTTCGGAAGCTGTGTGTGCATTTGCTAATGATTTGCCCAACTGCTGATTGGGGTGAAAGACGATGGAACACTCTCGGGCTGGATATACAAATAAAAATTATAAAAATAAAAAACTTGAAATTAGAGACTATGTGAGAAAAACCCCGCCGTCGCAAAAG
>NZ_DATGNO010000018.1:0-25076 GCF_035306705.1 Xanthomarina sp.
TTATACGTTAAAAGGGTCGGATTATAATAAAACAGGAACGGTTTCAGCTCCTTTAGTAGGAGGGAATCTAACCATGTTGCATACCATGTTGGGCTCTAAAACGAGTTTGGATACGAGTGGGAAAATCTTGTTTATTGAAGAAATAGGCGAGTATAAATACCATATCGATCGCATGTTACAAAGTTTAAAACGAGCAGGATATTTCGATAATTGTGCAGGACTTTTGGTTGGAGACATGAGTAAAATAAGAAAAAACACCACTTCTTGGGGAAGCTCGATCGAGCAACTTATTTTAGATGCGCTTTCCGAATATAATTTTCCAATAGCCTTTAATATGCCTGCCGGTCATGAAAAAGACAATCGCGCGATGATTTTAGGCAGAACGGTAAAAATGACTGTTGCTAAAGATAAAACGACGGTTGTTTTTGAAAATAATTAAAACGTAGACCTTTCAGGTTTTATCCAGGAATTTTGGAACTCCAGGATCTTTTCTAAAACAAACATTTTAAAGGATTAACTTATAGCGGGTTGGAATATTTTAAAAAATATATTCGTGTATTCGTGACGAATAACCTTTACAGACCTTTCAGGTTTCAAAACAACCTTTTTTGAAATACATAAAATAAAAAAGCGCCAATAAAATAAAGTACCACATCTATTAAATCTCCAGTATAACGTGTATGGAGTTTTGGCATCAGCCATTCAAAATAAATGGCGTAATAAGCCGTCATAATTAGGATGATGCTTAAAGGCACATAAATAAGATCCGATTTTTTTATATAACGAAGTATGGCCAAACTAAAACTTAACACTATGGGCATACATAGAAAATCGTTTACATAAAAGTAAACCCAAGAAGGGAGCGGTAAGGCCAATCGATTTGCAATATATATAAACAAAGCGATAAAACAGAAACCAATAAGAATGGGGTTTTTAAGAATTTTCATGCAACTACAGCTGAAATTAACCAAGCAATAAACATTCCAATAGCCATAAACCCAAGCCAGATAGAACGGATAATTTTAGTAAATACACGCACTATTAAAAACCGATGGTTGCTATATTTTTCAAAAAAAGACGGTTTTTTTACTTGGGTTGCGAGTTCTTTTAAACGCGCTTCTTCCTCTTTTTTAAAAACAAGTTCACGTCTTATTTTATAAGATAAGACGGTGTTGCATGCTTCGCAATAATCTCTACCTGTATTATAAACACCACAATTGGGACATTTAATGGTTGCCATAAGAGCCGTTGTTTTATTAATATGCAAAAGTACCACTTATTGTAGGATTTGCTTTTTTAAAAGGGAATAAACATGCAGCTATTGTTTAATGGATGGGAGTTGGTTATCTTTAGTTTAATAAAACGATGGTGGTTTTTGATGAGGTATATACTTTTGAAACCTGAAAAGTCTGGGTGGTTTAAAAATATTTGCGAGAAGATGCTTTTGTATTTATAAATATAAACGTAGTGGGCACGAAGAGATTCCTACGTTAAAAAAGACTCCCATTTACATGGGAAATACTATGGCGTATCATAACGAACTTGGCGAATGGGGCGAGAAATTTGCTACCGATTATCTTTTAAAAAAAGGATATCAAATTTTGGAACGTAATTATTATTACGATCGGGCCGAAGTGGATATTATTGCCAAAACCAAAGCAGGAGATCGCATGGTATGTGTTGAGGTGAAAACTAGAAATTCAGACTTTTTTGGCGATCCACAAAGTTTTGTGAGTCCCGGGAAAATCAAGCTTCTCGTAAAAGCCATGGACGCTTATTTAAATGAACATAATATTTCGCTTGAAACGCGTTTCGATATTATAGCCATTATAAAAAATAAATCCATCGAAGAACTCACACATTACGAAGATGCGTTTTATCATTTTTAATTCCCACGCTTGTCAGTCGGCAGACAGGATATAGGGAATCTCATTAGTTAATTTACAATAGGCCTTAAAACTGCCAACGCTTGTTTTACGGTTTTTATATTCTCGAAAGTCAGTAATAAACGCAAACCGTTTCTAGTTTGTTTTTCTTTCATCCTACACGCAGCTGGATGCGCTTGAACATATTGTAAAACCTTTGTAAAACCACCACTTTGATAATAGCCACTTTTCTGATCGGTTATAAAATATCCAATAAGTTTACCTTGTTTCATCACAACTTTTTCCAGTCCCATTTTAGTAGCTAGCCATTTAATGCGAACGCTATTAAATAAATCGACCACTTGGGTTGGTAATTCTCCAAATCGATCGACGATTTCCGATTCGAATTTTTGAAGTTCTTCTTCGGTTTTCATGTTATTGAGTTGGGTATAAAGGTTTAAACGTTCAGAAATATTATTGACATAATCGTCTGGGAACAGCATTTCTAAATCAGAATCTATGGTGACATCTTTGACATATTCTTTTTCTTTACCATCATCTTCATAAAGATCTTTAAATTCATTTTCCTTAAGTTCTTCTATGGCTTCACTTAATATTTTCTGATAAGTGTCAAACCCAATATCATTAATAAAACCACTTTGTTCACCACCTAATAAATCGCCAGCGCCACGAATCTCCAAATCTTTCATAGCAATGTTGAAACCACTGCCAAGTTCAGAAAACTGCTCTAAAGCTGTAATCCGTTTTCTGGCATCATCAGTCATCGCTGAATAATCTGGGGTAATAAAATAACAGAAGGCTTTTTTATTGCTTCGGCCTACACGTCCACGCATTTGGTGTAAATCGCTCAATCCAAAATTATTCGCATTATTAATGAAAATGGTATTGGCATTTGGAACATCCAAACCGCTTTCTACAATGGTTGTGCTGATTAAAACATCAAATTCACCATTAATAAAAGCCAACATAAGTTGCTCTAGTTTTTTTCCTTCCATTTGTCCATGACCAATTCCAATTTTGGCATCTGGAACCAAACGTTGGATCATCCCAGCTACTTCCTTGATGTTTTCTATTCGGTTATGAATAAAGAAAACTTGTCCGCCACGTTGAATTTCGTAGGTAATGGCATCTCTTATGTTTTCTTCGCTAAAACGAACCACATGGCTTTCTATAGGATATCGATTTGGAGGAGGCGTGGTAATAACCGATAAATCCCTTGCGGCCATTAAACTAAACTGAAGTGTTCTAGGAATTGGCGTCGCTGTTAAGGTCAACACGTCGACATGCTCTTTAAGCGTTCTAAGTTTTTCTTTTACAGCAACTCCAAATTTTTGTTCTTCGTCCACAATTAATAAACCCAAATCTTTAAACTTGACATTTTTGTTGACTAATTGATGGGTTCCAATTATAATATCCACGGTTCCTTTTTCTAAGCCTTCTAAAGTTTCTTTTTTTTCCTTAGCCGTTCTAAAACGGTTTAGATACTCAATTGTTACAGGGAAATCCTTTAAACGTTCTCTAAAAGTTCGGGAATGTTGGTAGGCCAAAATGGTTGTTGGCACTAAAATAGCTACTTGCTTGCCGTTATCTACAGCTTTAAAGGCTGCGCGAATAGCAACTTCTGTTTTTCCAAAGCCCACATCGCCACAAACCAATCGGTCCATAGGTCGCTCGCTTTCCATATCAGATTTTATATCTGCTGTTGCTGTGGTTTGGTCTGGCGTGTCTTCATAAATAAAAGAAGATTCCAGTTCTAATTGCATGGAGCTATCGGGTTGATATTGATAGCCCTTTTCCAGTTTGCGCTTGGCATAAACTTGAATGAGGTTAAATGCAATTTCCTTGACTCTGGTTTTTGTTTTTTGTTTTAGGTTTTTCCAGGCAGCCGACCCAAGTTTATAAACTTTTGGTGGTTTTCCGTCCTTTCCATTAAACTTCGAGATTTTATGAAGTGAATGAATGCTTAAATACAAAATATCTCGTTCGCCATAAATTAATTTGATGGCTTCTTGTTTTTTTCCTTCAACATCTATTTTTTGTAATCCTCCAAAACGCCCTATTCCATGGTCGATATGGGTAATATAATCGCCAATTTCAAGATTTGTAAGTTCTTTAAGAGTAATAGCTTGTTTTTTGGCGTAGCCATTTTTTAAATGAAATTTATGGTAACGTTCAAAGATTTGATGATCGGTGTAACAGCATATTTTATTTTCGTTGTCAACAAAACCTTGGTAAAGCGGTAAAACAATGGTTTTATAATGAACCTCTTCTTCGGCATCCTCAAAAATGTCATGAAATCTTTTAGCCTGTTGATCGCTTACGCAGGCAATATAATTGACAAACCCTTTGTCGTGATTGGTATTTAGGTTTTCAATTAAAAGGTTAAATTGCTTATTAAATGAAGGTTGAGGTGTGGTGTTGAATGCAATTGTGTGTCCTTGCGTGTTAAAAAAGGATTGGGTTCCAAATTCCACCAAAGTAAAATCCAATAGTTGCTTTTTTAATAAGGTCGAATTACAGAATAATTCATCTGGTTCGGCATGTTTTAATTCGGAGGTTAGGCTTTTAAAAGCTTCTACGGCTTTCTCAAAAAAATCATCGATTCTAGAAAACATCAAATCGCTGTTTTTAGTAAAAACCACTGTTTTTGAAGCCATATAATCTAAAAAACTCTGTCTGCTTTCTTCAATAAGCTTATTGGCAACATTTGGAATGATATTTATTTTCTTGATTTGCTCGGTAGAAAGTTGTGTTTCTACATCGAAGGTTCTAATGCTATCCACTTCATCTCCAAAAAACTCGATTCGGTAGGGTTCGTCATTACTAAATGAAAAGACATCCACAATCCCGCCACGCACTGAAAATTCGCCAGGTTCTGTCACAAAATCTACACGTTTAAACTTGTATTCAAACAGGACTTCGTTAACAAAATCGATAGATAAATTATCGTTCAAGGAAATTTTAAGCGTGTTGCGTTCTAGCTCTTTTCTAGTCACTACTTTTTCAAATAAAGCATCTGGATAGGTAACGATAATGGCTGGTTTTTTTCGAGAATTAATTCTATTTAAAACTTCAGCTCTTAACAACACGTTGGCATTATCGGTTTCCTCAATTTGATAAGGTCTTCTATAGCTTCCCGGATAAAAAAGTACATCCTTATCGTTAAGTAAACTCTCTAAATCGTTGAGATAAAATGCAGCTTCCTCCTTGTCGTTAAAAACAAGTAAAAAGGGCTTGTCTGCTTGCTTAAAAGTTTCCGTTAGAACAAAGGAAAGTGAAGAGCCAACAAGGCCTTTTAAATGCGATTTATTTTGGTTTTTGGCAATAGCAATTTGCAGATTCTGCGTTTGCAAAGCCTGTGCATATATTTGCGAGAGGTTATTTTTACCCAAGACAATTTATTTTTGGCAAAGATAATGTTTCATTTTTTTAGTTGAATAACTATTGTCTTTTTATCTAATATTTACTGGAAAATGTTTTTATCGGTTGAATGAGGTGATTTAAAACCGCTTTTTGCACCAATTAAAAGCAACTAAAAAAAGTTTTTTTTTAGTTTATAACGTATATACTTTAACTATATTTGCAGCCAAACCAAAGGATTTTAAAACAAGATTATATGTCATTTTCAGATTTATTTGATAGCGGATTTAAGCAACGCAACTCCGATCATTTTGCAGCTATAGTTAGAGTAGCCATGGACGATGGAATCATTACAGAACAAGAAAAATTATTCTTGGATCGGTTGGCTCATAACTTGGATATTAACGATGAAGAATATCGTTCTATTTTAAAGAATTATCAATCGCATCCTATCAATCCTCCAACTTCATACGAGAGACGTTTAGAGCGTTTATACGATTTGGCACGTATGGTTTATGTAGATCACATTAAAGGAGATAGTGAGGTTTTGGTACTTAAAAAGATTGCGGTTGGATTAGGTTTTACACCAGACAACGTGAAATATATCGTGGATAAAGCCTTAGTGTTGGTGAGTAATGGAGTAGATATTGATACTTTTATAGAAGAAATGAAAAACATGAATAGCTAATAAGCTATTTATAAAACATAAAAAAACGAGCTGTATTTTTATATAGCTCGTTTTTTTGTTTTAAAATATATCTATTTCTTGGCGTTTCGCATAAATTCCTCAGCTTTTTCAACCATATTTCTACTGCCGCAAATAAAGGGCACACGTTGGTGCAATTCAGTTGGTTCAATATCTAGAATTCTTGTAAAACCATCACTAGCCTTACCATTTGCTTCTTCGGCTAAAAAAGCCATGGGATTGCATTCGTAAAGTAAACGCAGTTTTCCATTATTGGTTTTCGAACTTTTTGGATACAGGTAAATGCCTCCTTTTATCATGTTTCTATGAAAATCTGAAACTAAAGAGCCTATATATCTACTGGTATATGGTCTGTCGTCCTCTTCCATTTGGCAATATTTAATATAGTCTTTAATGCCTTGAGGGAAATGAATGTAATTCCCTTCGTTTACAGAGTAAATATGCCCGTTTTCAGGGAAGGTCATTTTTGGATGCGATAAGTAAAAAGTTCCTATCGCTGGATTTAGGGTAAACCCGTTAACACCATCTCCAGTGGTATAAACCAGCATGGTTGAAGTACCATAAACAATATAGCCTGCAGCTACTTGCTGACTTCCTTTTTGAAGGAAATCGTTTATATTAACCGGACTTCCTACAGGAGAAATACGTCTATATACTGAAAAAATAGTACCTACAGAAACATTAACATCAATGTTTGATGAGCCATCTAAAGGATCGATAAGCACCACATATTTATTTTGATTGTTTTTGTCTTGACTATTAATAGAAATAAAAGTATCCTCTTCTTCACTAGCGATTCCGCAAACAATATTTCTATTTTTTAAGGTTTGGATAAACTTTTCGTTGGCATAAACATCAAGTTTTTGTTGCTCTTCACCCTGAATATTTGTGTCGCCAACAGAACCAATAATATCTACTAAACCTGCCTTGTTTACTTCATGATTAACTACTTTTGCAGCCAAGCGTATGGAGTTAATAAGTCGAGATAGTTCTCCAGAAGTATATTTAAAAGACGATTGGTTTTCAATAATAAACTCTCCTAAAGTTTGATTTTTTCTAGCCATGAAGTTACAATGTGTTGTTTGTATTGCAAATATCGTGTTTTTTAGCAAACAACAGCACTTTCCAAATAGATAATAAACAACTTTAAACTATCTTTATCCTCAAAATTTCTATATGCAAATTTTAATTAGAAAGGCAAAAAAAGAAGATATGCTGGCTGTTTATAATTTAATAAAAGCTTTGGCTATCTTCGAAAAAGAACCAGATGCCGTAGAAATAAAACCTGCCGATTTAGAACATGATGGATTTGGCCAAGATCCTAAATTTACATGTTTTGTAGCCGAAGTAAATAACAAAATTGAAGGAATGGCTTTGGTTTATATGCGCTATTCTACTTGGAAAGGTCCTGTTTTGCATTTGGAAGATTTGGTGGTAACCCAAGAAATGCGTGGCATGCAAATTGGCACTAAGTTACTCGATCAAGTGGTTGTTTATGGCCATCAATTAGGTGTAAAACGCATCAGTTGGGATGTGATAGATTGGAATGAGGACGCCATTGCATTTTACGAGAAAAAAGGAGCTAAGGTAATGCGTGACTGGGACCTGGTTCAGTTAAACGAAGAAGGAATTAAAGCATATTTATCAAAATTATAATGCAGGTATTTAAATTTGGAGGCGCATCGATAAAGGATGCCAAAAGCGTAAAGAATTTAGTAAATGTTTTAAATAAAACAGGCTATAAGGACACTTTGATAGTGGTTTCTGCCATGGGAAAAACCACCAATGCTTTAGAAATTGTTGTAAAAAATTATTTCGACCAATCCAAGCAATTGCAAAGTTCCATTCAGGATGTTTTTAAATTTCATAATGCTATTTTATTGGACTTGTTCGATAACGAAAAGCATGAGGTTTTTAAAAAAGTATCTACTTTATTCAATGATTTAAAGGCGTTTTTAGATAGAAACAAATCGCCAGATTATAATTTTGTTTACGATCAGGTTATTGGGTTTGGAGAGTTGGTTTCTTCAACCATAGTGAGTGAATGCTTAAACGATTTGAACATAAAAAATCGATATTTGGATGTTCGGGAGTTTATAAAAACCGATAATTATTACAGAACGGCCAATGTTAATTGGGAAGAAACCCAAAAAAGAATAAACGCAAACTTCAACAGAAACCAATTAAACATTACTCAAGGTTTTTTAGGAAGTGATTCTAATAATTTTACCACAACTTTGGGTCGGGAAGGGAGCGATTACACGGCCGCCATTTTTGCTTATTGTTTAAATGCGGAAAGCGTGACCATTTGGAAAGATGTTCCAGGGGTTTTAAATGCCGATCCACGTTATTTTGAGAACGCCCAATTACTCAATAGAATTTCATATAGAGAAGCCATTGAGTTGGCATTTTACGGCGCTTCGGTTATTCATCCAAAAACCTTGCAGCCACTACAAAGAAAGGAAATTCCTTTGTATGTTAAATCTTTTTTAAATCCGGAAGGCAAAGGCACGATGGTTTGTAAAGAGGCTGGTTTGGATCCGCAGATCCCTTGCTTTATTGTTAAGAAAAATCAGGTGCTTATTTCTTTGTCATCTTTAGATTTTTCGTACATCGTAGAAGAAAATATCAGTGAGATTTTTAAACTCTTGCATTTGTATAAAATGAAGGTAGGCGTTATTCAAAATTCTGCCATTACATTTTCGGTTTGTGTGGAGGATTTATATCAAAATTTAAACGAACTCTTGCAACATTTAAAAGCAACCTTTAAAGTAACCTGTATAGAAGACGTATCTTTATATACCATAAGGCACTATACCGAGGCTACTAAAGCGCAAATGGAAAAGGATAAAGAGATATTGTTGAAGCAATTAACACAAGAAACCATGCAGTTGGTTACTAAATAAACATTTTCACTACATTTGTATTCATGACTAAACAACTAGATAAAGGATTGGTATCTGCCAAAGAGGTAGCTAAAGCCATACAATTGGATTCATACGGTTTTGTGGGAACCTTTGTAGGATGGGTACTTATGAAGGTGTTAAAAATATCAACACTTAACGATATTTATAACCGAAACAAACATCTAGAAAAAACCGATTTTTTAAATGGAATTTTACATGATTTTCAGATTAAGTTTGAAATTCCTGAAGAAGATTTAAAACGTTTGCCAAAGGACGGTACTTATATTACGGTATCCAATCATCCTTTAGGAGGTATTGATGGCATTTTGCTTTTAAAACTTATGTTGGAGCAGCGTGAGGATTTTAAAATAATGGCTAATTTTCTGCTTCATAGAATCGAGCCATTAAAACCATATATTATTCCTGTTAATCCGTTTGAAAACAAAAAAGACATTAAATCCAGTATTGCTGGTTTTAAAAATGCCATCAAACATTTAAAGGAAGGTTCGCCTTTGGGAGTTTTTCCAGCAGGAGAGGTTTCCACGTATAGAGATGGGAAATTATTGATAGATAAACCTTGGGAAGAATCGGCAATGAAGCTTATTCAAAAAGCAGAAGTTCCTGTAGTACCTATTTATTTTCACGCTAGAAACAGTCAGCTTTTTTATAAATTATCTAAAATAAGCGACACGTTCAGAACGGCAAAATTACCTTCGGAATTATTAACCCAAAAACGAAGAACCATTAAAGTGCGTATTGGAAGGCCGATTACGGTGGCAGATCAAAAGGAATATCCTACTCTGGAAGGATTTTCAGAATTTATAAGAAAGAAAACCTATATGCTTTCAAATTCCTTCGATGAAAAAGGGAATTTATTAAGTCATATTTCATCCACTTTAAAAGTTCCCAAACCACCAAAACTAATTGTAACACCTATCTCTAAGGATATCATGAAGCAAGAGGTTGAAACGCTTAGGACTGGCGATTTTAGATTGTTGCAAAGTAAAAATTACGAGGTGTTTTTGGCTACGAGCAATGAGATACCAAACATTTTAAGGGAAATTGGAAGACTTCGTGAAATTACCTTTAGAGAAGTAGGCGAGGGTACCAATGAATCTATCGATTTAGATACTTTTGATACTTACTATCACCATATGTTTCTTTGGGACAGTGAAAGAGAGCTAATAGTTGGGGCATATAGAATGGGATTGGGATCCCAAATATTTGCTAAATTTGGTATTGATGGATTTTATTTGCAAGATTTATTTAGGTTCGAGCCAGAATTACATAAAATGATGAGCCAGTCCATAGAAATGGGCCGTGCGTTTATTGTTAAGGAATACCAACAAAAACCCATGCCATTATTTTTATTATGGAAAGGTATTGTACATACCACTTTGCGTTATCCGGAGCATAAATTTTTAATTGGTGGCGTAAGTATTAGCAACCAGTTTTCAAATTTCTCTAAATCGTTGATGATTGAGTTTATGAAATCCCATTATTACGATCCATATATTGCGCAATATGTCCATCCTAAAAAAGAGTTTAAGGTAAAATTAAAAGATGCCGATAAAGACTTTGTTTTTGATGAAACCGAAGCCGATTTAAACAAATTCGATAAAATTATTGACGAGTTGGAGCCAGGATCCTTACGCTTGCCAGTATTGCTTAAAAAATACATCAAACAGAATGCGAAATTGGTGGCTTTTAACGTGGACCCACTATTTAACAATGCAGTAGATGGTTTGATGTATATTAAAATAGCCGATTTACCAGAAAGTACTGTTCGCCCCGTTATGGAAGAATTTCAAGCGGAATTGGAACAGAAGCTCTCGGAACAGAATGAGGCATAAAATTACCTTTATTTTCACTTTTTTAATGACTGTGGCACCACTTTGCGCTCAGCAGGTTTCGGGTATTGTTTACGACAAAAAAAGCCAAGAACCCATGGAAGGTGTCACCATTTATTTTGATGGTACCACCAAAGGAACAATCACAAACATAAATGGTGTTTTTAAAATAGATATAAATAAGGAACTACAAACCTCATTGGTTATTTCATTTTTAGGGTATAAAAAATTAATTCATAAAGACTACTCAGATGATTTTGTTTACAAATATTATTTAGAGGAAGAAATCAGTGTCTTAAACGAAATATATTTAAGTGACAATAAAACGTCGTCAAGAAAAACAGATGCGTTGTCTAGCTATGAAAATATCTGGACTAGAAAACAAAAAATGACTGAATTTAAAAATCATTTTTTAGGGGTTTCCAAACAAGCACAATCTTGCAAAATTTTAAATGAAGATGATATTTTCTTGACCTATGATAAAACTTCAGATAAACTAATAGCATCTTCAAAAAAGCCCATACGTATTTTAAATAAGCACTTAGAATATGAAATTGCGTACGATTTACAGGATTTTGAGGTTCAGTATGTAAGTCATTCTACAGAAGGTCGCGTAAAAACACGCTATTCTCCAACAACAGTATATTACGCTGGAACTTCATTCTATAAAGTGTTGAATAACAATCCTAGTAACAGAATCGATAAAAAAAGAACAAAAGTCTATCAAGGTTCCGTTTTGCATTTTATGAGAGCTGTTTATTCAAATCGCTTAATGGATGAAGGGTTTAAGCTTTTTTATGAAAAACAACAAGTGGCACCAGAGCACGCTATAGTTGTGAACGAAACTGAAAATCCAAACTTAAAGGAAATCTGCTTTCTTAAGCCTGAGTTAGAAGTAGTAGATGCGTCTGATTCTTGCTCAAAACTTAAACCAATAGAGGATGCATGTTTTTTTGTTGATAATTTCGGGAATCATTCGCCAATAAAAGCGATTACATTTACTGGTTTTATAGGAAACCAACGTATAGGAGATGCACTTCCGTTAGATTATGAGCCAGAATTTGAATTAAAACAATAATTTCCTCCTAAAAGGATTGAAACCATTCTTGAAAACGGTTTCCAAAAAAGGGAATGTGCTTTAATTCGCCACTTAAAGATCCAATCAAGCTAAAAACCCATAAAACAAAGAAACCTACTCCTATAATCCATCCAATAACAGGAATAAGAGTAAATAGGATAATACCCAACATAACTCCTAAAGACTGTCTAATGTAAAAAGAAGCATAGGCATTTTTGGTTTTGTTGTTCATAATAAATGCAATAATCCAACCTACTATAGTCATATGAGCAATAATAGCTATAGTTTTTCCATCTTTTAAAACACCACTAGAGAATTTATAAGTGTCATCTTCAAAATTTTTATTTTCTGCAGACATAATTTATAGATTTAAAATGTGCTTACTAAAGATAGTGAAAATTAAGAAGTTATGGTGTTTTTTTTATTTGAAAGCCTTGTCTATAGGTTGCCAAAGTTCAATTTTGTTTCCATCATTATCAAGAATCCAAGCAAACTTACCATAGTCGTATTCTTCCATTTCTCCAAGTATGGAAACGCCTTCTTCTTTTAAAACAGTCAATAACTCGGGCAAATTTTCTACACGATAATTAAACATAAAGTCTTTTTTTGAAGGCTCGTAATATTTTGTGTCTTCGGCAAAAGGACTCCATTGGGTTGAGCAATCCTTGCCCTCTTTGTCTTTCCACCAAAAGGTGCAGCCGTAATCGTCCGTATTAAATCCCAGATGTTTTTTGTACCAATCTTTTGATGCTTTTGGATCTTTACTTTTAAAAAACAATCCACCAATTCCTGTAACGCGTTTTTTCATTGAAAACTTAATTTTTAGTTGTTTGATAAAGGGGGCAATTACTTCTTTTTTATTGCATTCTCGTAAATATCTATCCACTCACCAACGGTCAGTTTTTTTGAAAGTTTTCCAATAAGTTCAAAAGGAATGTCTTCCACCTTTTTAAATCTGATACAGCTTTTTCCCATGTCTAATTTGCGTTTGCAGTGTTTGGGAAATTCACCTATAAACCAATCGTGTAATTCTGGTTTTGAATAAATGCCGGAATGGTATAAGTTGATAGAGTTTTTTTGTGAAGCTAAACTCATAAATGGCAATGGAATTTTTGGATCGCAATGGTAACCATCTGGATAAATACGATGAGGCACATAATAACCTATCATACCATATTGGATGCCTTCCTCAAAACCTTTTGGAAGATTGTTCTTAATAATTTTCCGGAGTTTATTTAGGGCCTCCTTGCGTTCTTCAGGAATTTGATTGATGTAGTCTTCTGGAGAATTTGCTTCGTATGGCATGGTCTGATATTTGTTTAAGCTATAAAGTTACTACTTCCGAAGTTTCGGAATTGCCTTAATTTTATTTACAATGGTTTGGGCTAATTTCTCTTTGCTTTCAACAGTCCAACCGGCAACGTGAGGTGTAAGGGTAACATTATCTGCTTTTATTAAATATTGAAAAGGCTCTGGCATGGTTGAGCTGAACATATCTTCAAACGAGGCTTTTTCGTATTCTAAAACATCCAAACCGGCGCCTAAAATCTTTCCGGATTTTAAGGCATTAACCAAATCTTCTGTGACAACACTTTTGCCACGAGCTGTGTTTATTAACCAAAAAGATTTTTTAAAAGTTTGGATAAATCTGGTGTTTATCAGGTTGATGGTCAATGGTGTTTCTGGTGTATGTAAACTAACAACATCTACTTTTTCTTGAAATTCTGCCAAAGACACTTGTTTCGCATTTTTGTCTCCAACACCCTCTTTTATATCGTAGCACAAAACGTTTACATCAAAACCTAAAAGTTTTTTTGCAAAGGCTTTCCCCATATTTCCATAGCCAATTAAACCTACAGTTTTTCCATCTAATTCGACCCCTCTGTTCGCTTCACGCAACCATTTGCCTTCACGGACTTCCCGATTGGCTTTATTCAGTTTATTGAATAAAGAAAGTAGCAAGGCCAAACTGTGTTCGCCAACGGCATTTCTATTGCCTTCTGGAGCGGAAATTAAATAAATGCCTTTGCTTTCGGCATACTTGCAATCTATATTTTCTAAACCAGCACCAACGCGACCAATAAATTTTAGGTTTTTTGCAGCGTCTAGAAAGGTTTTATCTATAGTAAACCGACTCCTTATAATTATTCCATCATAAGAAGCTATTTTAGATTCTATTTCAGCTTTTGAAGCTTGATAGTCTTCGTCGTTTTTAAAACCTAGAGCGTCAAGTTGCTGAAGTAATAAGGGATGATTTGTATCGAGATGGAGAACTTTCATAATTAAAAACCTAATATAAGTTTAGCGATTACAAAGTAAGTTAAAATACCAAACACATCGTTGCTAGTAGTTATAAATGGCCCTGTGGCCACAGCAGGATCAATGCCTTTTTTATCTAAAAGTATTGGAATAAATGTACCTATTAAAGCAGCCATAATTATAACCGTTATTAAAGAAAGTGAAATGGTTAAAGAAACCATATAAGGGGTTCCAAAAACAAAATGACTCATAAGCAAAGCTATAAATGCAATTGCGATTCCGTTCACTAGACCTAAGATAAACTCTTTAAAAAGACGTTTTAAAATCTTCCCATCTATGGTGTCGTTGGCTAAACCTTGAACTACAATCGCCGAGGATTGTACACCTACGTTTCCAGCAGTTGCTTGTATTAAAGGCACAAAACTTAAAAGCACGATAAAACTTCCCATGCTTTCATTAAAATGCTCAATAATACTAGCGGCACCCAAACCTCCAAACATACCAATCAATAACCAAGGTAGGCGTGCGATTGTTAATTTAAATATACTGGCATCGGCTTCAACTCCTCTAGAGATACCTGCCGCCAACTGATAATCTTTATCGGCTTCCTCTCGAATAACATCCACAATATCGTCAATGGTAATTCGCCCAAGAAGCACCATGTCTTCGTCTACAACAGGAATGGCTTCCAAATCGTATTTTTGCATGATTCTAGCTACTTCTACCGAGTCTTCGTGTACTTTTACGTAATCGACACTTTTAATGTAGATATCCGCAATTTTCTGATCACTTTTGGCAACAATTAAATCTTTTAAAGAAAGACGTCCAATAAGTTTGTTCTGCTTGTTAACTACATAAATGGAGTGAACTCTTCGAACTTCTTGTGCTTGAGCTCTAATTCTACGCAAACAACCGGCCACGGTCCATGTTTCAAATACTTTTACCAACTCTTTTGCCATAAGTCCTCCAGCCGTATCTTCGTCGTAGGCTAAAAGTTCGGTAATTTCTGCTTTGTGGTCTTCGTCTTCAATGTTGGAAATAACTTCTCGTTGTCTGTCTTGAGGAAGTTCGGCAATAATATCTGCAGCATCATCTGTGTCCAGCTCTTCAATTTCCTCGGCTATTTCTTTGGCCGATAGATTTCTAAGAACCTTTTCTCGATTGTCTTCATCGAGTTCCATTAACACGTAGGAAGTAGTTTCAGAATCTAGAAGCTTGATAACATACATGGCCTCTTCTAGGTTGACTTCGTCTAAAATTTCGGCAATATCGGCGTAATGGAATTCTGCTAATAACTCGTGTAGTTCTGTATCGTTTTTGGCTTCGATAAGTTGTTCTACTTTTTCAATAAGTTCGTCGGTTAGCTCGAATTGTATGTTTTCGTTTTCTTCAGACATCAGATTTCTAGTCTTTTTTCTCTGTGGAAATAACAGAGGATTTATTGTTTCATATCGGTTTCAATCAATTGGGTAAGCTCTATAAACTCTTGTACAGCTAATTGTTCCGGACGTTTGTCAAAGATACCATTTGCTTTTAAATTATCGGTTAGATTGAAGGTTTTTAAACTGTTTCGAAGTGTTTTTCTTCGTTGCTGAAAGGCTGTTTTTACCACCTTAAAAAGCATTTTCTCATCACACGGAAGCGTGTAGTTTTCTTTTCGTTTTAATAACAAAACTCCAGATTCTACTTTTGGTGGCGGATTGAATACGCTTGGAGGCACGGTAAATAAATATTCCGCATGATAGAACGCTTGGGTTAAAACAGATAAAATACCATAAACTTTGCTGCCTTCTTTAGAACAAATACGTTGGGCGACTTCTTTTTGAAACATGCCTGAAAATTCTGGAATCTGATCGCGCATTTCCAAGGCTTTAAAAACAATTTGAGTAGAGATATTATATGGAAAATTTCCTATGATGGCGAAAGGTTCGTTGTTGAAAACAAGGTTTAAATCGTATTTTAAAAAATCTTGCTCTATCACCCTATCGGCTAAATTAAGATAGTTGTTTTTTAAATATTCTACAGATTCTGGGTCTATTTCTATGACATGGATTATCGAATCTTTTTTAAGAAGGTATTTTGTTAAAACGCCCATGCCCGGACCAATTTCGAGTACCTGCTTATAACCTTTGAATGATAGGGAATTTGCTATTTTTTCGGCAATGGATTCATCGGTTAAAAAATGTTGACCTAAATGTTTTTTTGCTCTTACTTGATGGTCTTTAGACACAATTATTTGTTTTAATTAGTTAAAAGTCACTGAATATTCGTCAATAATTTCCAATTCGGTTCTAAATGCTAAGGTTTTATCTGCAAAGCGTTTTAAGCCTTCTTGTCTTAAATTGTCTGCGTGATTTTTGTAATAAGCTTGTAAATCTTCTCTAGATTTTGCTCGGTATTGCACGGAATAGGTAACACCGCCCATCTCTTCTTCAACCAAAACACGTGTTAATTTGGCTTCCGTAAATTTTCCTGTTGCCAAAACGTGGGGGATATGTTCTTTAATCCATGAAAGCCATTCCTCGTGAATGCTTTCGTCTACATTTGTTGTTACGTTGTAAATTATCATTTGTGCTTAAAGTTATAAATGTCTCAACTACTTAAAGCGCTTAAAGGTATAAGTATTTTGAGCTTTTAAAATTATTAAAGTGTTTTTGCAAATAACAAAAGTTCTTCGTCATCTTCAAAAGGTTTCACCCTTTTTTCGAATGCCAAACCTAGTTTTTCCAACAATTTAACCGACTTACTATTGGTAGGCAAGGTTATGGCCAAAATTTTATCTAAATGAAATTGGTTTTTCGCCAATTCCAGTATTTCTTCTGAAGCTTCAAAGCCAAAACCTTTCCCTTCGTATTCTGGAAGCATGGCAAACCCCAAATCTACATGCTCTAATCGATCTCTTTTTACGAGACCACAGGTGCCAATGGGTTTTCCGTTTTCTGCTTTTAACTGTAATTTATAAAAGCCAAAACCAAATTCCGTATAACTTTTAATCGTGCCCTCTTTTAAGTAATTCTTGGCATCAGAAATTGTTTTTAAACCTCTATCTCCAATATATTTTATCCAAGTTGGCGAATTGGCCAATTCTAAAAAGAAAGGAGCATCGTTTTCGGTGAATTTTGTAATAAAGAGCCTGTGGGTTTCTGCTACTAGCATGTCTTGATGTTTAGAATTTACAATTTTTCCAAGGTGTTCTTTGCGTATGTAATAACTCTGTCCTTGACGAGAACATCCTTAGTCGATAGCATCACCACGCAGCATTCTATAGTTTTTTCGTGCTTCAACAAAAAAGATACTGTCTTGATAATTAAAGATTATTTTTTCGTAATGAGCTTGTGCTTTCTCGGGTTGATCTAATTTTGTTCTATACAATTCAGCTAAATAAAAATAGGCATCATCTGCTAGAATATCGTCGCTAAAATTGGTAATAATGCTTAAGTAATTATTTTCAGCCTTATGGTATTCCTTGGTTTTCTCGAAAAGCTGAGCTTGTTTAAATAGCGCTTGATCTTCTATGGTTTTGCCGCGATGTTCGTTTAAAACTACATCTAAAAGCACAATGGCGTCTGTAGTTTTGTTTTGATAGGCCAGTAAATCGGCCTTAGCATATAACTTTAAGGCAGTTTGTGTAGAGTCTTCATATTTGTTGTCTGTAATTAGCAACATGAGATCCAAGGCATCGTTGGCAATTAATTGCGAGGTGGAGGATTTTAGGATTTTTAGTTGGGATTCTGCCCATTTAAAATCGCCTTTATAATAACTGGTCTGTGCCACTTTAAATCTCGCTTTTTGGGCCAGTGTACTATTTTTTAAATTGCGTTGTATTTGGCTGTAATAAATTAAGGCTTCATTAAATTTTTCTTCTAAAACCAATACATCACCCAATTCCATTTTTACTTGAGCTTCTTGAAACGTGCTAAGAGGTAGTTCTAAACTTTGCTTTAGTATACTTATGGCTTCTTGGGAATGATGCTTGTAAAAAGCTAAAAAATGTGCGTAAGCAATTTGTATTTGTAAGGTTTGGGTTTGTTTACCATAGGTGTTAAAAATACTTTGATAGGCATTTGAAATGGCTGGATAATCCGATGGTGCGGCCATTTGGGTTTTAATATCAAGAAGATGGTAATGGGCCTTTAACTGCGTATCTGTATCCTGGGCAGTTTCTGTTAAATAGGTAAAAATATTTAAAGCGGTGTCATAGGTTTTATCAGCCGAAGCAATAAGGGCTAACTCTTCAATTCGATCGAGACTTTCCGGGTGTCTAAAAAAAATGGCTTTTTCTTGGGTGAAGGCTTTGTTATATTCTTTTTGCTGTACAAATAACCAACTTAACATCTCGTTCCAAAGAAGATTTTGATCTATTTGGATTTTCTTAAGAAGCAGACGTCTTAAAATAATATTGTTTTCGTTCTCGCTGTCTTCACTAATAAATTCGCTAAAAGCTCTTTTAATGGTGTTTATATAAGAGTCGTTTAATTCAACAAAATCCAAGTAGCTTTCAAACATTTTTGAAACATTGCCTTGCTCGCCATAAATTCTAGCTAATTGCACGTTAAAATTTAGTTCCGGTCTTAATGCCATGGCTTTTTCGTAAGCTGTAATGGCATGCGTCAACAAGGATTTATCTTCGAAAGCTTGTCCAATGGCAAACACATAATTAGGATTTTCATTTAAGGTTTCTAAAGCTCTGTTGTAATAGATTTCGGCATCGGACAGTTTGTTTTGTAACTGATAATTATAGCCTAATTCTATAAGTAGAGGCGGGAAGTTGAATTTAGGAATTTGATTGAGTAGGAGCGTTTCTGCTTCCTGAAAATTCTCTAACTGTTGATGGGATTTTACCAACTGCACGAGGTAGGTATTGTTGTTGGGAGATTTGTTATAAAGTCTTTGATAAGAAATTAAGGCTTTTTCGAAATCGCCATTCTTGAAATATTCGGCAGCGACAATATCTTCTTGCGAAAACATGTTGCTACAAACAAACAAAAATAAAATTAGTAAAAACCTCATGACCTGACTTTGTGTAAAGATAAGAAATGTGCTTTTAGATTTTGTATGAATCTTGATTTTTAAGAACGATTTAGGAAAGCGGGATGAAGGAGCTCTATTTTAATGGCATTGCGTGGTGCAAAAGATGTTTTTAAATAAAAAAATGCCTGAAAAAAATTCAGGCATTTTACCAACCAAAATAAATGTGCTATTAATCATATATAACATGATTCAAGTATTCGATTGGGACAATAACTACCAAATCAATATTTAGTTTCTAGGCCACTTTTTTAAAGTCTTATTCGGCTGTAGCCATAGTAATGGTCTTATTTTCAGATTTAGGCAAGTGGAAATCTGAAAACAATACTTTACCAGCTACAAGAACTAAGGCAATTAGTAGAAAAATTCGTACCACATTTTTCATAGTAAGTAGGTTTTATAATTTGGAACTACTAACTTGAATAAAATAATTTAATAAACAAAGAAAAACGCTAAAAAATCGTTGAACAACGTCTTTTTTTAGCGTTTTATCGATAAATTAAGAATAATCTTACGAGGTTAATCGATTATTTTAAATCCGGTATAGGGTACTAAAACTTCTGGAATAACAATACCATCTTTTGTTTGATAGTTTTCTAAAATTCCTGCTAGAACTCGAGGTAAAGCCAATGAGCTTCCGTTTAAGGTATGAGCCAATTCATTTTTGCCTTCACTATTTCTAAAACGCAATTTTAATCGGTTGGCTTGAAAAGTTTCAAAATTAGAAACAGATGAAATTTCCAGCCATCTTTCTTGGGCTGTAGAAAACACTTCAAAATCGTAGGTTAGAGCTGAGGTAAAACCAATATCTCCTCCACATAATCTTAAAATTCTATAGGGTAATTTTAATTCTTTTAAAATGGTTTTTACGTGTTCTACCATTTCGTCCAAGGCTTCATACGAACGTTTTGGGTGTTCTATTCGTAAAATTTCAACCTTATCAAATTGGTGCAATCTGTTTAAACCTCTTACATGTGCGCCATAACTTCCTGCTTCTCTTCTAAAACATGGTGTATATCCAGTTATTCCAATTGGTAATTGAGATTCTTCAAGAATAACATCTCTAAAAATATTGGTTCCTGGAACTTCGGCTGTTGGAATTAAATATAAATTGTCTTCAGTAACATGGTACATTTGTCCTTCTTTATCTGGCAATTGTCCAGTTCCAAAACCAGAAGCTTCATTTACCAAATAGGGTAACTGATATTCTGTATATCCAGCATCGGTGTTTTTATCAAGAAAATAAGCAATTAAGGCACGTTGTAATCTGGCGCCTTTTCCTTTGTAAACAGGAAATCCTGCTCCAGTAATTTTGTTTCCAAGTTCGAAATCTATAATGTCGTATTTTTTGGCCAATTCCCAATGTGGAAGCGCTTCCTTATCCAAAGTTGGAATAACGCCTTCACTAAAAACGATTTCGTTATCATCTTCTGCAGATCCTTTAGGAACAGAGATGTGAGGTACGTTTGGAATTTTATATAACAGTTGATTTAAAGCTTCTACCTTTTCATTGAGTTTTTCATTTAACTCTTTGGTAGTTTCCTTAAGTTCTGTGGTTCTTTCTTTTAAAATATTGGCTTCGGCAGTTTTCCCCGATTTGTACAAGTTTCCAATTTCTTTAGAAAGTGTATTGGATTCAGCCAAGGCATTGTCTAAAAGGGTTTGGGTTTGTCTTCTGTCTTCATCTAAAGATATCACGTCTTCAATCATTTTAGTCGCATCTATATTCCTAACGGCTAATTGTTTTATAACGTTTTCTTTATTTTCTCTAATAAAAGGTACTTGTAACATGTTTTGTGAAATTTAAGCCACAAATTTACGGAATTGCCAAGAGATTTAATCCCACTTGGCCGGTAAAATTGTTAGCTGGTTTTATTGTGAAGATTTGAGCGGGTTTTGATGTGATTTTTCTGTTTCGTTGGAAGGCAAAATCCAATCGGAATGTTTAAAAATATCCCATTTTACAGAGGCTATGTCCACATCTGGATCTATAAGTCGTTTAAGGGGACCTCCATTAATTTTAACTTTACAATCCACATACACCGAAACATCTTCGCCCTTTTTAGCGTAGGAATCTTTTAAGCGTTGCGAAAATTGCCAAATAGCATCCGGTTTGCTGGATACCAAATGTATTTGTTTGTTGGTTAAGTAGTCGTGTAAATTAATATTGGTGGGCTTTTGGGTTTGCTTGTTAACTACTTTATAAACAGCAAATCCTTGTTTAGCTCGTAACATCATTCTCCAAGATAATCTATGGCCTTCTTCGGTCCAAAGAACATCGTCTTTTATAAAATGATGCCTTATCGGAAGCGCTATTTGAATGATAAAATAAATGGCTCCCAGAGTTATTAAAGCATTTCTATACGAAGGAATTAGCACTTCATTTAAAGAGTAAAAAGGTTTTTTTCTTAAGAATATTCGATGAATGGTTTCTGGTTCAAAAAAGAAAAGCGCAAAGGATAATGATAAATATGGGAATATGCCCACTTGAAAAACAAAGGAATTAAACAAATGAAAGAAAATTGAAGCGAAAAACGCCCATTTTCTAGTAGGTTTATACAAGAGTAATGGAATGATCAATCCATCGAATAAAATCCCGCCATAAGCAAGAAAATAATGCATCCATTTTTGTTGAAGCAGGTCTCCTACCAGAAAATAATGCTGTTTTCCTTTCATTATTATCTCAATAAACGACGTGTCCAACCAACCTGGATAAAATTTGGCCAGAGAGCCGTAAGTATAAACAATTAACATTTGGAATATAAAGACGAGTCTACACCAATTGGGCATGGATAATTGCTTGATATTGGGATTGTTTTTCGCATCTATGGAATAATACCTGTTTGCAGGTAAAAAAACCATAAAGGCACTTAAAAGTATGAGTAAATAGTAATGGTTGTTATACGACGCTTTTTGCATAAAATAAGTAGCCGCCCACATCAGGGTAAACATAATGGCACTAAAACGGTACTTATAACCCAGCATAATACACAGGCCAAAAAGTCCCATGATTGCGTAATAGGCATACATCCAATTGCCAGGAAGAGGTTGCAAAAACTCCAAACCAATAAACGAAAAGGTAAATTCTGGATCTATAAGGGTTCTTTTAATCCATCCTGTATAAATGGCGCCAACCGATTCTAAAAAACATAAAAGCCCGAAAATAATTCTAAAAACAATGAGAGAGCTATTGTCGATATGTTTAAATAAGAACTTATTCAGCATGGTGTTTTGCTAGGTATTTTAAAGAGGTTTCTTGGTCTTTTTGAAGTTGTGCTTTGAGATCGTTCACCGAATCAAATTTATGTTCGTCTCTAATTCTATCCAATAATTCAATAACTAGAGATATGTTATAAATAGATTGGTTGAAATTGAAAAAATGCACTTCTATTTTTTGTTTTTTATCGATGTCTGTGGTTGGATTAAAACCAATATTCATCATGCCAAAAACAACTTGATGATCGATGGTGGTTTTAACTATATAAACTCCTTGTTTGGGAATAAGCTTGTAAGTTTCTTCAATGTGTAAATTAGCTGTTGGAAAACCAATGGTATTTCCTAAGCCTTTTCCTTTGACTACGTTTCCAGATAACATAAAATAACTCCCCAAATACTTATTGGCTTTTTTTATGTTTCCGTCTAAAAGCGCTGTTCTAATTTTAGTAGAACTTACAGAAACTTCATTAATATCTTGAGCTGAAATTTCTTCAACTTCAAAATCGTGGATTTTACCATAGGCTTTAAGATTTTCTATATTGGCAGCTCTATTTCTACCAAAGTGATGATCGTAACCTATAATTATTTTTTTTACGCGCAGTTGTTTTACTAATACGTCTGTTACGTATTCCTCCGCTGTTAAACGAGAAAACTCTTTCGTAAATTTTTTTATAACCAAAACATCCAGGCCAAGTTGCTCCAGGATAACACTTCTTTCGTCTATGGTATTTATAAGTTTAATATCGGCATCTTTTTGAAGCACCATTCGCGGGTGTGGAAAAAATGTCAAAACCACAGATTTCAATTGGCTTTTTTTAGCTGTTTGTACCAAGCGTTCTATAATTTTTCTATGGCCAATATGAACCCCATCAAAAGTACCAATGGTAACAACGGTATTAAAATTAAAATCCAGTTGAAGTGATTTGTAAATTTTCAAGATTGTATTATTTCTTCAAAAATAAAAAAAGAGGACTGATAAACATCAATCCTCTCTTAAGTTTATTTATTATTAAAAATTATTTCTTAATAAATGGTAAAGATAACTGACTAGATTCTTTAGTTATCTTAATAAAATACATGCCATTGCTTAAGCTAGACGTATCGATAGATAAATCGGCTTCAGTTGAAATTCTATGAGTCAGTATTACTTGTCCTAACATGTTATAAACTACATAAGCATCTGGTAGATTTTTATTGGTAGTTTTAATGTTAAGAACATGAGATGTTGGATTTGGATAAATTGAAATTTCCGAATTCAACTCAAATGAGTTTATAGATAATAAGGACATTTGCGTTCCAAAAATATAAGTCCCTTCTAAGCCAGATGTAAACGATGCTGTTAATTTAGCATCTGCATCGAAAACAGAAACGGTTGCAGCAACTACTTCGTTGGTTCCTTCTTTCTTAACATACATATCATTTCTAGAATTTCCAGTGATAGCTTCCCAGCCAGCAAGCTCGGCTTCTGTAAAGTAAAAGTCCATACTTGTAGCAGCTGATGTATTGGCAGCAGCAGTAGTAATGTTGAACGTTTTGGCAGTAACAAAATTAGATGGATCTGTGTTAGAACCATACATAACTGCGGCAGCACCAGCCGTTGCAATATCTCTGGATACAGAAACATCTGTACAACCAAAGTTAAAACCACCGGTGTTATCAATACTTAACATGATATCTCCAGAAGTGCCATCTGTAAAGAAAGCTTCACCTGCTTGGTTAATTGCGGTAGATGTAGGTGTATTTACATCTGTTTGAACATTTACAGAAACATTTGTAGTAACTGATACATCATCAAGCATAAAGATAAAAGCATCGTTAGAAACGCTGCGGAATGTTATGTAAATATTTTGACCATCGTATGCAGATAGATTATAGGTGTATTCCGTCCATTCTGCAGGAGCTTGAACATACGGAGCAGCTGAAATATATGTAAAACTAGTAGGGTTTGTATTTGTTGTTGAAATACCAACCTGGAAACGTTCTAAACCATATTGAGCTGTATAAGATTTGGCCCAAAACTTCAATTCACTATTTGTTCCGTTAAGAGAAATTTGTGGGGTGAAAATATAATCGTTATTAGGAGCATTAACTGCAGCAAAGCTATAATAACCTTTAGAGCCAGTATGTGCATCCATAACCGTTCCAGCTAAAGAAGGCGTCGTTTGACTTGGATTAAATACTATAAAAGTACCCGTATATCCTGAGTTAGGGAATGTGGCATTATTAATTCCATAAGTATTACTTCCATCTACATCTAACATGGTCCAACCTCCTACAGGAGTAATGGTGAAATCCGCGTAAGATTCAAAACCATCGCTAAAAACAGTTGTAGCTCCAGAATTGGATAGCGTTTGATCATCATTTAAAATAGTAACAGTGTATGCTAAGCTTGTTGCGGCGGCATCGCCAGAAGTACTTACATTAACGTTTAGTACAATGGTTTCATCAGCTTCAATAATTCCATCTTCATAAATTCTTAAAGTAATGGTGTTACTACCTGTTAAAGAACCAGCAGTAAAAGTAACCGAGTTATTAAGAAGTTGGTAATCCTCATTTACTGTAGCTGTACCAGAAGTTGTTAAAGAAGCGGTGGCATTAGCAGAAGCCGCAACATTTAACGCTAGGGTAATTTCTATGTCTTGGTATCCACAATCGCTACCTTCAATCACTTCAGATGGTAAGGAAGAGCTTATTCCAATTGTTGGAGAAGCGTTACAAGCAGATGAAGTTAATAAGTTAACACGTCTTGGCGAGTTGGCCATAACAGCTAAAATTCTAGTAACTTGA
>NZ_DATGNO010000019.1:0-21649 GCF_035306705.1 Xanthomarina sp.
CTTTTCGAAACTTTCGCATAACCATAGCCAGGTAAATCTACTAAATACCAGTTTTTATTAATTAAAAAATGATTAATAAGCTGTGTTTTACCAGGTCTTCCAGAGGTTTTTGCTAAGCTTTTTCTATGGGTAAGCATGTTGATTAAAGAAGATTTCCCAACATTGCTTCTACCAATAAAGGCATATTCAGGAATTAGGCTTTTAGGACATTTTTCAACATCCGAATTACTCATTACAAATTCTGCCGATTTTATTTCCATCTCTAGTTCCCGAGAAAGCGGGAATCTTTTTTCCCATCTGTCCTGTTGGACATCTTTCCAAAGGAAAGTAGGGGTTAGTAATATTAATTTTTAAACTATTTTTATCATAAGAGTGACTCCTTTGCCATGTGAAGGGTAAGAGGCACATTTCAACTCCAAACTTTTAGAAACCTCGTTTCTCAAGCCACTCATTCAGAATTTTATTAAATTCATCTGGATGCTCCATCATGGCAGCATGGCCACATTTATCAATCCAAAACAATTCAGAATCTGGTAACAATTTATTAAACTCTTCAGCCACTTCTGGCGGTGTTACCGTATCGTTTTTACCCCAAATAATACAAATTGGTGTTTCCATTTTTGGTAAATCCTTTGCCATATTGTGTCTAATCGCACTTTTTGCAATGGCCAAGGTTTTAATAAGTTTGTTTCTGTCGTTTACAGTGGCATAAACTTCGTCCACAATTTCTTTGGTAGCAACTTCGGGATCGTAAAATACGTCTTGCGCTTTCTTTTTAATCACTTCGTAATCGCTACGCTTGGTGTAACCTCCACCCATAGCGCTTTCATATAAACCAGAACTTCCGGTAATTATTAAGGCTTTCACTTTTTTTGGATAGAGTTTCGTGTGGTATAAACCAATATGCCCACCTAGAGAATTTCCCAACAAAATAACTTCATCAAAACCTTTATACTCAATAAAATCGTGTAGGTATTTAGCGAAACTTTTAACATTTGTTTTTAATAAAGACATGGAATATATAGGTAATTCAGGGATAACAACCTTGTAGCCAATATTACTAAAGTGCTTAGTTACAGCTTCGAAGTTGCTCAAGCCACCCATTAATCCATGAAGTACAATAATTGGTGTTCCTTCCCCAACTTCAATATATCTGTACTCTTTTTCCTTCTTTAGTCGATGCACCATCAATTTGTTAGTCTTTTCATTGAAAACAAATATAGTTAAATCATTGATAATATTTCCATAATAATTGATTCGCATTGCATCACATATCCAAAGAGATATTAACAAGGAGTTCATAGGAATCATGCCGATTTATAAATGTCTGAAAGTGAGTATTTAAAAGGAGTGATTGTAATTGAACAACGAAAAAATATAACTGTTAGTCGAAAATTTATCAACAAAGTGGTAAAATGTGGTAAAAAGTGGTATATTTTTCGATATATTTGAAACTTAAAGACAAAATTAACAACGAACTCCTTTGAACTCATTAATAGGAACATACGAATGTAAAGTAGATACAAAAGGAAGACTTATGCTTCCTGCTGCGCTTAAAAAGCAGCTGTCTCCTATTTTGCAAAATGGGTTTGTTGTAAAGCGTGCTGTATTTCAGTCTTGTTTAGAATTGTATCCAATGTCTGAATGGGAGGCTTTAATGCAGCGGATTAACAAATTAAATCGCTTTAAGAAAAAGAACAACGATTTTATAAGAAGGTTTACGGCTGGTGTAAAAGTAGTGGAAATTGATACGACAGGAAGATTATTGATTCCTAAGGATCTTGTGGTTTTTGCGGATATCTCTAAAGAAATCGTGCTATCGGCCGCCGTAAATATTATTGAAATCTGGGATAAAGACAAGTACGAACAAGTAATAGACGACGCTACTGTAGATTTTGCAGATTTAGCTGAAGAAGTAATGGGACAAGATGATGACGCATTCGACATATCATAATCCAGTTTTATTAAAAGAAACTGTAGATGGATTAGACATCAAAGAAGATGGCATTTATGTAGATGTCACTTTTGGCGGTGGTGGACACAGTAGAGAGATTTTAAATAGACTTGGACCTAAAGGGAAATTGTTTGCCTTCGATCAAGATGCCGATGCCCTTGAAAATAAAATTGATGATGAGCGATTTATTTTAATTCATGAAAACTTTAGACACATCAAAAGGTTCTTAAGGTTTTATGGAGCGAAAGAAGTTGATGGTATTTTAGCGGACTTTGGGGTGTCTTCACATCAGTTTGATGTGGCTGAACGTGGATTTTCAACCAGATTTGAAGCAGAATTGGATATGCGCATGAATCAGGACAGTAAGCTTTCAGCCTATCACGTTATTAATCAATACGACGAAGAACAGATAAAACAAGTGCTGTTGCAATATGGCGAATTGCGTGCTGCACCAGCCATGGCAAAACTTATAGTTGAGAGCAGAGCGGTCGAGCCTATTGTTACCAGCGAACAATTAAAAAAAGTATTAAATAAATTTTTACCACCTAAACACGAAAATAAAGTGTTGGCACAAATATATCAAGCGGTTAGAATTGAAGTGAATCAAGAAATTGAAGCACTAAAAGAATTGTTATTGCAAACACCAGATTTACTGAAAAAAAATGGACGATTAAGTGTTATTTCATATCACTCTTTAGAAGATAGATTGGTGAAACGCTTTATTAGAAATGGTTTGTTTGAAGGGGAACCGGAACGAGATATGTATGGGAACTTTGAAGTGCCTCTAAAAAAAGTAGGACAAATGATTATTCCTTCAAAAGAAGAAATTAAAATTAACAATCGCGCTAGAAGTGCGAAATTAAGAATTGCGAAAAAGCTGTAATGAGAAAAAGTGTATCAAACATATTAAAAGGAACTTTTCTGGTTAACGATGATGCGTTGAAAAACTGGAGAATGATTTTGTTTGTTTCGTTTTTGGCTTTTGTTATGATAGCCAGTTCGCACAGCGCAGATAATAAAGTACATAAAATAGCCAGATTGAATAACGAGGCAAAAGAATTACGTTCGGCATTTGTAGACGGCAGAAAAAAACTCATGGAGCTCAAAAAAGAGTCGGTTGTAGAACTGAAGATGAAAGAAAAAGGCTTGGCCATTTCAGAGATTCCTCCAACAAAATTAAAAGTTAAAACCCTAAAATAGTTCAAATTGGCAGTAAAGGAAAAGGGCATATTAAACAGATTGTATTTCATAGCAGGATGTATGTTCATCTTCGCTCTGGCTGTTGTGTTTAAACTTTTGACTATTCAGTTTGTTCAAGGTGATAAATACAGAGAATTAGCCGAAGAGCGTACCATTAAAAACGTGGTTATTCCTGCAAACAGAGGAAATGTGTATTCGGTAAACGGAAATTTACTAGCTACATCTGTACCTAAATACGACATTAGAATAGATGCTATTACTCCAAAAGCAAAAGTATTTGAAAGTGAGTTAAAAGGCTTGGCAGATTCTTTGTCGAAGTTCTCGGGAAAGCCATCCTCATATTATCAAAAGGAAATAAGAAAAGCCAGAGCTAATAAAAATAGATATTATTTGCTGGCTAGGGATATTGGGTATTCCGATTATTTGCGAATTAGAAATTTCCCTTTATTGAATCTAGGCGCTTTTAAAGGAGGGCTTATTGTTGAGCAAACCACCAAAAGAGAGCATCCTATGGGAGGCGTTGCCGAAAGAACCATTGGTTACGAACGGTTTGATGAAAAAGGAAATGTTACTAGACCCGGAATAGACGGGGCTTTTGGCGTTAAATATTTACGTGGAACCGATGGCTTAAGACTAAAGCAAAAAATTGGAAAAGGCCAATGGAAGCCTATAGCAGACTATAACCAAGTAGAGCCAAAAGATGGCTATG
The DNA here is from genome assembly GCF_035306705.1 of Xanthomarina sp. Taxonomy (GTDB): domain Bacteria; phylum Bacteroidota; class Bacteroidia; order Flavobacteriales; family Flavobacteriaceae; genus Xanthomarina. Next base: position 3,864 of record NZ_DATGNO010000019.1, read on the forward strand.
ATTTATACACCACTATTAGCGTAAATATTCAAGATATTGCCCATCATGCTCTCTTACAACAATTGGAATACTACCAAGCCGAGCACGGTTGTGTTGTGGTTATGGAAGTGGCCACAGGAGAAATTAGAGCCATTTCAAATTTGGGCAGAACTAAAGATGGTTCGTATTACGAAAAACTAAATTATGCTGTAGGCGAATCTCACGAACCAGGATCTACTTTTAAATTAATGGCTTTAATGGCCGCTTTAGAGGACAAAGTTGTAGATACGGCTACTGTAATAGATACAAAAAATGGGCGTAAAATATTTTACGGACGTTCCATTAACGATTCTAAACATGGGGGCTATGGAAAAATTTCGGTGGCTAGAGCTATGGAGGTTTCTTCCAACATTGCGTTTGCTAGCATTATAGATGAAAACTATTCCGGCAAACCAGAAAAATTTATCAACCGCTTAAAAAGCTGGTCCTTAAATGAACCTTTAGGAATCTCAATTTTAGGAGAAGGTCAACCAGTTATTCCAGAACCAGGACATTCGTTATGGAGTAGAAATGCCTTGCCATCTATGGCTTACGGATATAATTTAAGGTTAACACCGTTACAAACTTTAACTTTTTATAACGCTGTTGCCAATAAAGGGGTTATGGTAAAACCAACTTTTATTAAAGAAGTACGGGAACTTAACAAGTCGATAGAAACCTTTGATAAAACGATTATCAACAATAAAATATGCTCAGATAAAACCATAAAGGAAGTGCAGGAAATACTTAAAAATGTAGTGGTTCGTGGCACAGGAAGATCATTGTATTCACCTTATTTCTCTATGGCCGGAAAAACAGGAACAGCAAAAACAGAGTATTGGATGGACGATTGGGATTCAAACCCAAGATACGTATCGTCTTTCGCAGGTTATTTTCCAGCCGAAAATCCAAAATATTCATGCATTGTTATTATACATAAGCCTAGTATTAAAAAAGGCTATTATGGCGCGGATGTTTCAGGGCCAGTATTTAAACGCATTGCCCAAAAAATATTTACGGACACACCTATTATTGATGAGATTGAAACTTTACAAGTCCATAATTCCGCTGTAGATAAGGAGTTCGAAAGTTATTATAAAACGGCCCAAACCTATATAACTATTATGCCAAATGTTGTTGGTCTGCCATTAATGGATGCCATAGCACTTTTGGAAAATATGGGATTACAAGTACAGACCCAGGGTATGGGTGTGGTTAAAACACAGTCCTTGACACAAGGAATAAAAATTATAAAGAACCAAAAAATTATAATTGAAGCCTCATGATGCTTTTAAAAGACATATTATATAAAGTAACTCTTCATGCTGTTGTTGGCAGCACGAGTGTGTCTGTTAAGAATATAGATTTCGATTCTAGAAATATTTCTAAAAACGATGTTTTTGTAGCTATTGTTGGTACGGTGTCTAATGGTCACGATTTTATTGAGAAGGCAATAAAGCTTGGTGCTATTGCTATTGTTTGCGAAGAAATTCCAGAAAACATTGTAGAAGGAATCACTTATGTGCAGGTAGAAAGCACCTCGAGAGCCTTGGCTGTTATGGCTTCTAACTTTTACGGGAATCCTTCAGAAAACTTAAAGCTAGTAGGTGTTACTGGAACCAATGGAAAAACAACTGTTGCGTCCTTACTGTATCAATTGTTTAAGAAAGCAGGATATAAAGTTGGTTTGTTATCTACCGTTAAAATCATGGTAGACAACAAAACCTATGAAACAAAACACACCACTCCAGATTCTTTAACTATTAATAAGTATTTAAAGGAAATGAACGATGAAGGCGTGGCTTATTGTTTTATGGAAGTGAGTTCGCATGGTATCCATCAAAATAGAACGGAAGGTTTGCATTTTGAAGGCGGTATTTTCACCAATTTGTCTCACGACCATTTGGATTATCATAGTTCGTTTGCTGAATATAGAGATGTGAAAAAATCTTTTTTCGATAAACTTCCAGCCTCAGCTTTTGCTCTTGTTAATGTTGATGACAAAAACGGTCTGGTGATGCTACAAAACACCAAAGCAAAAAAAATAACTTATGCCTTAAAAGGGTATGCAGATTATCGTGCTCAAATTTTGGAAAATCAATTAAACGGTCTTTTGCTTAAAGTAAATGATAGTGAAGTTTGGACCAAATTAATTGGAAACTTCAATGCTTATAATGTATTGGCCATATATGCCACAGCCGATTTGTTAGGTTTGGAAAAAGTGGAAAACTTAAGAATTATTAGCGAATTGGAAAGTGTAGCAGGAAGATTTCAATATTTTATTTCAGGTGAAAAAATAACGGCAATTGTCGATTATGCACATACACCTGATGCTTTGAAAAATGTTTTGGAAACCATTAATAGCATCCGAACTAAAAATGAGGAATTGATCACAGTTTTTGGCTGTGGTGGAAATAGGGACAAAACAAAACGCCCTAAAATGGGACACATTGCCTCGGCTTTAAGTACCAAGGTAATTATTACAAGTGATAACCCAAGAAATGAAGTTCCAGAGACAATCATAGAAGACATAGAAAAAGGTATAGAACCTCAAAATTTTAAAAAAGTAATTTCTATAACAGATAGAAAACAGGCTATTAAAACAGCATGTCAGATGGCAAAACCAAACGACATTATTTTAATTGCTGGAAAAGGACATGAAACCTATCAGGAAATTAAAGGAGAACGTTTTGATTTCGATGATTTAAAAATAGTACAGGAATTTTTAAAACAACTACAGAAGTAGTTCCAAATTATAAGTGCAAAATGTACTTCAAGTTACGAGTAAAAAGAAAGACTGAAAATAATAATATATGTTGTATTACCTATTTGAATATTTAGACACGCACTTCCAGATTCCGGGAGCTAGACTTTTTGGTTATATCACCTTTAGGGCTGCTATGGCAATTATTTTATCGCTCTTGATTTCTACCATTTATGGAAAACGCATTATTAGGTATTTACAGAAAAAACAAGTTGGTGAATCTATTAGAGATCTTGGATTAGATGGGCAAGTGGAAAAAGCAGGAACTCCAACTATGGGAGGGATTATTATTATTCTGGCCACGCTTATTCCAGTTTTACTTTTGGCTAAGCTTAATAACATCTACGTCATCTTATTGGTGATTACAACTTTATGGATGGGAACCATTGGTTTTATAGATGATTATATTAAAAAATTCAAAAAAAACAAAGAGGGATTAAAAGGAAAGTTTAAAGTTCTTGGACAAGTTGGTCTAGGAATTATTGTTGGGGCAACCTTATATTTTCATCCAGATGTTACTTTAAGAGAAAAACTACCTATTGCACAGCAACAGGAAATTTTGGCGGCCAATCCAAAAGTAGAATCGACCAAACTTTTTAAAAATGAAGAACGATCGACCAAAACAACCATTCCTTTTGTGAAATCCAATGAGTTTGATTATGCCGAAATTATTGCTTGGGTAAATCCGGATTGGGCAAAATATGCATGGGTAATTTTTATTCCAATTGTCATTTTTATTATTACAGCCGTATCAAATGGCGCTAATTTAACCGATGGTATCGATGGTCTAGCGGCAGGAACCTCGGCCATTATAGTACTCACATTGGGCATTTTTGCTTGGGTTTCTGGAAATATAATTTTTTCAGATTATCTCAACATCATGTATATCCCAAGAGTTGAAGAAATTACCATTTACATAGCAGCATTTGTTGGCGCTCTAATTGGTTTTCTATGGTATAATGCCTATCCAGCTCAAGTGTTTATGGGGGATACTGGAAGTTTAACTATAGGAGGGATTATAGCCGTTATAGCCGTTGCCGTAAGAAAGGAATGGCTTATACCTGTGTTGTGCGGTATTTTTTTAGCCGAAAACCTATCGGTGGTTATGCAGGTAAGTTGGTTTAAATATACCAAAAAGAAGTTTGGCGAAGGGAGACGTGTTTTTAAGATGGCGCCCTTACATCATCATTATCAGAAAGCGGGATATCACGAAAGTAAAATAGTTACTAGGTTTTGGATTGTAGGAATCTTATTGGCTATTATTTCAATCGTAACCCTGAAAATTAGATAAAATGAAACGATTGGTAATTCTTGGCGGTGGAGAAAGTGGTGTTGGAACAGCACTTTTAGGAAAATCGAAAGACTTTGATGTTTTTGTTTCAGACAAAGGGAAGATAAAAGAAAAATATAAAGAAGTTCTTATACATAATGAGATTGAATGGGAAGAAGGAGCGCATTCAGAATCAAGGATTTTAAAAGCTGACCTCGTCATGAAAAGTCCTGGAATTCCAGACAAAGCACCTTTGGTAAAACAGATTCGTGAAAAAGGCATTTCAATAGTTTCAGAAATAGAATTTGCAGCTAGATATACGCAAGCCACTATTATTGGAATTACCGGAAGTAATGGAAAGACCACCACGGCTTGCTTAACACATCATATTCTAAAACAAGAATTAGAAGTGGGCTTGGCAGGGAATATTGGAGACAGCTTTGCAAAACAGGTCTTAGAAAAGGATTATCCTAATTACGTGTTGGAGATTAGTAGTTTTCAGTTGGATGATATTGTAGATTTTAAACCACATATCGCCATTATTACAAACATTACTCCAGACCATTTGGATAGATACGATTATCAGTTTGAAAATTATATCGCTTCAAAATTTAGAATTGTCTTAAACCAAACCAAAGAAGATTATCTGATTTACGATGCAGATGATCCTGTGATTTTGGAATGGCTAGAAAAACATCCAATTCAATCAAAATTATTGCCTTTTTCATTAGTAAAAAAAATAGAAAATGGCGCGTATTATAGCAACAATAAAATAACAATAACAATAGATAATAACCAAATAGATATGTCAACAAGAGACCTAACATTAGAAGGTAAACACAATATTAAAAATGCTATGGCTGCATCTACAGTAGCTCAATTATTACGTATAAGAAAACAGACAATCAGGGAGAGTTTGGAAAACTTCCATGGGGTTGAACATAGGTTAGAACAAGTTTTAAAAATAAATAAAGTTCAGTATATCAACGACTCTAAGGCGACGAATGTAAACGCCACTTATTATGCTTTAGAAAGTATGGATGCGCCAACGGTGTGGATTGTTGGAGGAGAAGATAAAGGAAATAATTATCAGGAATTATATCAATTTGTAAACGAAAAAGTAAAAGCCATTATCTGTTTAGGAGTGGATAACGAAAAGTTATTGGAAAACTTTAGTTCAATGGTGGACGTAATTATTGAAACTCAATATATGAGTGAAGCAGTTAAAATTGCATACAAATTAGCCGAAGCAGGAGATAATGTATTGCTTTCTCCAGCATGTGCTAGTTTCGATTTATTCGAAAACTATGAAGATAGAGGAAGACAATTCAAACAAGCTGTAAGAAACCTATAATGCCTTCCTTTGAAGGTAGGAATCTAAAAAAAAGAAGAAGTTAAACGAAATGACATTCGTTGTTAAAAAACATGGGACCAATATTTAAAAACATAAAAGGAGATCGATTAATCTGGGCAATTGCTGCTTTATTAGCACTTTTCTCATTCCTTCCTGTGTACAGTGCTGCCAGTAATTTGGCGTATATAGGAGAGGGTGGAAACACGTTTGTCATCTTCTTAAAGCATTTAATGCATTTGTTTTTAGGTTTTGTTATTATGTATGGGGTTCATAAAATTCCGTACCGTTATTTTAGAGGTTTGTCTATTGTGCTTATTCCTATTGTTATCATGTTGTTGATTTTAACCATGCTCCAAGGCACAACCATTGATGGGGCAAATGCAAGCAGATGGATTCAAATTCCATTGGTTAATATGTCGTTTCAAACATCCACTTTTGCCTTTGTAGTGTTAATGGTTTTTGTGGCGCGATATATGTCAAAAATTCAGGACAAAGACATCACTTTTAAAGAAACTATTTTACCGTTATGGATTCCTGTTTTTTTGGTCTTGGTACTTATTTTACCTGCTAACTTTTCAACGGCAGCCATCATGTTTGTTATGGTTTTAATGCTGGTGTTTTTAGGAGGATACCCGATTAAGTATTTGGCGGTTATAGTAGGTACTGGAATTTTGGCTCTAACGCTATTTATTTTAATAGCGAAAGCTTTTCCAGATGCCATGCCAAATAGAGTTGATACTTGGATGAGTAGGATAGAAAGTTTTTCGGATGAAGGAGATACGGAAGCCGATTATCAAATAGAAAAAGCAAAAATTGCTATTGCTACGGGTGGAATACAAGGAGTTGGCCCTGGAAAAAGTGTTCAGAAGAACTTTTTGCCACAATCGTCATCAGATTTTATCTACGCCATTATTGTTGAAGAATATGGTTTGATAGGTGGATTTCTTTTAATGATATTTTATCTGTGGTTATTATTTAGAATTGTTATTGTATCGCAAAAAGCAGATACCATTTTTGGAAAATTATTAGTGCTGGGTGTTGGTTTGCCAATTGTATTCCAAGCCTTGATCAATATGGCAGTTGCCGTAGAATTATTTCCAGTTACGGGACAAACCTTGCCATTAATTAGTAGTGGAGGAACCTCTATTTGGATGACCTGCATGGCTCTTGGAATAATTTTAAGTGTGAGTGCCAAAAGAGAAGAAATGAAAGAACAAGAAGATAAAGACGATAATCCGTTGGATATCTTGGCGGAAGCAATATAAGTTATAAGTGCCTAAAGTTAGAAGTACTTAAAGTTGAATTATTGTTAATTGTAGTAGCATCAATTAAAACAATGAGAAATTGTAACTCATGAATCGTAAATTAAGAATTATTTTATCAGGTGGAGGAACAGGTGGTCACATCTATCCTGCAATTGCTATTGCCAACGAAATAAAGCGACGTTTTCCTGACACCGAATTTTTATTTGTGGGTGCAAAAGACAGAATGGAAATGGATAAAGTACCTCAGGCTGGTTATAAAATTGAAGGCCTTTGGATTTCAGGAATTCAACGCGAACTCACTTTAAAAAACTTGAGTTTTCCGTTTAAATTAATAAGTAGTTTGTACAATGCGAGAAAAATTATTAACAGATTTAAGCCCGATGTTGTTATTGGAACTGGCGGATTTGCCAGTGGACCCATATTGCAAGTAGCGAGCTCTAAGGGGATTCCTAGTTTAATTCAGGAACAAAATTCCTATCCGGGAATTACCAACAAGTTGCTTTCAAAAAACGCCAATAAAATTTGTGTGGCCTATGATGGTTTGGAACGGTTTTTTCCAGAAAATAAAATTATAAAAACAGGAAATCCTGTGAGACAAGGTTTATTGAGTATCGATTCTAAAAGAGACAAAGCATTAGCGTCTTTCAAATTGAGCAAAGATAAAAAAACATTGGTTGTTTTAGGAGGAAGTTTGGGAGCGAGACGCATAAATGAACTGATAGAAAAAGAATTTGATTTTATATTAACTCAAAATATGCAAATTATCTGGCAGTGTGGAAAACTGTATTACGATAAATATAAAATTTACGACAATACCAAGAACATTCAAGTCCACGATTTTATAAACGACATGGATTTAGCGTATGCAGCTGCAGACATTATTATATCTCGGGCTGGGGCAAGTTCCGTATCGGAATTATGTATTGTTGGTAAGCCAGTTATTTTTATTCCATCGCCCAACGTCGCCGAGGACCATCAAACAAAAAATGCCATGGCTATTGTAAATGAAAAAGCGGCGTTGGTTATTAAGGAAGCCGATTTAGAAGTGGATTTTGAAAATACGTTTTCACAATTAATGGCTTCCTTGGAAAAACAAGAAGAATTAAGTACAAACATAAAAAAGTTGGCTTTAGTAAACGCCACAAAACATATCGTTGACGAAGTAGAAAAACTGTTAAACAAGTAAATTATAGTTCGAGAATAATCGAGACTTAAATAAAATATGAATTTAGACAACATAGATAACGTGTATTTTATAGGAATTGGAGGTATAGGCATGAGTGCTTTGGCTAGATATTTCCATGCTAAAAAGAAACGTGTTGCTGGATACGATAAAACCCAAACGGACATTACAGATAGTTTGGAAGCACTTGGTATTCGAGTTCATTTTGAAGATTCTGTAGCTAATATTCCAGAGCCTTTTTTTAATTACAACACCACTTTGGTTGTATATACGCCAGCAGTACCTAAATCGAATATGGAATTGGTTTATTTTAAAAACGAACCAAGTTATACGCTTTTAAAACGGGCAGAAGTTCTTGGATTAATTACTGAAAACACGTTTTGTTTGGCAGTAGCAGGAACCCATGGAAAAACAACAACAACAAGTATTTTAGGTCATTTGTTAAACGAATGCGAAGTTCCGGTATCAGCTTTCCTTGGTGGCATAAGTGAAAATTATAATTCTAATTTAATTTTAAGAGGAACCGAAGTTACCGTTGTTGAAGCAGACGAATTTGACAGATCATTTCTAACACTTTCTCCAGATATTGCCTGTATAACATCTATGGATGCTGATCATTTGGATATTTATGGCAATGCTGAGGAATTGATAAAATCCTTTGGCGATTTTTCGAGAAAGGTAAAAGATAATGGTAAACTATTTGTTAGAAATGGCCTGCCAATTAAAGGACTGACCTATGGAATTGAAGATCAATCAGACTATTCGGCACACAATATAAAAATAGAAAATGGTGTTTATGTTTTTGATGTAAAGACTCCAAAAACAACACTGGAAAATTTACAATTTAACCTACCTGGTAGACATAATCTGTCGAATGCATTAATAGCCTTGGCGATGGCTGTAGAATATGGTTGCCCTCACCAGCAGCTCGCCAAAGCTTTAGCATCTTACAAAGGAGTTAAACGTAGGTTTTCATATCATATTAAAACGGAGAAGCTTGTGTATATTGACGATTATGCACATCATCCAGAAGAAATAAATGCCGTGTATCATGCGGTTCGAGAAATGTATCCAGGGAAAAAGGTACTGGTTGTTTTTCAACCTCATTTATACAGTAGAACCAGGGATTTTGTCGACGACTTTGCTAAAAGCTTAGCCCAATTTGATGAGGTTGCGCTCATGGATATCTATCCAGCTAGAGAATTGCCAATTGAAGGAGTGAGCTCGGAATGGTTGTTGGGAAAGATTGAAAACAATCATAAACAGCTTATCACTAAAAAGGATCTCATTTCAAAAATAAAAGAAAGTCAGGCCCAAGTAATTTTAACACTTGGAGCAGGAGATATAGGAGAAGAAGTAAAACATATTAAAAAAGCTTTACAAGGTGAAAATTAACTGGAATTATATAAAAATGATTGCTTTACTATTTTTAGTAGTGTTTTTGTATGCCTTTTCTTCAGAAAAAAATAAAGTGAGAAAAGTATCTGATCCTGTTATAAATTTTCAAGGAGATAACAATCTTTTCTTGACACATGAGAATGTTAGTAAATTGTTAATACTAAATAAGGAAAGCATTAAAAATAAGCCCAAAGAAAGTTTAGATTTGAATGTTTTGGAAACTGCCCTAAGATCTAACCAAACAATCAAGTCTGCTCAAGTGTATTTATCTGTAAATGGTTTAGTTACAGTGGATATTGAGCAGAAAAAACCTATAGCAAGAGTACGTACAAATGCATCTTTTTATATAGATGACCAAGGTAGTTACATGCCTTTGTCTTCTAATTATTCTGCGCGAGTACCTCTAGTTACAGGTGTTGTTGATAAAAACGACCTTTCAAAAGTGTTTGTAATTGCTAAAAAAGTGAATGACGACGAATTTTTAAAAAAACATGTGATAGAGATTCAACAAACCGAAAATCATCAATATTTTTTAAAGTTTAGACAAAGCCATTTTACAGTACAGCTAGGAGGTTTAAAGAATTTAGATAAAAAAATAATGAATTTGAAAGCATTTTATAACAAGGCTTTAAAAGAGAAGTCGCTTGATAATTATACGAATGTTAATTTACAGTTTGATAGTCAGGTTGTGTGTACCAAAATATAAACTATGGAAAACAATATAGCAGTAGGATTAGACATTGGAACCACAAAGATTGTGGCCATGATTGGTCGTAAGAATGAGTATGGGAAAGTTGAGATTCTAGGGATTGGAAAATCTAAAAGTCTTGGTGTGCATCGTGGAGTAGTTAATAATATTACACAAACCATTCAATCTATTCAATTTGCAGCACAAGAAGCAGAAGCAGCTGCAGAATGTAAAATCGAAAATGTAACGGTCGGAATTGCCGGGCAACATATTAGAAGCTTGCAACACAGTGATTATATAACTAGACCAAACTCGGAATTGGTTATAGATGAAGATGATATTGAGCGCCTAATCAACCAAGTGCATAAGTTGGTCATGCTTCCAGGTGAAGAAATTATCCATGTGCTTCCACAAGAGTATAAAGTAGATGGACAAGCAGAAATTAAGGAACCCGTAGGTATGTATGGAGGACGTTTGGAAGCCAATTTTCATGTGGTAGTTGGACAAGTGTCTTCTATTAGAAACGTGGGACGCTGTATAAAAAGTGCTGGATTAAATCTAGAAGGAATCACCTTAGAGCCTTTAGCATCCGCAAATGCTGTATTAAGTCGCGAAGAAAAAGAAGCAGGAGTCGCTTTAATTGATATAGGAGGAGGAACCACAGATTTAGCAGTTTTTAAAGATGGCATTATCCGTCATACCGCTGTTATTCCATTTGGTGGAAACGTAATAACGGAAGACATTAAGGAAGGATGCTCCATCATAGAAAAACAGGCCGAACTTTTAAAAATAAAATTTGGTTCTGCTTGGCCTGGAGAAAACAAGGATAACGAGATTGTGTCCATTCCTGGATTAAGAGGAAGAGATCCAAAAGAAATTACTCTAAAAAACCTGTCGAAAATTATTCACGCTAGAGTTGTGGAAATTGTAGAGCAGGTCTATGCAGAAATAAAGAATTATGGACATGAAGAACAAAAAAAGAAACTTATTGCAGGAATCGTTTTAACTGGTGGTGGTGCCCAATTAAAACACTTAAAGCAATTGGTGGAATATATAACAGGTATGGATACTAGAATTGGCTATCCTAACGAACATTTAGCTGGAGATAGTGACGACGAAGTCACAAGCCCTCAATACGCTACAGCAGTTGGTTTAGTTATGGACGGTTTGAAAAGACAAGAGAGAAAAAAAGCAGAAAAAATTATTGAAGAGGCCGAAGAAAAAGGACAATTAGAAGAGGTTGAAGAAGAAATTATAAGCAAAAAACCCGAAAGACGTTCTTTTCTAGACAAGTTAACAGATAAGGTAAAAGACTTTCTGGATAACGCCGAATAAGTTTAGTACAAAAAAATTAATCCAAAAGATATTTTAGATATCGCAAAAAGTAATAGAATCATTAAAAAACGAAATTCATGAGCAGCAACAAAGAATTCGAAAATAACATTTCCTTCGATTTGCCTAAAAATCAATCAAATGTTATCAAGGTCATAGGCGTTGGAGGTGGAGGTAGTAATGCCATTAACCACATGTTCCAGCAAGGTATTAAAGGAGTTGATTTTGTAATCTGTAATACAGATGCTCAAGCGCTTCAGAATAGTGGTGTTCCAAATAAAATTCAATTAGGTTTAAATTTAACTGAAGGTTTGGGCGCAGGAGCAAATCCGGATGTGGGCGAGCAATCTGCCATAGAAAGTTTTGAAGACATTCAACGTATGTTGGACACCAATACCAAAATGATATTTATCACAGCCGGAATGGGAGGAGGAACTGGAACTGGCGCAGCTCCCATAATTGCTAAAATGGCTAGGGATTTAGATATTTTAACTGTTGGAATTGTAACTATGCCATTTCAGTTTGAAGGTAAAGTGCGTAACCAACAAGCACAAATAGGAATTGAAAACTTACGCAGTTGTGTCGATTCTTTAGTGGTAATTAATAACAACAAACTTCGTGAAGTTTACGGCAATCTTGGTTTTAAAGCTGGGTTTTCTAAGGCAGACGAGGTCTTATCTACTGCTGCAAGGGGTATTGCCGAAGTTATTACGCATCACTATACACAAAACATCGATTTACGCGATGCTAAAACGGTTCTAAGTAATAGTGGAACAGCTATTATGGGTTCTGCCACATCTTCTGGACAAAACAGAGCGCAGGATGCCATTAGTAAAGCGCTGGATTCCCCTTTGTTGAACGATAATAAAATTACTGGAGCCAAAAATGTTTTGCTGCTTATTGTTTCTGGTGCTCAGGAAATTACTATTGATGAAATAGGTGAAATTAACGATCATATCCAAATGGAAGCTGGTCATGGAGCCAATATTATAATGGGAGTTGGAGAAGACGATTCATTAGAAGAGTCTATTTCTGTTACTATTATAGCTACTGGATTTGACATTGAGCAACAAGATGAAATTTCAAATACAGAAGTAAAAAAAGTCATTCATGCTTTAGAAGAAGATAAACCTTTTGAAAAAGATTTGACAAAAAAGGAACAGGCACCACCAATCATCAAACCAAGTATTGAATTAGAGGATAAGACCAAGACTGTAGTAAAACACACTTTAGATTTTGGGGAAGAAGAAACCTTTGCTCCAACTAAAAATATAAATTCTGAGAATGAGTTGGTTCCAACTTCAGAAGCTATTAAAAATATAGATGTTGTTTATAAGGAAGTTTTAGCAAAGATAGAATCAGACGATTTTGTAATTACTGAAGTTTCAAAGAAAATAGAAGAAAACCTATTTGAAATAGAAGAAGAACAGCAAATAACCCTAACCTTCGATATGCCTATTAGCAATTCGAAGATGGTTGAAAGAGAAGAGAATTTGGAGATGTTTGATTTGGATCAGAACATTAAGGAAATTCCAGTTAACGATTATGTGGAAGTTATTCCGGTTACAGAAACCAATGCACATGGTGAGACTAGATATGCTTTAGACGATTATGTTGAAATAGAATCTGGAATTAACAACAATCAAAGTCAGAAGAAGGTTATTGAAATCCCTGAAGAACTGGATAAAGAAATCGTTTTTGAAAAGAAAACAATAAATGAACCAGAAACTAATCAAACCACGGATGAAGTAGACCCATTATACAGTCCAATCTCCGAATTGCTTAAAGAACGAGCAGAAGAACGCAGACGTAAAATGAAGGATTTTAACTATAAATTCAATAATTCTAAAATTGACGATATAGAAAGAATTCCGGCATACAAACGTCGTGGTATTGATTTAGATGAAGCGCAACATTCATCCGATTCAAATATGTCTAGAACCAGTATCAGTTCAGACGATAATGACGATATACAATTTAGAAGCAACAATTCCTTTTTACATGATAACGTTGATTAATAGCAATTAAGTTTAGTGTGAGAGCTTCTTCGAAAACCCGAAAAATCAATTTGATTATTCGGGTTTTTATTTTTTATGTCTGTTTAATTTACTAAAAAGATGAAATTTCAATACCCATTCAATTCTTAGAGCACATAAAACATAGAGGTTAAAATGAGGAATTTATTATTCTTGTATTAAACTAGAAATGGAAGCCACAAGTAGTGTTATTAAATGCCTACTTTTTTATATCTTCGTAAGCTCTTAATAAGATAAGAAAATGAGTTTAGAACAAGACATCATGACGGCTTTAAAAGAGGCCATGAAAAGCAAAGATCAAACTGCATTAGCGGCTTTAAGAGCTGTTAAATCGGCTATTTTATTAGCGCAAACAGAAGGTGGGGCCAAAGAAGAGTTAACTGAAGAACAAGAGCTTAAAATACTTCAAAAACAAGTCAAGCAACGCAAAGATAGTGCTGCGGTTTATTTAGAACAAAATCGCAAAGATTTGGCAGAACCGGAATTGGCAGAAGCGCAAGTTATTTCACAATTTTTACCAGAAGCCCTTACAGACGAAGAGATTGAAAAAGTAGTTGTTATGACTATTGAAAGTGTGGGAGCAGAAGGTATGAAGGACATGGGGAAAGTTATGGGGATAGTGAGTCAGGAATTGGCAGGAAAAGCTGATGGGAAAACTATTTCAAATATTGTACGAGCTAAGTTGGCTTAATAATATGGGAATTTAACATAGAGATCCCTACTTTCGCAGGGATTTATGGCCTCGTAGTTCAATTGGATACCTGCCTGCCGGCAGGCAGGGCATATCAGATTTAAAGGCTATGAAACTTTATTATACCTATGTTTTGAAAAGTAATGTTGATGGAAGACTTTATAAAGGTCATACAGACGATGTAGAAAAGCGTTTGAGGGAGCATAATGCAGGAAAAACTAAATCAACAAAAGGATTTATTCCTTGGGAATTAGTTTACTTTGAAATTTTTAAATCCAAATTGGAAGCCGTGCTCCGTGAAAAGTATTTTAAAACTGGAAGTGGCAGAGAGTTTTTAAAAGATAAAATAAATAGTTAAGATGCCTGCTTTCGCAGGGATTTATGGCCTCGTAGTTCAATTGGATAGAATATCAGATTTCGGCTCTGATGGTTGGAGGTTCGAACCCTCTCGAGGTCACTAATTATTAAAAAAGCAAGCATAATATTATGCTTGCTTTTTTGTTTCAGACAAGAATCTTAAAAAGATCAAAAACTATTTTACTTAGAAAATAATTACTTTAGATAGATATCTAAAATTCCGCTCGTAACTGTATATTTAATTTCTTAGATTTATCAGAACTTACAATTTGCCCGACCAATGATAAACCTGCCCGAAATATCTATAGAATATCTAATTATATTTGGTGTTATGGTTGCCGTGCTATCCGGCTTAATTATTTATGCACTTGTTAATATGGTGGAAACGGCTTACGTTTTAATCTATAAAAAACCCCTCTATCGCCATAGTTCCATCTTTTTAAAGAAATTACCAGAGCATCAAAGAGCCATTCTGGAGGAGAAATTCGTCTTTTATAAACGACTCCCAGCTAAGGAGCAAAAGTTTTTTGAACATCGCTTGGTTCGATTTATTTCACATAAAGAATTTGTAGGGCGAAACGGAGTAGTTGTTTCAGAAGAAATGAAAGTTTTGATTTCGGCTACAGCAGTTATGTTGACTTTTGGTTTTAGGAACTTCTATATCCGTTCAGTAAAAATGATTTTTATTTATCCAACCGAATTTTACTCCCAAACAAACGATGCCTATCATAAAGGAGAATACAATTTTCAACTAAAAGCATTGGTTTTGTCTTGGTCGCATTTTTTAGAAGGTTACGATATAAATAACGACAATCTCAATTTAGGAATCCATGAGTTTGCTCACGCTATTCATTTAAATAGTATGAGAGAAAAACACATTGGAGCCACCATCTTTGCTGATTCCTTTTATGAATTGAACGATTTATTGGCCAGCCATGAAAACATACGTCAACGGATGATGACTTCAGGCTACTTTAGAGACTATGCGCTTACCAATCAATTTGAATTTATTGCTGTGGTTATTGAGACTTTTATTGAAAGTCCCATGGAATTTAGATCGCAATTTCCAGAAGTGTATGCTAAGACCAAGCAAATGCTGAATTTTAATTTTTCGGGGTATTAAACTGTCTACATGACTTTTATCATTCTTTATTATGTTTTGGTAACCTATCTTTAATAAAGAATTTAAAACCTAAGACATGAAACGAAGAGCACCTATTTCAGACATAATGACCAAAAACGTCATTACTTTAAATAATAAAGACGATTTGGAAACTGCAGAGCGCATATTTAAAAAGAAAAAAATAAGACATATTCCTGTGGTTAGTGGCGATAAAATTATCGGGATGTTAAGCTATACAGATTTACTGAGAATTAGTTTTGCCGATGCCATTGACGAAGATGAAGACACTGTGGATACCGTTGTTTATAATATGTTTACCATTGAACAGGTGATGGCCAAAAACCTAACTACGGTAACCTCGACAACAACTATAAAAGAAGCAGCTGAAATACTGGCTAAAAAAGAGTTTCATGCCTTGCCGGTAGTAGATGACAACAAATTAGTAGGTATAGTTACAACAACAGATTTAATCAACTATTTAATTGAACAATTCTAACCAATTGATTACTAATTCCAACTGAAAAAAGCTCCATTTGGAGCTTTTTTTTATGAATTGGCAAGCTGTTTTAATCGCTTTATAGTTTCTATTGGATTAGCACTTTTAAACACATGACTTCCTGCAACAAAGGCATCTGCGCCAGCATCTACCAATTGTTTGATATTTTTGTCCGTAACGCCTCCATCAATTTCAATTTTCGTGCTTAAGCCTTGTTCGTCAATCATACGTCTTAATTTCTTGATTCGATTATAGGTCATCTCTTCAAATTTCTGTCCTCCAAAACCAGGATTGATGGACATAAGCAAAATCATATAACATTTTGGTAAAATATCCTCCAAAACTGAAATGGGAGTTGTTAAATTTAAAACCACTCCAGCTTTGCATCCAGCATCCTCTATTTGGGAAAGCGTTCTGTGTAAATGTACTGTAGATTCGTAATGAACAGTAATAATATCTGCCCCAACTTTAGCGAATTCTTCGATGTAACGTTCCGGTTTTTCAATCATTAAATGCACATCCAAAGGTTTGGTAGCATGTTTTTTGATGGCTTGAATTACTGGCATTCCATAAGAAATGTTAGGAACAAAATGCCCATCCATTACATCTATATGAAACCAGTCAGCTTCACTATTATTAACCATTTCTACATCGCGTTGCATGTTGCCAAAATCGGCTGCTAACATGGAAGGTGCTATTATTTTTGAGTTCATTGTAGTGTTGTCGTTTTGTTTGCGTAAAGATAATAAAGTCTTTTTATAGTGGCTTCCCTTTATGAAGGATTTAGGAAGGGTCTAAAAAAAATGAAGCCAGAGTAATCAGCTCTGGCTTCTTTCATCAATCAAAAAACGAACAGTCTTAGTACCCACGAAAGTGGGTATCTCACCTAAGCGAGAATATACTGTTAGTTATCGTAAAACTCCAAGGGTCAAAATTTTAACTCTTGAAATTTATCTTTTTATCCTAAGTAAGTTTTTAATATTTTACTTCTAGACGTATGTTTTAATCTGCGAATAGCTTTTTCTTTAATTTGTCTAACACGTTCTCTGGTTAGGTCGAATGTTTCACCAATTTCTTCTAAAGTCATTGGATGTTGATTGGCTAAACCAAAATATAAACGAATAACATCTGCTTCACGAGGTGTTAAAGTTTCAAGTGCTCTTTCAATTTCCGTACGTAAAGATTCGTGTAATAAATCTCTATCTGGATTTGGAGACTCTCCACTATTTAATACGTCGTATAAGTTAGAATCTTCACCTTCAACTAAAGGCGCATCCATGCTTACGTGACGGCCAGAATTTTTCATGGACTCTTTAACATCGTTAATAGTCATGTCTAATTCTTTGGCAATTTCTTCTGCACTTGGCGGACGCTCGTGTGCTTGCTCTAAAAAAGCGAAGGTTTTATTGATTTTATTAATAGAACCAATTTTGTTTAAAGGTAAACGTACAATACGAGATTGTTCGGCCAAGGCTTGTAATATAGATTGTCTAATCCACCAAACAGCATAAGAAATAAACTTAAAACCACGGGTTTCGTCAAAACGTTGTGCGGCTTTTATAAGTCCTAAATTTCCTTCGTTAATTAAATCTGGTAAGGTTAAACCTTGATTTTGATATTGCTTAGCTACCGAAACAACGAAACGTAAGTTAGCTTTTGTCAACTTCTCCAAAGCAAGTTGATCTCCTGCTTTAATACGTTGTGCTAATTCTACTTCCTCGTCTGCAGTAATTAAGTCAACTTTTCCAATTTCTTGAAGATATTTGTCTAGGGAAGCGGTTTCTCTATTGGTAACCTGCTTGGTAATTTTA
>NZ_DATGNO010000020.1:0-6945 GCF_035306705.1 Xanthomarina sp.
GCCCGACGAAATTTTAAGCACGCCTTTATTTACAATTTGTGCATTCGCCAGAAAGCAAATACCCAAACTGAAAAATAAGAAAAGAGTAGGTTTGTAATTCATGTTATTAGGTTTAGGTTAAAATTTGGGGTTGTTGTTTAAATTATTTCTTTAAAGTTTTGTTCTTGATTAATGCTTACAGATTTATGTACGACACTTTTAAATTTATCGACAGTTAAAGGTTTCATAATATAACCTGAGCAATTATTTTCTTTTTGGGCTTTAAAAATATCACTTGGACAAATGGAAGACGAAACCATATAAACTTCTATGGCATACTTTTCTAGTAGACGGAGTTGCTTAAACTCTTTAAAAAAAGTAAAGCCATCCATTTCTGGCATATTAATATCGACTAAAATGACATCTGGCACTGTTAACGATTTTATTCCGACATTTAATTC
This sequence comes from Xanthomarina sp., assembly GCF_035306705.1. Lineage (GTDB taxonomy): Bacteria > Bacteroidota > Bacteroidia > Flavobacteriales > Flavobacteriaceae > Xanthomarina. Next base: position 441 of record NZ_DATGNO010000020.1, read on the forward strand.
CAAAATTTTTAAAAAGCTAATAGCTGATATCGCGCTTGTAAAAACCCTTGTATTGATCTCAGAATTATATTTTTCTATAATTCGTTGATTAATAAAAAGATCTATTTTGTTATCGTCAATCAGCATTACATTCTTTATCATTTTTTATATTTATTTTTAAAATAGATTTGGTAAAATTACTTCAAATGAAGTTCCTTGGTTTAATTCACTTTTAACTAATATATCTCCATTTAAATCTTCTACTATTCGTTTTATAACAAACAGTCCTAATCCCGTACTCTGAGGGTTTCTACTACTTATTTTATAATAGAGATTAAAAATTTTATCTATATGTTCCTGGCCTATTCCTTGACCATTATCGGTAATAATTATATGGGTATTTGCATCTAAAGCCTTGACCTCTATTTGAATTTTAGGAATATGATTATCTGTTATTGGCCTAGAATATATTATTGCATTTTGAATGAGATTCTGAAAAACAAATTTTATAAGTTCTTGGTTAAAGTGGAAATCAGTTGTTTGCTGGATGTCCGTTTCAAACACGATATTATCAAAGTTTTCAGTTCCTTTTAGTTGCGTAAGCACTTTCGAAATTTCCGTTTCAAAATCTATAATAGAAATAGCTCTCTTTTTTTCAGAAACAATGGAAGCAAAAGCTAAATCATCCAATAACGAGCGACTCTTTTCCAGGGTTTCATCTAACATATCAATAACTTGAGTCGATCTGTCATTCATTTTCTCCTCTTTTAACAGATTCAATAAGCCTTCAGCCGACGTTAAAGGTGCTTTTAAGTCGTGTGCCGCTCGATATAAAAACAATTCCAGGTCTTTGGTCGTGGTTTTTAATTTTTCTTCTAGTTTTTTTCTCTTCGAAATGTCTAGCATGATGGCACAATAGAAATCTTCTTCTCCATTTTTCCAATGGCTAATGGTAAATTCCACCGGAAATTCTTGACCATTTTTTTTAAGACCCAGCATTTCAATATTTTCACCGTACATGTTGTTATCAAGTTTCTCTACTGCTTTCAAAAGCTCTTTAACTCCTGTTGCTACATGCTTTTTGGAAATTAAAACTGTTAATGGCTCTCCAATAATTTGGGTTTCGGTGTAACCAAAAGCAAGTTCAGCTCCTTTATTCCATTCAATAATATCTCCAGAGCTATTGGCTACTACAATAATTCCAACATTAATAGATTGGAATATATTACTGTATTTCAATTCCATGGCTTTTAGCTCGTCTTTTGCCTTAACCTTGGCTTTCAGCTTTTTAGAGCTAATGGTTGCATAAATTATTTCGTCATGAAGATTGACTACTGGTTTTATTTTTGTGATAAAAGTGGTTTCCTTTTCCTTTGGACACAGTCCTATGGACTTATACTTACTAGTTTCGCCAGTATCAAAAACTCTTTTCACTTCCTTTCTAAGATACTCCTGATCAGAAGGATTGACAAAATCATAAATAAAACACCCAACAAAGCTATCATTGGAAGAATTAAAAACACTTCTGGACGTATTGATTATTTTTCCACATTTGTTGATATATATCGTTTCGTTTGCGAAATTTCCAATTAGATGTTTTTCCTTAGAATAAACCGGATGGCTGTAATAATTAGAGATATCGTTACAAAGTGTCAAATATTTAACAACATCTCCCTGATTGTTTTTTAAAGGCTTAATAGTAGTTTCTAACCAATACTTTTTGGTATTTGTTTTGTGAGGAAGAACTCCCTTCCAAGCTTCTCCTGCTTGTAGGGTACTCCAAATCTCTACATAGGATGCTCTATTTGGCACATGCGATTTTAATAAGTGGTTGCATCTTCCCAGGGTGTTTTCTTTTGTAACCCCAAGAAGGTCTGAAAACTTCTCATTGGCATATATAAGCTTTCCCTTGTTATCTGTGAGGGCAATGATAACATGGTTTTTTAAAGATGCCAACAAGTCTGAATCCTGTTGCTTTAATAAGTTATTTTTAATTTTGTCTTGCATAAAATTTATTTTTAGATTCTACACAAAACACGAATGCATCTTCAACTGTACTAAAAACCTGAAAAGTGGTTTCTGGCTCGTAAATTCTCTTGTAAGAATTTACGAGGAGTTTTCCATTTAGTGTATCTACTACAAAAGCTTCTGAAATTCTTATTTTTTTTAAAACCGGACTGTTTGCAAATAATTTTGCTGCGGGAATTGAAAAACTGCCAACAAAACTTTTAATGTTGATAAGAAAAGGCATGGGCTTACCTTGTGCAATTATTTCAATGTGATGGATATAGGTTTTAATCTTGTTTTCTGTCAATCTGCAACTAACATCACTAAACTCGCAAATTAACACACCATTTTCAATCCGAAATTTAACTTTCTCGGACTCGTTTAATATTAGGTTGTTCATTCACTTGATTTTTTGGGGCTTTCATGATATGACTATTCCAACATGCGTGCCAAACAAAAGAAAGGCACTTTCTATACAGGACAACATACTGATGACAAGCTTGTTGCAAAATAAACAGAATAAACCTACAAAAAAACAAGTCACGGTATGCCGTGGAAAATGTTCGACGAAAGGAAGTTCCACGGAAAAATGAAATTTCCTAGGATTTTTGGATGCCTAATTTGTTAATTCTATCTCGTAAAGTGCTGGGCTTCAAACCAAGTAATTCGGCAGCACCATCTTGGCCTTCAATTTTCCAGTCGCACTCGTTCAAAACCCTTTTTATATGGATTCTAAGAACATCGTCGAGAGATAAAACGGTAGAGGATATTAAAGATTCCTTTTCAGAGGATTTGAAATTAGGAATATTTAACGTGTCGTTATTAGATAAGATAACCGCCCGTTCTATTAAATTTTCAAGTTCACGAATATTTCCAGGCCAAGGATAAGATTGTAAGTCGCTTTTAGTAGCCTCCGAAATGTATTTGATATTCTTTTTATATAATTTGCTAAATTTATTAGCGAAATGTTCGATAAGGATAGGAATATCTTCTACCCGCTCCCGTAATGGAGGAATGGTAATAGGAAATACATTAATTCTAAAATATAAATCTTCCCGGAAGGTATTCTCCTTAATAGCTTTTTCAAGGTTTCTATTGGTAGCCGCAATAATACGAATATCCACCTTTATGGTTTCTGTGCCTCCTATTTGCTCTATTTCGGACTCTTGAATGGCTCGCAATAATTTGGGTTGCATATCCAGAGGTAATTCCCCTATTTCGTCTAAAAACAAGGTGCCCCCATCGGCTAATTGAAACTTCCCTAATTTGTCCTTAATGGCTCCAGTAAAGGATCCTTGTTTGTGTCCAAACAATTCACTTTCTAATAGTTCTTTTGGAATAGCTGCACAATTCACCTTAATTAAAGGCTTGCTTTTTCTGTTACTAATATTATGGATTGCTCGTGCTATCAACTCCTTACCCGTTCCAGATTCGCCTAAAAGCAATACGGTAGCATCTGTATTGGCAACCTGCTCGACTTCAGTAAGCACTTGACTAAAAGCGGCACTTCCATAAACCATTTCTTCGTAGTTAAAAACCAAATCAATTTCTTCACGCAAATAGATGTTTTCTTGCTCGAGCTCTCTTTTAAGTTTATTCAGTTCTGCATTAAGGGTTACTAATTTCTCATTGGACTTTAATAATTGGATTTCGGCTTCATGACGTTCATTTCTTTCAATGGCAAGAGAAATAATATTAGAAATAGAAGTTGCAAACTCCTCATCTTCTGTGGTCCATTCTTTTACAACTCCAACTTGCTCGAAAGAAAGCACACCAAAATAACCATCAGGCCCTTGGATTAATACATCTAAAACAGACCTAATTCCAAGGGGTCCAAGATAGTTTTTGGAGAAATCTTTAGTTCTTTTATCGTTTAGCGCATCGTCTGCCAGTATGGTAAAATTCTTAAATAGAGCCTTGAAATAATTAGAGAAACTTTCTATCTTAAATTTTATTTTATTTAGATTTCCTTTTGCGTTAAAGCCATACGATTTTTCACAACGCAATTCTGTTTTCAATTTATTAAAACTCCAAATACTTACACGTTCTACTTGCAACGTCTTGGAGGAAAGCGCTGTAATTTCCTGAAAAACATAATCTAAATCCTCCCCAACTAATCCAGCAAGTTTTAAAATAGTATCTTTTTTTAGAATAGAACTTTTAGACGTGTCTTTTAATTCTTTTTGATATCTTAACCTTTCTGTGATATCGTTTATAATTTCAAGCAAATAGGCGTCGCCATTAATATAAATTTTCTCGAACGTAAGAATGGCATATCTTTTCTCTTTAGACTTTATACTGAGCTTTGCCTTATCAATCTGAAAAGACGCTTCATTATTAGCTTTAAATGTCTCCAAAAATTCTAAATTTATGCAGTCGTGAAATTCTAATTCATTTTGAACCCGATTTACAACATCCTCCTTATTAAATCCTGTATATGTTTCCCAAGATTTATTGACATCAATATATTGTAAACTATTTAAACAAATGAGCGATTTTGGAATGGGACTTTTTTCAAAAAACCATTTATAACTGGAATCGTTTTTTATATGGTCGTCAAAATCTACATGTTCCGAGTTTAATTTAAATGCACCATAAAAATTTACTTTCTCCCCATTAGCCATTGAAAGTGGAGACACGTGGCCTTCTAGTTCAATTAATTTTCCATTCTTAGTCAGGAAATTAATTTTTCCTGACCAATTCCTATTTTGTGCCAGAATCTCACGCCAATTGAAAATCTCTTTTTTTTGTGACGTGCGCGGGTAAAGCAAATCTATATTACTAGATAGCAATTGAGAATTGCTATAGCCTAATAAAGAACAAAATGCTTCGCTAATATAAGTAAAGTCGCCCTGAAGATTAAACGTACAAATTAATGCGTTCTCGTCTAGTCTCTGGACAAACTTGTTGTCATCTACATCATTTAATATTTGTTTTAAATTACGGTGCATTCTATTCGAGTTTTCAAACGTGCCACGTTAGCAATATAGCCTACCCTACAAATTATTATTAATGAATTTACAAAAGATTTTAACTCAATAAGAATTTAATGCCAAGTTTTTTTAAAGAAAATGAAGAGGGAAATCTGTTATTGCAGAAGGCCATGGAAACTATTGCAATCTAAAAAACCAGAGTTGAAAAGTAGATAGTGGAGGCGTGTTTACCTGTATAAGCGAGGACTTATATAGTATTCCTGTACATGATAAGGAAAAAAAAAGTTATTGTCACTGAAGCGCCTGGATGGACATTAATCCATAGATTACCATCAAATTCCAATATAACATCCTTCTTAGTCAATCCAATCATTTCCTTAAAGGCTAAACCAGTATAACAACAAAATACAAACATGTCTTTAATCTGTTGTATTCTGTTAATATCAAAGGTCTGATTCTCTAACTTTAAAAGTTCTGCTTGTGACAGATATACAACCTCTTTCTTCACTCTTCTCGCCTTGTATAACATGAATGGGTCTTTAGTTAAGTAATCCTCAGAAATTGCATATTTAATAGACCTTCTGAACCTCTGAATAACCTTATTCAAGGTTACCTGAGCAAAACCCTTCTCTGTCTTGAGATAATACTCGTAATGCTCAATAAAACTACTTTTAACAGATGATATTTTTACATCCCTAGAGTTATATTTCCATTTGATAAATTCTTTTAGATGTTTACCATATGTAACATATTTCAGATACGTGTCTTCATTCAACTCCTTATTAATTAATTTCTGTAAATACTTCAAGAATAATGTGTACACCTCATAAATCCCAACATCAGGCTTAACCTCCTCTCCTGTATATTTCCTAAAGATATCATCTACATCAAAAGTAATTTCATTAACCTGTAGTAATAAAAAAGCCTGATTAATTTGTGTCTTAATCAGGCTTAACTGTGTATTTAAAAAGTTGTGTTCTGTTTCTGTTGGCTTAACTACTTGGTTTTTATTATCCCAATTTTGGGCTTTTAAATAATATCCTGTAGCAAACTCTTTTCTTTTGTTTTGATAGGTAATTCTACAATTAAGAGAAGTACAACCATCTTTCCTTTTTCTGCTCTTATATATGACATATAAAATGGTCACCCTATTTACTTGCATAAGTATTAGTTTTTATAAATTTTAAATATTTTATTTTGTTGATTTTGAGACAGATACATTGTCCCCTTTTGAATTTTGAAGTGTCCCCGAATTATACCCCTTTTTGATGGCTTATTGATGATTCCCGAAAAATTCACAAACCACCCTAAAACAAAAAAGCATCCCAATCTTCGGTTAAGAAAAAAGGAAAGCTTTCCATTGGATAAAGTTGAAAGATTTCAACTCTACTACCTATGTGACAGACTACTACATCTGTCAAACAACACAACTAATTTTTATTGCCAAAAAAAGCTCCAATTTCTTGGAGCTTTAGCAATTTAAGCGGTCTGGACGGGTTTAATCTTAAACTCTACACTCCATTATCTATCAGGCATTTAGATGAAAATTGTTTTATTGCACCCCCTTATTTCTCACTTTTTATATT
>NZ_DATGNO010000021.1:0-12293 GCF_035306705.1 Xanthomarina sp.
TGTGCTCCTCCTCTTGGGCTCGAACCAAGGACCCTCTGATTAACAGTCAGATGCTCTAACCAACTGAGCTAAGGAGGAGTGTTGTTTTCTTTTTAAGTCTTTTTTCTGACTTCCATATTTTCCAAACCAACCGTTATATACAGTAGTTAAGTAGTATGTTTTCGCCTTAGCGAGCGCAAATATATATTAAATATTAGTTATTGCAAACTATATTTTGAAAAAATTAATTAAAAATTGCTTTAAAGATATCATTCCCATTTGCAAACAAAACTAAAGCTATTAATAACACGAATCCTACCATTTGTGCATATTCTAAAAACTTGTCGCTAGGCTTTCTTCCAGAGATCATTTCATAGAGTAAAAACATCACATGCCCTCCATCTAATGCTGGGATTGGCAATAAGTTTAAAACCCCTAACATGATAGATAAAAAGGCTGTAATATTCCAAAATACCTGCCAGCTCCAAAAACTAGGAAAAATATCATAGATGGCCTTAAAACCACCTACACCTTTATAGGCTCCTGTACTTGGAGTAAAAATAGCTTTAAATTGTGTGATGTAAGATGATATTTTATCGCCTGTTTTAACTACTCCTACAGGAATGGCTTCAAAAAAACCATACTTTCTAGTTTCAAATTGATAATAACCTAAAGCCTCTAAGGTTTCAGGGGTTGCTCCAGAGGCATAAACCAAACTCAATTTCCCTTCGTTACTAATATGAAGTGGAATTTGCACCTTTTCCTGATCTCTTAAAACTGTAGCTTCTACATCTTGTCCTTTTAAGCTTTCAAGTGCTGGAATGACCTCATCAATATATTTTGTTGATTGGCCATTAAAAGCTGTAATAATATCGCCTTTTCTAATTCCACTTCCCTTATTAAAAGAGGAATCTGGTACTTCGGCAATAACAAAAGGCATTCTTAAATCTATAAAAGATTTTTCCTTTGAATCTATTAATTGCGATAAAAAGTCTTCTGGCAAAGTAACCGTCGATTGCTGGCCATCTCTTTCAATAACAATGCTTTTTCCAAATAATACTTTTTCAGAAATCTGTGAAAAATGGTCTATCTTATCACCATCAACCGAAATAATTTTATCTCCCGTTAAAAGACCTGCTTTCTGGGCTACCGTACTCTCAATTAGAAGACCGTCTTTGATATTTTCAATTGGAAGAATTCTATCTCCATAAAAATAACTCATTCCTATGTATATCAGGATGGCTAAAAAGAAGTTTACAGTTACTCCACCTAACATAATAATTAAACGTTGCCAAGCTGGTTTTGAACGAAATTCCCAAGGTTGTGGCGGTTGGGCCATTTGTTCGGAATCCATGCTTTCGTCTATCATTCCTGATATTTTAACATAGCCTCCAAGCGGCAGCCAACCTATTCCATAAACGGTGTCGCCAATTTTCTTTTTGAATAAGGAAAACTTAACATCGAAAAACAAATAAAATTTCTCAACTCTGGTTTTAAAGATTTTTGCAGGAATAAAGTGTCCCAATTCGTGCAAAACAATTAATAAGGAAAGGCTCAATAAAAATTGAGATATTTTTATAACAAACTCCATGTATATTTTTCTCTAGTGTAAATTAATTTGCAAAAGTAGTGTTTTAACAGCATTTAGAAAACATTTACTTAGCTATAACTTAATTTTTTAACACGGATTTATTAATTATTCCTTGATTGGCATGGAGTTGCACAAAAAACAAACCTGAAGACAAAGTCGAAAGATCTAAACTATCTGTCCATGGCGTGGTTAGCAAAAGCTGACCTAAAGTATTATAAACATTTATATGACTAACAATTATGTTATTAGGTTTAGAAATATGCACCTTATGAGTCGTTGGATTTGGATAAATTTGAAACTGGTTTTCTAAAGTAAACTTATCTATATGCAAACTCACCGAATTATATCTTGAAATCAAATCAGCTTCTGGATCGAATACAATAGTATTCACCGTAAAGTTTACAGTTCTTAAAAAAGTTTCGCTGTTTGTGGTATTGTCTAAAACCAAATCCAATTCCTCGCCATTAGTTCCTAAAACCCGTATTGGAACTGGGGCTTCAAAATATGAAACGGAAGAGTGACTTTGCGTTTGGGAAATAGAGATGACAACCTGGTTGCTATTTGGTTGATTCCAGGTTATATCGTAACTCGGATACCCTTGGTTGTAAATCCAATCGTTAAAAAACTCTGTAAGATCTTGTCCGCTTGTGGTTTCCATGACTGCTTTATAATCTTCTGTTTTGGCATAGCCATAAGCCAAATCTGGATGATTTAAATAATCTTGCATCCCTTGAAAAAACGGAGCATCTCCCAATTTCTTTCTCAACATGTGCGTAACCATGGCTCCTTTATTATAACTTAATCGGCTACTAAAAATCCTGTTGACGCTTAAAGTATCAGAATCTGTTAAATAAACAGCTCCCCCATTTTGTGAAGTTATCGAGGCATTCAAGGATTGTTTCCAAGATGTAAACTGACTATTTCCATCTAAGTTTTCAACCACAAGTCCCGATAAATAAGTGGCAAATCCTTCGTTCAACCAAACATCTTTCCAACTCCCACAGGTTACTTTGTTCCCAAACCATTGATGGGCCAATTCGTGCGCTATTAAGTTTCTTCCAAAACTTCCCATAAAAGAAACTGTGGTGTGCTCCATTCCACCACCCCAACCAAATTGGGCATGCCCATACTTTTCGTTGGCATAAGGATATTCCTGAAACAGATTGGAAAATAAATTCATAATATCTACCGTTACTGCTGTACTAGCTTGAGCAGAGGCTAGATTTTCTGGATAGACATAATTAACTATTTCAAACGGATTCCCATTGTTATCCACCGTGTCCGAATACACTGCATAATTAGTTACTGCTATAGCAACTAAATAAGCTGGAATAGGATACTGATGTTTAAAATGAGTGGTTTTAAAAGCGCCATTTATAGTTTGACTTTGTTCCAAGCCATTGGCAACGGCAATATATTCTTCGTTTGAAGGATTATTTACTGGTGTAGTAATATAAATATCAATGTTTTCTATTTTATCAATTAAATCCTGTTTACACGGCCACCAACCTTTAGCGCCATAAGGCTCAGAAAGGGTCCAAATAATTGGATCTCCACTATGGCTGTTTTGTTCAAAAGAACCAAACCCAGAACTCACTGGATTTCCCGAATAACTAATCGTTAAGGAATCTAAGACTCCTGTATTTTGAACTTGATTTAAAGTGATAACAATCTCATCATCAGAATTCTGACTAAAAGAAAGCGAATTTCCACGCTGCAATACTTGAGAAACAACCATATTGTCTGTCAACTCGAAAGTAACTTCCGAAAGGTTTTCCTTGGCTTCAAAATAGGTGGTTACATCTCCTGAAATAAAAGCCTGCGATGGGTCGATATTTAGTTCCAATCTATGATAGGTAACATCATAGTTTCCCGTATTCATATTAACACGATAGAACATTTTGTTTAAAGCGGTTCTAGCTTCAGCATCTCTAATGTCATCCATGGATTTGACATAATCTTGTCCGAAAGATAGGGTTGGTAAAAGAACAAGCAAGCAAGGTAAAAATCTATTCACAATATTATATTTAGATGTTAAATTTACCGAATTAAACACTTATCTATCGTATTTTTGCAAATAAATCCTCCGAAAAATTCAAATTAAATAAAAATGCTTTCATTTTTTAAAGATTATAAATATTTCGCTATCGTTTTTGCAGCTCTTTCCGTGATTATTATGTTAATAATCTATAATGTATATGATGTTTACAAGCCTTTACCCATTTATCAGCCTACAATGGTTAATTCTGAAATGGTAGATAGCACGCTGCAATACAAAAAAAAATACCATAAGATTGCCGATTTCAGCTTAATAAATCAAAATGGTGAAACCATTACGCAAGACAGTTACAACGACAAAATATATGTAGCCGATTTCTTTTTTACAACCTGTCAGACCATTTGTCCGATTATGACGGACCACATGGTTTTAATTCAAAAAGAAATTAAGGACGATCAAGATATTATGTTGCTCTCGCATACAGTTACTCCAGATATTGACAACGTAGAGCAACTTAAAAAATATGCTCTTGAAAAAGGTGTTATCGATAGTAAATGGAACTTGGTAACAGGTAACAAAAAAGAAATATACAACTTAGCTAGAAAAAGTTATTTAGCCGTGAAAACCGATGGTACTGGAGATGAATACGATATGATCCATACTGAAAACTTCATGTTAATAGACAAAAAACGTCAAATTAGAGGGTATTACGATGGCACAAATCCAGACGATATTTCCCGATTACTTAAGGAGATTAAAATCTTAAAAGAAGAATATAAATAGTTTTATAGTTCACAATTTTTTTTGCCTGAAATTTTATTCTACTTTTGCTTCTTTAAAATCAATCTAAATAGGCTTGCAAGTTACATTAGCACATCTAAAACGAGGAGAGAGAGCCATTATCACTGATGTTTCCTCCATTTATATTCCCTTAAAATTACTAGAAATGGGTTGTTTACCGGGAAATGAGGTCGAGCTTCTTCAAGTAGCTCCATTTTCAGACCCCTTATATCTCAATATAAACGGAACGCATTTGGCCATAAGAAAAGAAACTGCTATCCATGTTTTAATTGAAATTTGTAATGAGTAAGCAACTTAATGTCGCCTTAATAGGAAATCCTAATACCGGTAAAACCTCCATTTTCAATGCCTTAACCGGATTGAACCAAAAAGTTGGAAACTATCCAGGTATTACCGTCGAAAAAAAAGAAGGTGTTTGCAAACTTCCCCGTGGCGTAAAAGCCCACATTATAGATTTACCCGGAACTTACAGTTTAAACGCATCCTCTCTAGACGAGAATGTGGTTATTGAACTTCTTTTAAATAAAAAAGACAAAGACTTTCCAGATGTTGCCGTAGTTATTAGCGACGTTGAGAACTTAAAAAGAAACTTACTTTTATTTACTCAAATTAAAGATCTAGAAATACCAACCATTCTTGTTATTAATATGGCCGACAGAATGAAATATAAAGGTATTTCGTTAGATATTCCTTATTTAGAAAAGCATCTTGACACTAAAATAGCCCTAGTAAGCACTAGGAAAAACGAAGGAATCGATAAGCTAAAAGAATTAATCTTCAATTATAGAGAACTTTCTGTCTCGCCTTGTATGAATGCCTCCGAAATCGATAAAAAATATTTCGAAGACCTTCAAAAAGTATTTCCAAACCAATTATTATACAAGCTTTGGTTGGTTATTACCCAAGATGTTAACTTTGGAAAAACCGACAGAAATGAGTTTGATGCCGTAGAGGATTTTAAAACAAAATCCAAAGCCGATTTAAAAAGATTACAGCAAAAGGAAACCGTAAAACGCTACCAGTTTATTAATAATGTCCTTAAAGAAGGGCAAGCTATCGACTTGAGTACTGCTAAAGATTTACGTATAAAATTAGATAGAGTTTTAACCCATAAAGTTTGGGGTTATGCTATTTTTATATTTATACTATTACTTATTTTTCAAGCTATTTACGATTGGTCTTCTGTGCCTATGGATTTTATAGACGCGAGCTTTGCGTCTTTAAGCGAATGGACAAAACATGCCTTACCCGCTGGAACATTTACCAATTTATTGTCTGAAGGAATTATTCCAGGACTTGGTGGTATCGTTATTTTTATTCCTCAAATTGCTTTCTTGTTTTTGTTTATTTCCGTTCTTGAAGAAAGTGGCTACATGAGTCGTGTGGTCTTTTTAATGGATCGAGGCATGAGACGTTTTGGCCTAAGTGGAAAAAGTGTGGTGCCATTAATTTCAGGAACAGCTTGTGCTATTCCGGCTATTATGGCCACTAGAAACATTGAAAGCTGGAAAGAGCGCTTAATTACTATTTTGGTAACTCCTTTTACAACTTGCTCTGCCAGACTTCCGGTGTATTTAATTATTATCGCCTTAGTTATTCCCGAAGGTCGTTTTCTAGGCATGAGTTATCAAGCGTTAACGTTAATGTTACTTTACTTAATTGGTTTTGGAGCCGCTTTGATTTCTGCCATGATTTTAAATAAAATATTAAAATTTAAGAGCAAATCATTTTTTGTGGTCGAAATGCCAAATTACAAATTGCCTTTAATTAAAAATGTCGCTTTAACAGTTGTCGAAAAAACGAAGGCCTTTGTATTTGGAGCAGGAAAAATTATTTTGGCCATTTCCATTGTATTATGGTTTTTAGCTTCTTATGGACCGGGAGATGAGTTTAATAATGCCGAAGAAATCGTTACCGAAAAGTTTGCTTCCCAAAATTTATCTGAAGAAGAACTAGACAACGAAATAGCTTCTCAAAAACTAGAGTATTCTTTTATTGGATTAACAGGAAGAGCTATAGAACCAGCGATTAGACCTTTGGGTTACGATTGGAAAATTGGGATTGCCTTAGTGAGTTCTTTTGCAGCCAGAGAGGTTTTTGTTGGAACTTTAGCAACGATTTACAGTGTTGGTAGTGATGAGGAAGAAACTATTAAAAACAGAATGGCTGGCGAAGTAAATCCAATTTTGGGTGGCCCACTATTTAATTTTGCTTCGGGTATTTCCTTATTGTTGTTTTATGCCTTCGCTATGCAATGTATGAGTACGCTTGCTATTGTAAAACGTGAAACCAATAGTTGGAAATGGCCAGTTTTACAATTGGTATTAATGACTGCTTTTGCGTATGTTGTAGCATTAATTGCATACCAATTATTAATTTAAGGTTTTAATGAAAATTACGACTAAAAAATTATGAATGACCTTTTACAAAATATCTTAGCTTTTGCAGCACTTTTTATGGCTCTAGCATTTTTAGTGAAGAAATTCTTTTGGAAAAAATCCAAATCCAAAAAAGGAGTTCAGGCGCACGACTGTGATAATTGCCACTAAAAAGATCCATTTAAAAAAGAATTTATTCCTTTTTAATGATTTCTAACTGAAGGTAATAATCTTCTTTCTTAATTTTTATATTTGAATTCAGGTTGGGAAGAATCCCAAGCGCCAAGACTGAATGTTTTTCAGAAGAAAACAAATTCATTAAATTATCATCCATCTTTTTTCCCGGTTGAAAAACAAGTTTCTTTTGTTTAATAATTACATCATCTTTTAAAACATCAATCAATACTGCAGCCTCTCCAGCCCACATGCAAGTAACATCTTCGGGGCAACGTGAATCGGATAAAACATCAGAGAATTTTATCTGAACATCTTCTATCTGATAGGTTTTTCCTAGATATAATTTAGCCACAATTTTTGGAGCTTCAACTTTTACATGTGTAGAATCTTGAGGAAAAGTGAATAAAAAACTAAAAAAACAACTGATAAAAAAAGCTTGTTTCATCATATTATTATGTGTGAAATATATTTTATATAGGCCCAGAAAATTATACTTTCTGAAGATATAGATTTTGCGCGACACTATTGGAAACTGTCATCTCAAGTCCGTTTACCCTAATTTTTATCGAACTATCAAAAACCTCCTTATGCAGCACTTCAATTTTTGTTCCAAGCTCTATTTTATTACTATTTAAGTACTGCAAAAACTCCGAAGAACTATCATTCACCCCAACACAATTATAGGTTTCATCAATTTGAGCTTGAGCTAACGTCATTTTTTCTATAATGATAAAGTCTCCATGTTTATCCGGAATAGGATCTCCATGCGGATCGTGCGATGGATAGCCCAAAAATGCATCGAGCTTATCTATAAGTTTTTGAGATTTTATATGCTCTAACTGTTCGGCTAACTCATGGACCTCATCCCAAGAAAAATGCAACTTATCTACTAAAAAAACTTCCCAAAGTCTATGTTTCCTAATCACGTTCATGGCTATTTTGTTTCCAACTTCAGTAAGAATAGCTCCTTGGTATTTTTTATAATCTACATAGTTTTTATCAGCCAATTTTTTAACCATGTCTGTAGCAGACGAGGCCTTTGTGCTCATAGCTTCTGCTAAAGCATTTGTGTTTACCATTTCCTTGCCGTGTTTGCTTAGGTGGTAAATGGCTTTTATATAATTTTCTTCTGTAAGGGTTATCATCTTAAATCTTAATTAAACAAATATAAAGTAATTAAATAACAAACATAAATTTAGACTGCTCTAAACCTAAATCCCTCTTTAGAATAATTAATAGATATCTGTAAGCTAACTTCCCGTTTTTAGGGTTTTATTTTATGCCGAAAATAACTTTCGCATTTTAAACAATCATATCCATGAACTTTCAGTTTATATTAAAATACATACCAAATAAAGCCCATTATATTTTCTTAGGACTTAGATATCAACTTATCTAAAAATTACCTATTAATTTAGTACCTTCGCAATAAATATTTAGACGTATGAAAAAAATAGTTTTCTCCTTGTTAATTTTTGGGGTTTTATTTAATTGTAAAAACACCAAAGAGACTAATGACAAACTAAATATTGTAACCACAACCACCATGATAACCGATTTGGTAAAAAATATTGGTGGAGATAAAATTAATCTTCAAGGTTTAATGGGAAGTGGCGTCGATCCGCATCTCTATAAAGCGAGTGAAGGTGATGTTTCCAAATTAGCCAATGCCGATTTGATATTCTATGGTGGCTTGCATTTAGAGGGTAAATTGGTGGATGTTTTTGAAAAAATGGGCCGCCAAAACATTAAAACCATTGCAATTTCTGATGCTTTAGATCAAAACACTCTCATTTCCTCAGATAATTTTGCTGGTAATTACGATCCACATATTTGGTTCAATGTCGATTATTGGATAGAAATCACCCAATATGTAGCAGAGCAATTATCTGCCGCAAATCCAGAAAACAAGGACTTTTTCGAGGCTAATGCAAAAACCTATGTAGAAAAACTACTGGTTTTAAAAGAAAAATTACATGTTACAATAGAAACACTTCCACAAGATAAACGTATTTTAGTCACTGCGCACGATGCTTTTAATTACTTCGGAAAAGCCTTTGGGTTTGAAGTGGTTGGCTTGCAAGGCCTTTCCACAGCAACAGAAGCTGGAGTTCAGGATGTTCAAAAATTAGCGTCTTTTATTATTGATAAAAAAGTAAAAGCCATTTTTGTTGAAAGTTCTGTTCCAAAAAGAACCATCGAGGCTTTACAAGCGGCTGTTATATCTACAGGTCATGATGTGGCTATTGGTGGCACCTTGTATTCGGATGCTTTAGGAAATGCTGGAACTGTTGAAGGCACTTATATTGGCATGTTTGAATTCAACGTAAACACCATTGTGAATGCTTTAAAGTAAACCTCGAAAAAACAATAATTGTCCACAGCAACTAAAATAACAAACTAAGTGAGCGAAATAAAAACTCAAAAAGACATTCCTGCTTTCACAGGAAAGATGGCAGTTCAAGTAGACGATTTAACCGTTGCCTACAATTACAAACCCGTACTTTGGGATATAGATTTAGAAATTCCTGAAGGCGTACTTATGGCAATTGTTGGTCCAAATGGCGCGGGAAAATCCACATTAATCAAAGCCAT
This sequence comes from Xanthomarina sp., assembly GCF_035306705.1. Taxonomy (GTDB): domain Bacteria; phylum Bacteroidota; class Bacteroidia; order Flavobacteriales; family Flavobacteriaceae; genus Xanthomarina. The sequence goes on from NZ_DATGNO010000021.1 coordinate 9,521, forward strand.
TTTAGGCATCCTAAAACCAATTGCTGGAAGCGTCACTATCTACGGAAAACCCTATGAACAACAACGCAAATTAGTTGCTTATGTACCACAAAAAGGAAGTGTCGATTGGGACTTTCCAACTACCGCATTAGATGTGGTCATGATGGGAACTTATGGCAGTTTAGGTTGGATTAAACGTCCGGGATTAAAAGAAAAAAAAGCATCTTTGGAAGCTTTAGAAAAAGTGGGGATGCTCGCTTTTAAAAACAGGCAAATCAGTCAGCTTTCTGGAGGTCAGCAACAGCGTATCTTTTTAGCACGCGCCTTGGTGCAAGATGCGTCCATTTATTTTATGGACGAACCTTTTCAAGGAGTGGATGCAACCACAGAAATTGCCATTATCAATATTTTAAAGGAATTACGAAAAGCTGGAAAAACCCTCATAGTTGTTCATCACGACTTACAAACGGTTCCAGAATATTTTGATTGGGTGACCTTTTTAAATGTAAAGAAAATTGCTACAGGACCAGTTAAAGACATCTTTAATGATGATAACTTAACAAAAACCTATGGGATTAATTATAAAGTGAGTATTCAGAAATAAAACATGGAAACCTTTCAGGTTTTAAAAACCTGAAAGGTCTAATAAAATTAAATATACGCTGGAATAACCAGCCATAGAGCACATGACTCATTTATAATACATACATTTTAAAAGTCTTATCTATAAAAAACAAAAGTGTGAAAGATAGAATTTACATAAAACATTGGTTAGAGTTAAAACCACAAAACTACAGTAGCAATACAGATTCATATTACCTGAAAATTGCCAATAAAATCTATTCTAGTTTTAATTCTGAGTCGAAACTGGTGCTATTAAACTTTATGGATAAAGAAGAAATTTATTCATTCTGTTGTTTTCTTACCTGCTATTTTGAAGATATAATTTCTGATACTAATTTATGGCAAAGCTTTAAAAAAGAATATACCAGCAACCATAATAAAACGCTGCCCTTTTTTAATCTTGACAGCAATTATATAGATGAAGAAATAAATGTTGAGGACCTTGCTATTCTAATTTGGTATTTTATCAATACCATTCAAGAAGATAAGTTTGCTAATCCGTACAACGAGTTTATTTGGCTTCTCGCGAATCAAGCGATGCTAGTTTTAGATGAAGAATATGAATTTGCACCAGAAAATAAAGTGCTTCAAAAATTCTATCAGCTTCATCCTGAAATAGGAGATTTTTATGATATCCGACATGTTATCCACAATATTTTCTTTCAATCCTATCTATTCTACCCAGATATTAAGCAAAAACTTAATTCTGATATCTCACAAATTCTTGAAGATAAAAAGGATGAAGATCCAGGATTATTAATGGAATATATTAAAGAGATTACTGAAGATTATACTTTTAATCGAAGCAGCTCCTTGTTGTCTCTCAATGGCAAAGATTGGGTAAAATCGGTACTCGGTAAATCTCACAATAAACATGAAAGTATTTCTAGTATATCTAACAAAATTAAAGGCTTATTTATCTATAAAAAACAAGATGAGTATTCCGTTTTTTTAGAACATATAGCATCTAGCATGTTATTTGAATTAACAAAAAAATCGTTTGACCATTACAACGATTTAAAAGAAGATGATATTATCTATATAGGATTAGTTAATTTTAATAACGAATGGTGGTTTTCTGGTAGTTTCCACGAGATAGATTTTGATGCAGACCTCATGTTAGATCAAAAAAATTCAGCAAAAGACAGAGCTGCTGTTAATTTCTTAATGGATAGTAATGAAATTAAAGATATATTAAAAAAACAAGAAGACGCATTTCTAGGTTTTAATGCCAATTCTTTAATTGCTTTTATGAAAAGTGAAGATTTAAATAGCTTTTTAGACGATTATACACTCTTTTTTAACAATTCACTACAACTCTCTGAACAACAAAATAAAGAAGCTCACGAAAGAACCAGAACCGACGGTTATTTTGGTAATGACTCAGATTATAATATTTCTGATGATGAAATTATTGTGTTTTTTAATCCTAAATGTGGTATTGAAATATTTCAAAATATTTCAAATGCATTCCCAGATAAAAGAAATCCGTTTTTTACAGAAGAAAGTCATGAAGATGTGCAGCATATACTAATGTCTGAAGAATGCTCCACCGAATTTGCACATTACTTAATTGAAAACTATAAAGATAAATTGTCCTATTTTAAAAAAGAACCTTATAAGTCGTATTTAAACGATTTAGATTTTCTTCTTAAATTTTGGAAAAAAGAGAATTATAATACAAAAAATAGTCTTGTTTTAATTGGAAAAAAATAGTAAAAATAAATCTCTTTAAAACAGACCTTTCAGGTTTTAAAAACCTGAAAGGTCTAATATTTACGCAAATCAAAAAACTTATTAGCGAAAACAGGAAGCCATTCCAGCTTTCGCAGGAATTATGGATTTAAAAGAATATATAGAACTCGTTTTTAGCGATTACACTTTGCGAACCATTACCTTAGGAACAGCCATTCTTGGTGCTGTAACTGGTATGCTTGGTAGTTTTGCTGTATTAAGAAAACAAAGTTTATTAGGAGATGCCATTTCCCATGCGGCACTTCCTGGAATCGCCATCGCCTTTTTAATTACGGGATCCAAAGACACCAATACCTTACTTCTTGGAGCGTTGGTAAGTGGTTTAATAGGAACCTTTTGGATTAGAGGCATTGTTACCAAAACCCATTTAAAATCAGATACCGCCTTAGGCTTAATTCTTTCTTTATTTTTTGGA